>JAESRG010000121.1 GCA_016764785.1 Paracoccaceae bacterium
CGCCGCCGTATCAACGCCCGCCGCTGTCTAAGGCCTATTTGCTGGGCGATATGGCGGTTGAACGTCTGTTTCTGCGGCCCGAAAATTACTACCGTGACCACGACATCAAATTGCTGACCGACACCCGTGTCACGTCGATTGATCGCGTCAGCAAAACCATTACGCTTAGCACTGGCACCATGCTGGAATACGACCAACTAGCCCTGACTACAGGCGCATTACCCAACCGTTTGCCCGCATCCATCGGTGGAAATCTTGAGGCTGTGCATGTGGTGCGCACCCTGCAAGACACCAACACGATGGAGCCGGAGTTCCGCAAAAACGCACGTGTATTAATCATTGGTGGCGGTTATATCGGCCTTGAGGCCGCCGCCGTGGCCAGCAAGCTTGGCCTTCAGGTAACATTGGTTGAAATGTCGAACCGTATTTTGCAACGGGTTGCTGCCAGCCAAACGTCGGATTATTTCCGCGATCTGCACCAAAGCCATGGTGTCGAAATACGTGAGGGCGTCGGGCTGAAGCAGCTGAACGGCACAACCCGCGTGACCTCGGCAACCCTGACCGACGGATCTGAGCTGCCGGTTGATTTTGTCATCGTCGGAGTGGGCGTTCAGCCTGATACCAGCCTTGCCGAAGCCGCTGGGTTGGACCTTGAAAACGGCCTTAAGACCAATGCGTTTTGTCAGACTTCTGACCCAGATATCTATGCGGCCGGGGATTGCGCGTCTTTTCCGCATAACGGCGCGCAAATCCGGCTTGAAAGCGTGGGTAATGCCATTGATCAAGCGGGTGTCGTTGCGGCAAATATGCTGGGTAATGCCAAGTCATATCTACCAAAACCGTGGTTTTGGTCTGATCAATATGACACCAAACTGCAAATCGCGGGGCTGAACACCGGTTATGACCAGATTATAACCCGTGGGGCTGGGCGTGAAGTCTCGTTCTGGTATTATCGCAGGGCCACATTATTGGCGGTTGATGCGATGAACGATCCGCGCAGCTATATGATCGGCAAACGTTTGATCGAGGCTGGTAAATCCCCCGATCCGGCGCTAATTGCCAACCCTGAGACTGATCTTAAATCTTTGCTAAAGGCCTGACATGCGTATCATTGGTGGAAAATTCAAAGGCACGGCCCTTGCAAATGTTGGCAAGGGCGACCACGCCGCGCATCTGCGTCCCACCAGTGATCGAGTGCGCGAAAGCCTGTTTAATCTGCTCGCCCACGGCGATTACCCTGTTATTGAGGGAACCCGCGTGCTGGACCTGTTTGCGGGCACTGGCGCGCTGGGGTTCGAAGCGCTCAGCCGAGGTGCGACGCGCGCATTATTTGTTGATGACGGCGTGAAGTCTCGCGCATTGGTGCGGCAAAACATCGATATTTTGCAGATGATTGGCCAGACCAAACTATACCGTCGTGACGCGACCCGCATGGGTGAAAACCGTGGCGACCCCTATGATCTGGTGTTTCTTGACCCCCCCTATGGCAAGAAAATGGGTGAAAAAGCCCTGAAATCCTGTGAGCAGGGCGGCTGGCTAACCGCCAATGCCCTTGTGATTTGGGAGGAAAACAACCCCGTGACCCCGCCCCAAGGGTTCAGGTTGCTTGACCAACGCAAGTACGGCGATACGCATATTTCGATACTGCAAAGGACATCTGATGAGCCCTGAATTTCTAATTACATCGCTGATCGTCGTTTTGCTGCCCGGCACTGGCGTGATTTATACCCTGTCAATCGGCCTGTCGCGGGGTTTCAGACAAAGCATCCTTGCGGCGTTTGGCTGTACGCTTGGCATTTTGCCCGCTGCTATCGCCAGCATCGTTGGCCTTGCCGCAATTTTGCACACTAGCGCGTTGGCTTATCAGGCCATCAAATTTCTTGGGGTGGCTTACCTGTTGTTCATGGCATGGAGTATCTTTCGCGACGAGAGCAGCTTGTCAGTCGACGGCGATTCCCCGAAAAAATCACCCTTGAAGGTTATAATAAACGGCACACTGCTGAACGTCCTGAACCCAAAACTGTCGCTGTTTTTTCTGGCCTTCCTGCCGCAATTCATCCCCGCCGGAACCGAAAACGGCTTGGCGTTGATGTCCAGCCTTGCGGCAATATTCATGCTGATGACCTTTGTGGTTTTCATCGCGTATGGCGCACTGGCATCGCTGGCGCGTGATTACGTGACCTCTCGACCAACGGTCTTGAAATGGTTCCGCCGCTCATTTGCTGCCTGTTTTGGCCTTTTGGGTCTAAAACTCGCCCTGTCCGAAAAGTAACCGCCGCGCCACTGCCCCGCCATTGAAACCCGACCAGCAAAGCGATAAAGGTTACAGGACTAACAAACAGGCCAGACCCATGAGCGAAAATCGCAAAACCCATTTTGGTTTTACGCAAGTCGATGAAGACGCAAAAGCAGGCATGGTACACGGTGTTTTCACCAATGTTGCCAGCAAATATGACGTGATGAATGACGCGATGAGCCTTGGTATTCATCGTATCTGGAAAGAAGCCATGATGGATTGGCTAGCCCCACGGCCCGGCCAGCGTTTGCTGGATGTGGCGGGTGGCACTGGCGATATTGCGTTTAAGTTCAACGCGCGAACCGGCGATACCGCTGTTGCCACGGTGTTGGATATGACCGAATCCATGCTAATTGAAGGCAAAAAACGCCCCGAGGCCGCTGAAATGGGTGATCGTCTGGACTGGGTTGTTGGCGATGCGATGGCCCTGCCAATTCCCGATAACACCTTTGACGTTTACACCATCAGTTTTGGCATTCGCAACGTCACCCGCATTCCTGATGCAATCGCTGAAGCTTATCGCGTGCTGAAACCCGGCGGACGGTTTATGGTGCTGGAATTCTCGGCCATTCCAAACGCCGCAATGCAATGGGCCTATGATCGCTATAGTTTCAACGTGATTCCACAGTTGGGCAAACTGATCGCCAATGATCGAGACAGTTATCAATATCTGGTCGAATCCATTCGTAAATTTCCCAAACAAGACGTCTTCAAGAAAATGATTGAGGATGCCGGTTTTGATCTAGTCAAATATCGCAACCTGTCGATGGGCATCGCCGCCCTGCATTCGGGGTGGAAAATATGAGAGGCCCACATAACATCTGGCGTCTGATCCGCACCGGCGCCACTTTTGAACGTTCAGGCGCCATGCAAATCGCCCTAGACGCGCTGGACGCACCCAAATCGTTGCGAATTGCCGCGCGGGTTATTGTCTGGCCGTTTCGCTGGTTGGGCCTGAAAGGTGACCCAACACAGCCGCCGATTTTGCGGGCTTTGACCGCGCTTGGCCCGGCCTATATCAAGTTTGGCCAGCTCATGAGCACTCGACCCGATGTGGTCGGCGACGCCTTGGCGGATGAACTAAAGGTCCTGCAAGACAGCCTGCCAGCCTTTCCGCTGGACGTCGCGATTGCCGAGGTTGAAAAAGAACTGAATATCAAGGTTTCGGATGTCTTCAGCGAATTCCCCGAAGCCATCGCCGCCGCGTCTTTGGCGCAAGTCCACAAGGCGGTTATCCGTGAAACCGGCCAAACGGTGGCCGTCAAAGTGTTACGGCCAGGCATTGAAAAAGCCTTTATGCGCGACGTGGATGCTTTCCATTTTGTCGCGCGGTTTATCGAGATTTTCGCACCGTTTTCGCGCCGATTAAAGCCCACCGCCGTCATTGAGCATTTTCAAGGCATCGTTGAGGCCGAGCTTGATCTGCGCATGGAGGCAAGCGCGGGTGACGAATTCGCCGCAAATACAAAAGACGACAAAGGGTTTACCGTTCCCGCTATGCTCTGGCCACTGTCAGCGCGCCGCGTGATGACATCTGAATGGGTTGAGGGCGTGCCATTGGGCGATGTTGACGCCATTTTGGCCACCGGCATTGACCCGGTGGAATTCTCTCAACGGATCATCCAACTTTTCTTGCGCCACGCGCTGCGCGATGGTTTTTTCCACGGCGATATGCATCAGGGCAACCTGAAACTCAACAAAGACGGTGATCTGGTGGCGTTTGACTTTGGCATTATGGGCCGCATTGATGCCCATACCCGCCGCGCTTATGCCGAAATTCTGTTCGGGTTCCTGAAGAAAGACTATCGTCGCGTGGCCGAGGTGCATTTTGAGGCTGGATACATCCCTGCGGACCAGAATGTCGAAGAATTTGCCCAAGCCCTGCGCGCCGTCGGCGAGCCGATTTTCGGGCAGGATGCCAATAATATCTCTATGGCGCGGCTGCTGTCGCACCTGTTTGACGTGACCGAGCGGTTTGGCATGGAAACCCGCACCGAGCTGATCTTGCTGCAACGTACCATGGTGGTGGTTGAAGGCGTGGCCCGGACCCTCGATCCGGCGATGAATATGTGGGAGGTCAGCCACCCAGTGGTTGAGGGTTATATTCGCGATACGCTTGGTCCAAAAGCAGTGATGCGCGATTTGGTCGCCACCGCGCGGGTGCTGGCCCGGTTTGGTCCACAACTGCCGCAGATCGCTGAACGGGCCTTACTAAAGGCGAGCCAGCCAGATATTGCGCCCGGGAAAAACCCTTGGTTTAGCTGGCAATCCATCGTGCTGGGCGGCACAATTGGTGCCATTGTGGTGCTGGTGTTACGCTAGAATTAGCGCACCAGTATCTTGATAGGCATGCCGGTTTCCAAAACCTCGCCGTCCTCCAACCCGTTCAGGACCCGCAGCATTTCGGGGCCAAAGCCCTGTTGGGGAAATGCCGCGCCAAGACTGTCGACGGTATCGCGGCGTTGGATCTCGTAAATCTCAATGTGGTAAGTTTGCAACTGGCTGGCAGCGTCTGGCCCCAGCGCGACAAAGCTTTCAACCGTTTGCATCAACAGGTTTTGCGCTGCGGTATCGCGGCTGCGGCTAAATCCGGCAAAGCGGATCAGTTTACCGTTGAACCGGATCACCGTCATTTGCAGATCGCCGCGGCGCGCATTCCGGCGTAACCCGATGGTGCCGGTCACCGCCTCAAGCCCGTTGATATCCAACCGTTGGACATGTGAAATCCGCCGCCCAATGCGTTCTCGGCGCGGGATAGACCCAACCCATTCCGACACATAATCGCGCAACGAGCCGCCCGTATCGCGGGCACCGGTCATCACCAATGTGCTGCCATGCGGCCCGATAATATTGATCTGCCGCGCTCGATTCTGAATCTGCAAGCCGTGCGGTGCTGTAAAGGTAAAACCCAGCACCGGATAAAAATACGTTTGACCACGTACAAATCCCTGCTGGGCGGAATCGCCATAAAGCAGCCCTTCAATCATGGCCAAATATGCGTCGATATTATCTGTTCCGGTCCCTTGGCCCGCCAATTGACGTGCAATAATCTGGCGTTCAGCCGGCGCTGGATGATTTGCGAAAAACGGCACTTTTTCAGGGTCAAACCCGCGCCCGGCCATGATTGCCCTTAACGCTGAATTCGCCGCCATTGATCCCAAAAATTCAGCCTGCGCATGCGGATTGTAACCCGCGCGTTCTAACAAAATGATCCCGCCACGATCTGCCGCAAATTCTTGCTCCTGCGAATTCGCGCCAATTTCACCAAGCGCCGATTCAATATTATTGCGCATAATGTCACCAAAACTATCGCTGCTGAACAAACCGTCAACCAGGGCGCCCAGCGCCCCGTCAAGCACGGCATCTTGATTGGCAGCCGCGCGGTTTTCAACGTGTTCTTCAATAATATGAGTAATTTCATGGGCCAACACCGCCGCCAGTTCCGCCTCGGAATTGGCCAGTGCCAGCAAACCGCGTGTGATATAAACGTACCCTCCGGGCAGGGCGAACGCGTTCACTTCAGGGCTGTCCAGCACGATGAATTGCCAGTTTTCATCGGGGCGGGAAGATACCGCAACCATCAACTGCCCAACCCGCCGGACATAATCCGCCAGCGGCCCGTCGTCGATCATTCCCCCAAATCGCGCCACGATTTTGGGATGATCCCGTTCCCCGATCATGACGCTTTCAGTGGGCCAATCAGCGGATGCCTGACCTGCACAAAGCGCAAGTGCCAGCCCGAATATGCTGTGGATGACGGCATTTTTCATTGAATTTCTCCGATTGGGTACAATCATTCATATGGCAGCATCTATGCAAATATCCAGAAACTTACGGTCAGATCAGCCAATCACCGCCGAAAATCGTGATAATAAACGTTTTGCCAGAGAATGGAAAATCGGGTAGCGTTTAGCTGGATCAGCATATTTTTTTTGATCTATGTAAGAAAATGGCGAGGACCCAATGAAGTTTTTAAAGAAATCTGTTTTAGGCGCGATCCTGTTTGCGTCGCTTAGTACTGTTAGTGGCTGTGAATTATTTGAGCCAGAAACGACGGTTGATCCAGTTACGGGCGAAACAGTTGTTGTCACTATAACCCCTCGCGCCCCGAGAGAACGAAGAGAACCCCGTGGTGGTGGTGGCAGCGGAGGATGGGGTTCATAGACTTCATTTAATACAAAGGATTTAAAATGATTTATCGGCCCATTAGGCTGCGTCAAACCATTGCTGGCTTGGCATTTGCAACGACTGTTTGTTTTCCATTTAACCTATCTGCACAGACACTTGTGCGTGGCTCCGGCGTGCTTGGCTTGCCCGAAATTCGGATTGACCTGTCGACCCGCGCAGCCGAACGCTATGCGATTGTAATTGGCAACGGTGATTACGAAACCGCCCCCGATCTTGCCAACGCCAATGCCGATGCCCGCCTGATGGCCAGTTTTCTGCGCGATCAGGGTTATGAGGTGATTGAGCGTCATAACCTCACAAAATTGGGGTTTGAGGAACTGTTACGCCGCGTTTTATTTGATGTTTCCAAGCAAAGCGAAGTCATTTTTTATTATGCAGGCCACGGGCTGCAGATCGGCGCGGGGAACTACATCGTTCCGGTCGATGCTAATCTTGATACCGCCTATGACGTGCCGTTTGAAACTGTTTCTCTGGAAAGCCTTGTGGCCATCATCGGCGCGCGGGCCCGCGTACAGTTGATTATCCTTGATAGTTGCCGCGACAATCCGTTTGCCAACCTGCAATCCCTTTCTGGCGCGGGAAATGAACTTAGTGAATCCCGCAACGGGTTTTCGACGCTGTCTGCGCCAGTAAATTCGCTGTTGGCATTTTCGACCTCGCCGGGTCAGATTGCCCTCGACGGCGAGGGTGACAATAGTCCTTTCACCGCTGCCCTGATTGAAACCGCCAGCGCTAACCCCGACAAAACCGTTACCGGTATTCTGGAGGAAGTCCGGCGATTGGTCTATCAGCGCACCAACGGCCAGCAGGTGCCGTGGGAAAGTTCCACACTTGTTGAACAAATTTCATTCCGCCCGACCGAGGCGATTTTGCTAAATACCCAAGTGATGGAATCCGGCGGCGCATCGCGCACCCTCGCCGTTGTAGGCAACGTTGTTGACCTGCCGGAATCTGAAACCACTGCCGCCCCGATCGACATTGCGTTGCAAGCCACCCTTAGCCCCGAGATCGAAATTGGCGCTGCGCTGCGCGAAGCACTTGATCTCTCTGAGACCGACACGCTGTCGATTGTTCGGCAGCCGGTTGGCGGTCGGTTGGCGTTTCTTGAGGGTGATGGTTCTCGAATTCCGGCCGATATGACAGGAGCTGTCAGCCGTGGGTTGGACCAGATTCTATATTCAAATGCGATGCCGCAAACTGACGGTGCCGACGTTGAAAACATCGCATTTACCGATGATTTTACCGTCTTGGTCAACGGTCAGGAACAGGTGGTGCGCATTGCCCTAGAAGGCAGCCCTTGCGACGTCGAAGCCGGCGATCATCTTGACCCTGAAGGGTCGGGGCTAACCCGTTATGCCAACGAAATACGGCCCGAAATTGCCCTGCGCGTCTGTCTGGAGGCTGTTCAGAAAAACCCCGAAATCGGGCGTTTTCATTACCAGCTTGGTCGCGCATATCGCGCGCTCCGTCGTTTTGACGAAGCCCGCGCGGCGTTTGAAACCGCCCGCGATCTGGGCCATACCCGCGCGTGGGTTGCCATCGGTAATGCCATTGCCGATGAAGCCAAACGCACTGGTGGTGTTTCAAACGCGCAAGTTCCAGACGAGGCATTGGCATATTATATCATCGGTGTAGATCAGGGCGACCCTTATGCAATGTATGCACTCGGACGGCAACTTTTACGTTTTGAGACCAATCAAGACCTGCGCCAACAGGGTTATGATTTGATGATGCGTTCGCTCGAAGTCGGGCATACATTTGCCATGAATGAACTCGGGTATTTTTATCTGGACGAAGACTCCGATTGGTTTGATGCTGAACGCGGGTTGCGGTATTTACGCGAAAGCGCGGCCCGCAGTGACATTTACGGATTCAATAATATGGGTCTGGTCTATCGCGATGGCTTAGGTGGAACCGCCAAAGACGCGCAGGTTGCTTATGACTGGTTTGTCCAGGCCGCAACCGGTGGTCACCCCAATGCACCGGGAAATATTGGGTTGATGTATGAGCGCGGCGAACTGGGGCGTTCCGGTTCAGCCGAAAAGGCTATGGAATGGTATGAGGTGGGCATTGAGCGTGGTGATCCGTGGGCGGGCATTGGCGCTGCCTATACAATTCAAGATCAGCGCCCAACGGGGTTTGAACGGTTTGAAGCCGCAACATTTGCCGCTAAATCAGCCGCGCTTAGCGACCTTGCCGCCGGAAATGAGGCCCGCAATCTGTTGGGTGGTTTAAATCGCAGCCTGCTCGATTCCGCAGCACAACAGTTTATCGTTGATTTTGGTGAGAACATCACCGTTGACGGCGCGTTTGGCGCTGGCAGCCAAGCCGCGCTTGATCGGGTTGCTGTTCAGTTCGGCGTTACGGCGCCGACAGGTCGCATTGACCGACTGGTGTTCCTTGCCGGTTTGTATTGGACAACCACTCCGTTCCGCGTGGATCTTTACTAAGATAAGACTGCGCCACAATGGCCGGTCTCCTTAATGCGGCCACCAGACTAGAAAATAATTGCAGCCCACCCCGACTGGACGTTAAAGTCCTGCTCATGAAAATCATGTGTTTAAACGGCTGGGGCGGCAAAATGCACGACCAGCTTATTCCATATCTGCAAAATGCTCAGCCCGATGTATTGTGCCTGCAAGAGGTCTTGCATACTCCGTTATCCCGAAAATCGTGGCTGACTTACCGCGACAATGGCCAGGAACTCCAACAGCGCGCCCTGTTTTTTGATGAGGTATCATCAGCCCTGCCGAATCATGTGGCCATCTTTTGCCCCGCCGCCCAAGGCGACTTGTGGGACGGGGACACCCGGTTTGACTCGCAATGGGGGCTGGCAACATTTGTGCACAAATCTTTGCCAATCATCGGTCAGTCTCAAGGGTTTGTGCATAAAGAATT
>JAESRG010000122.1 GCA_016764785.1 Paracoccaceae bacterium
ATGGCCGCGATCCGCGAAGCCATGGTACGTGTTGATCTGGATACGGCCATGATCAATCGCTATCCGCACGAGCTGTCCGGCGGTCAAAACCAGCGTGTTGGCATCGCTAGGGCGATGATTTTGGAACCCAAGCTGGTGATTTGTGACGAAGCGGTGTCTGCATTGGACGTGTCGGTACAGGCGCAAATCATCGATCTTTTGATTAATTTACAAGCCTCTGCTGATCTGGCGATGATCTTTATCAGCCATGATCTGGCCGTGGTGCGCGAAATCTCGCACCGGGTGATGGTGCTTTATATGGGCCGCGTGGTGGAAATGGCCGGACGGACCGCCATTTATGACGATGCGCGCCATCCCTATACCAAGGCGCTGATCAGTGCCGTGCCCATTCCAGACCCCAAAGCGGAACGGGCCCGCAAACGCATCCATTTGGAAGGCGATCTGCCTTCGCCGCTCGATAGTCGGGCTTCTTTGCATTTTCTGAAATCCAAACAGATTGATGATCCTGATGTTGACCAATACCGCCCGCAATTGGTTGAGGTGACGCCCAATCATTTTGTCGCCGAGCATGATCCTTGCGACACCTCGGACGGCTTATTGGCCTCATGAGCGATAAGAAACCACAATCCCCGGGTATCGTGTTTCCGCCGCCGTTGCTGTTTGCCCTGATTGGCTTTGGTGGCTGGTTTGCGGCGCGATATTACCCCGTTTTGCGTTTCGAGGTGCCGTTATGGCTTCAATTCGTGGGGACAGTGATGGCCTTTGCCGGCCTTGGGCTTGAGTTCTGGACACTGGGGCTTTTTAAGCGCGCCAAAACCTCGGCTTTGCCCTGGCAGGGCGATCAGGCCTTGATTGCGACCGGGGTCTATAAGGTTTCGCGCAATCCCATGTATGCGGGCATGTTGATGCTGGTCACCGGGCTATGCCTTGGGCTGGGTTTAACGCTTTCGCTGATCCTTATTCCCTTTGGGGCGCTGATCATTGACCGAATGGTGATTGCCGCCGAAGAACGCTATCTGACCGCCCGTTTTGGCGATGTCTATCTTGACTATTGCAAGACTGTGCGCCGCTGGCTCTAGGCGCAGGGCCTGATCCAGAACGCCCCCTGAAGCGCGGCACAGATCCGCAAGAAGGGAAAGGCGACATTATGCAACACGATCTAAGCTTTACGTTCACTGCAGCCCTGTGGCTGTACCCCGGTAAAGAGGCCTGGCATTTTGTCACTGTGCCCAAAGCCTTATCCGAAGAAATCAAACTCTTTACCAGCACCAATAAAACCGCCTGGGGGTCGGTGCGGGTGGCTGTGCAAATTGGCCAGAGCCAATGGAACACCTCGCTGTTTCCCGACAAAAAGTCTGGATGCTATTTCCTGCCACTCAAGGCCGCTGTCCGAAAGAAGGAAAAAATCAGCACCAATGATGAGGTTAGCATACAACTGGACGTGCTCATTTAGCCGCTGAAGCCAAAAAGTTCACACGTATATATATGCGTAAAAACAATGAATTACGTTTCTTTGCTTTTTGCCAATATCAATAATTTGCGACACTAAGTATAAAATATTAGATATTATGTTTGTAATTTCGGACATTATATACTTGTGTGACCCAATATTTCGCCGTGCTGAAGGTGCGATATATTTATGGTTTGTTCTCGCACACGACACCTGACTAATATCATTGCAATGCAATTTTATTCGCAATGAACAGACAAGAGGCCGATGCCGTGGTTGTGCCGCTTGACGCGGGTTGGAGCGATATCGGGTCGTGGGCGGCATTGTGGGATGCATCTGACAAAGACGAAAATGGCAATTGCGAGATCGGCGATGTGGTAAGTCTGGACGGAACCGGAAATTACATCAACGCACAAAACCGGCTGGTCACAGCGGTTGGCTGCGAAAATATGGTGATTGTTGAAACCAAAGATGTGGTGTTTGTCGCCCCCAAAGACCGTGTTCAGGATGTTAAAAAACTGGTGGCACAGCTGAAATCTGATAGCCGTCCGGAGGTCGATTTCCACCGCGAAGTCTATCGCCCGTGGGGGAAATATGACGGTGTTGACGCGGGCGAGCGGTATCAGGTAAAACGTATCACCGTGAATCCCGGTGCCAAACTTTCAGTGCAAAAACACTTTCACCGTGCTGAACATTGGGTGGTGGTGCGCGGCACCGCAAAAGTGACCAAAGGCAAAGAAACAATTCTTCTGACTGAAAACCAATCCACATATATTCCACTGGGCGAAGTCCATTCACTGGAAAACCCCGGAAAAGTGCCGCTTGAATTGATTGAAGTGCAATCGGGCAGTTACCTCGGCGAAGATGATATCGTGCGATATGAAGACCGCTATGGGCGGACCTGACCGGTCGCCGTTTCTAACAACCTAACTTTTTGAATAGCCATAACCAGCGATTTTGACGGTTGTCAAATCGTGTGTGGCTGACCAATGTCATTGGAAAATTTTCCAAACATCGGTCCAAACATGCCTCCAATTCATCAAAATAATCCGCATAGGAGTAAATTATGGATGCTGATGCGCTAGAGCCGTCAGAAGCTTTTCCCTATAAGCCGCCCACTGACGCGCTAATCGAAAAATATGAGCATATTTTTCGATTAAAAGATCGCTTGTTGCCGAGCGGCTGGAAATTGATTTTTGATAAAGCTTTTAGTTTGGTTGTGTTGATTCTGGCCTCGCCGATCCTGTTGCTGATCTGGCTGGCCTATAAAATCGAAGGGATCATCATTCCGGCGCATCGCGGCCCCGTTTTCTATCACTATACTGCCATCAGCGCAGGGCGCCCCATTTCAAAGTATAAAATCCGCGTCATTCGTGTTGATTGCATTGATCCTGAACTCGCAGATAAAAACGACTGGCACGCCTATAAAAACGAGTGGCGCAAAGACTGCCGGACATATGTCGGGCAGTTTGTGAAAAGCTATTATCTGGACGAGCTGCCCCAGTTTTTTTCGGTCCTTAAGGGCGACATGAGCATCGTCGGCCCGCGCCCGTTGGCCGTTCATCATTTTGAGCGGGATCTTGCACAAGGTAATGTCACGCGGCGGCTTCTTAAGGGCGGGATTCTGGGGTTGGGCCATATTCGCAAAGGAACCGCCGATATGGGCGACCCGCGTTTTGAATATGAATACGCCGACGCATTTCTCAAACGCAGCTCGCTGGGGCTTTTGCGTTTGGATTTTTGGATCATCTGGAACGGTCTGAAAGTGGTTTTTCGTGGCCAAGGTTTGTAAGGCCTCCAGCCTGCTTCAAGTCAATAATAATGAAAGAGTATTCTGAATGAAGATTGCAGTTTACGGAATGGGCTATGTCGGCTTTACCGCCGCGTGTTGTTTGGCCAAAGAGGGTCATCGTGTTGTCGGGGTTGAGGTGAACGCCGACAAAGTGCGAGAAATCAACGACGGTATTCCCCCGATATTAGAACCCGAAGTCGCTGATTTATTGACCCAAGCGCAACGAAACGGCCTGTTCGATGCGTGCACGTCACTTGACGATCTTACGGGCTTTGATCTGGCAATTGTTTGTGTTGGCACGCCGAGTAATACCGATGGATCGCATAATATGGGGTATATCGCCGAGGTCACGCGCCAAATCGCACGTGGTGTTTCGCCTGATCGCGCACAGCCGTTAACCGTTGCGTTTCGATCAACCTTCCGACCCGGAACAATGAAAATTCTGGTTGAACCGATATTTCGTAACTGTTTGACGGATGCAGGGCTTAAGAATATTGAGCTGGTCTATAATCCGGAATTTCTGCGAGAAGTGACTGCGGTGCAGGATTATTTTAACCCTCCAAAGATCGTTATCGGAACTGAAACCGGCGCGCGCTCAGACATCATGGATGAATTGCATAAAAACCTGGATGCGCCGGTCTTTTATACCACCTTTGCCGAAGCCGAGATCACCAAATTTGTAGATAATACGTGGCATGCGCTCAAAGTTACCTATGCCAATGAAATTGGCCGTATTTGCCACAAAATGAATATTTCAGTAAAAACCATCCACAAGATATTCGTGTCGGATACCAAGTTGAATATTTCGGAATACTACACCCGTCCGGGGGGGGCATTTGGCGGCTCTTGTTTGCCCAAAGATGTGCGTGCCTTGCAATACATTTCGCAAGATATCGGGTTAAATACCCAGTTGATTAACAGTCTTTTGCCGTCAAATGAAGCTCATAAAACCTATCAAACCGAAGGGATCATTCGGGCGCTACCTGCGGGGGGCCGTGTCTTGTTGGTCGGGCTGGCATTTAAGGCAAAAACCGACGATCTTCGTGAAAGCCCAAATGTGGATATTGCGCGAAAATTGCTTGAAGGCGGGTATCAGCTTTCGATTTTTGACCCCGCTGTGAAGCCCGATAAATTACGCGGGCAGAACCTGGGGTATGCATATACTCACTTGCCGATGGTCCGAAATATTTTGATCGACCAAACCGAAGCCGAGCGCGGACCGTGGGATTTGGTGGTCGCGACAAACACCCTAATAGATCAGATAGATGTGTCGGCATTTCCCGTTGTCAGGACATACCAATATGCGTGACAATGTGCCAGTTAGCTGTGTGGCCTCAATGACGCTTGACGAACTGCGTGAAAGCCGGCCCCTAAAGGGGTTAAGAACCCTGATTGTGGTTGAAAACCTTCCGGTTCCGTTTGATCGGCGCGTCTGGATGGAGGCCACAACACTGGCTGCCGCCGGCGCGACGGTTTCGGTCATTTGCCCCAAAGGTGCAGGGTTTGACGACAGCATATGGGAGGGCGAGGGCGTGAAGGTCTATCGCCATTCATTGCCGCTGGATGCAAGCGGTGCGCTTGGATATTTGCTGGAATACGGCGCGGCGCTTTTCTGGGAGACGGTGCTAACAATCCGTATCGCGCTGACCCGTGGCATCGATGTTATTCACGGGTGCAACCCACCTGATTTGATTTTTCTGGTGGCCCTGCCGTTCAAGGTATTTGGGGTGCGATACCTGTTTGACCATCACGACATTAACCCCGAACTGTATGAGGCGAAATTCGGCAAACGTGGGTTTTTCTGGAAACTAATGTCGGCGTTTGAGTGGCTTACCTTCAAGTCTGCAAACGTATCAATTGCAACAAATGATAGCTATTGGGACATCGCGATCGGGCGCGGTGGTATGGCCCCGGAAAACGTTTTTATCGTTCGGTCCGGGCCAGACCTGACGCGTCTGATTATCCAGCCTGACACGCCAAAATGGCGGAATGGCCGTAAGTATATGGTTGGTTACGTCGGTGTGATGGGCGATCAGGAGGGCATCGATCTGTTGCTCGAAACCGTTACGCATTTGGTTAAAACCAAGGGCCGCGATGACATTCAATTTTGTCTTGTTGGCGGTGGGCCCAGCCTTATTTCACTAAAAAAACAATGCAATGACGCGGGTTTGGACGATTTTGTAACCTTTACCGGACGTGTGCCGGATCAGGCATTATTTCAGGTACTTTCCACTGCGACTATTTGCATAAACCCAGATCGGGTTAACGAAATGAATGATAAATCGACCATGAATAAAATTTTGGAATATATGGCCTTTGGAAAGCCAATTGTTCAATTCGACGTCGTTGAGGGCCGGTATTCGGCGCAGCACGCTTCGCTTTACGCTAAGGCCAATGACCCGATAGATTTTGCCGATAAGATTGAAATTCTTTTGGATGACCCCGAAAAATGCGCCGAAATGGGCCGCTTTGGTCGTCACCGCGTTGAAACAGAAATGGCGTGGCCCTATCAGGTGCCAAAGTTGATCGAGGCGTATCAGAAAATTCTGTCGAAAAAGCAAAAAGGACGGATTGGTGGAAAATAATTACAACTCAAACACAGCTCGATTCCACTGTGATGTCGCGCAAATATTCCTGATCGGTTGGCCCAAAGCCGGGACATCATCGCTTTTTAATTGGCTGGCGGCGCATCCTGATATTTGTGGTTCGACCAAAAAGGAAACCTATCATTTCATCGACGACGGTTATCCGCTGTATAAGCGCCACGGAAAATCATTTCAGGACGACGGCATGGAAGGGTTTCAAGCCTATTTTAATAGCAACGCAAAAATATGGCTGGAGGGCACAACCCATACAGTTTTCCAGGATATTGCCCGCGCATATCTGGCGAAAAACAGGTCAAATAGTCAGGCAATCGCGATGCTACGAGAGCCAGCTAGACGAATTTTGTCGTCGTTTCAAGCAACCAAAAACAATTTTGCAACACTCGATCACAGCCTGTCTTTTAACACCTATGTTGAGCATCTTTTGACTGGTCGTATGGACGAACTGGCAAGGTATTTCGGGTCACGCGCAAGCTTTTACAATGCGCAGAACCAACTTAGCATCAGTGACTATCCAGATTGGCTCACCCGTTGGCAAAAGGTTCTGGGACCCGATAAATTGCATGTCAAAATATTTGATGATCTCGTGAAAAGCCCGAGGGAATTCATGGTCAAGCTATCAGAACAGCTGAAAGTCGACCCTGAGATCTATCGGAGTTACAATTTTGAGATGTTCAACAAAACCCTCGTTATTCGCCATCAGACCCTGCACCTACTGGCCAAAAAACTACGGCATCTGATTCCTGCTGGGGCGTTGAAATCTAAGTTAAAAATGAGCTACCTGAGGTTGCAAAATGATGATAAATTGCGCGATGACCCAGCCGAAGGTTTAGTTCGCTTACAGACACATTTTGCGCCAAGCGTTCGACAGCTTGAAGATATGCTCAAGATAGATTTGTCTATCTGGGCACATGGAAAGGCCAAATAATCTGATGCCGATTGCAAATCAGAATACGGCTAAAACCTTTTTGTTAGGGGTTGGTGCACCAAAGGCTGGCACGACTTGGCTGTATAAACAGCTTGCAAAAAATCCCGAAACAACGATGGGGTTTCTTAAAGAATACCACGTTTTTGACGCGCTGACGGTACCCGAATGTGAGGAATTTAGAACCTCTGCCGCACAATTATTCGCATCACGTAGAAGCAATCCCATCCGTCTGTTGAACCCGAAGGTCATTCGGCAGCTTATCAGGTTGAAACGTCGTGATCGATTTTACCAAGACCTTGGCTTCTATTATGCCTATTTTTCGGGGCTACTTAGTCAAAAAAATACGATTCTTACGGGAGATATTACACCGTCATATGCAGGATTGCCCGAAACAACGTTAGCGTCAATTAGGGATGGATTCGAGGCGAGGGGTATTCGTATTCGGGTGATTTATCTGATGCGTGACCCGGTTGAGCGGTGCTGGAGCGCGGTGCGGATGCATCGCCAGAACCGCTTCAAAATTGGCCATGATAACGACCTATGTGTTGCGTCGGAAGTTGATCATTTAGAACGGTCTTATCGCTCAGATCGGTTTGTCTTGCGGGGTAGTTATCACAAAACGATAGGCCGATTGCGGTCTGTTTTTGCCCCCGAACAGGTTAAAATTATACTGTATGAAGATTTGTTTGATGACAATACGATGAAAGATATCTTTCAGTTTTTGGGTCTTCAGGAACGGCAGGTCGACACCCGTCACCGCGTCAATGCAACCCGAAAAGACATTACCCTTCCAGTTTCGTTACAATCAGAAATCGCTCATTTCTATAAGGACGCATATCTAGCTGCCGCTGAGGAGTTTTCAACTGAGCACCTGTTGAGCCGCTGGAAAAGCGCGTCCTTCGTGCTTGATACATGAAGGTTTTAGCATGGCTTTGTTGAGGGAAATGGTGTCAAAAATACCTGTTGGATTGATGCCATTTGCTTTATCGCTGGCCGTTCTGGCCGTTCTGGCCGTTTACAGCGTCACAAATCTTCAGACAGCCTTGTTCATTTTTGGTTTTATACCCACCGCGTTTTTTGGAATGATCGTATTTGTAACCCTGCCGGGGCGCATCGTTTTGTGGGCCTATTTAGGCACTTCAATTGTGCTGGCGGGTTTGGTGCAATTTTATGGTGGGATTTCATCCGCTGTTTGGGGCGCGTCGGTGATGGGGATGGCGCTATTTATTTGGTACTTTGTACGGCTGGGCGGCATGAAACAGCCCGTCTATATTCGGTTTTTGGGCACAACAATGGTGATATGGGCGATTTTTACCCTTGCTAATTCTGTTTCGCCAATCGGTTTTTTCGTGGCTTCGGTCAGCTATTTCATGTCTTTTGTTGCTGTATTTGGTGTTGCCAAAATTCTTCAAAAAGGCAGCGTAAACATTACCGATCTTGAAAAGGCACTGTGCTTTCTTCCGGTATTACAGCTCCCGTTTATTTTTCACCAACGGTTCGTTTTAATCCGTGGCACCACCAATTGGGATTCCATTGTCGGGACATTCGGAGGTCAGATCGGCGGCGGCGGCGGCAATGCCAATATGATGATGTATATGGTCGCCGCCTTGGCGGTTGCGTTGCATCTGTATCAACAGGGCAAGATATCTGCGCGCTACTGGTGGACCATTTTTACGGTGGTTTTTGTCATCATCGGGCTCGGTGAGACCAAAGCCTTTTTTATCTTTCTGCCTCTGGTGCTGATTGTTCAACAATTTCCTAGAATTAGGCGATACCCCGCCAAGGCAGCTGTCTATGGCGCATTGCTGTTGGGGGCAATTTATGGGTTGTCCAGTGTTTATGAGCAGTTCAATTACGTAGCGCGTTATGGTGAAAACCATAGCGTCGGAACGTTGGAGCGCGCCCAAAAATCGATCAATTATGTGTTGGACCCCTATAATATTGACTATGAAACCGGGGAGGTCGGGCGTTTCGCGTCGCTTAGCCTTTGGGCCGGGCACGTAGCCAATGATCCACTAGGAAAATGGCTTGGCTATGGCATTGGGGCCAGTCGGCGCAGCTCAATTGCCCCGGGGGCGATTGCCCTTCAATATGCGCCATTAAAACTCGGGTCTACGGCGATGGCGCAATTGTTGTGGGATACCGGAATTATCGGAACCGGCATGTTTCTACTGACCATTCTTGCGGCTGTGCGGTCAATGATCCGATCCGCTAAGCGAGAGGTCGACAGTTATATCTCCAGCCGATACCGCACCATTGCAGCCTTGCTTTTAATGTTGCTGTTGTCGATGTTTTACAAGGCCGCGTTGATCGAAGCACCAGCGGTGAAATGCTTGTTTGTGATGTTATTGGCCGTGGGTTGGGCAACGCAACAACGATTGGGATTGTCCCGAAAATGACGTCAAAACGGGTTATTTTTATCGCTCGGCCCACAAAGCGATCTCCTTCCAGCAGGGGATAGACATAATATCCCCATTGACGTTTGGCCGCCGG
>JAESRG010000123.1 GCA_016764785.1 Paracoccaceae bacterium
CTACTCATTGGACCACTGGCGGATGACGTCGGCGGTGGGAATAGTTCAGAGGCTTTGCGTATTTTTAGTGACGGGGGTCGCGATGATTTAGGTATTTTCGACGGCATAGTCTTGCACGCCCACACCCCAGCCTTTGGTTGATTTTTCAACCTTGCCGCCCATGGCTTCTGCCAAAATCTGGTGGCCAAAGCATATGCCGACAATTGGCACTTTGCGTGCCATACATTGCCGCAGAAATTCTTTCAGCACATCGACCCAAGGCAAGTCTTCATAGGCGCTGTGCCGTGATCCCGTGATGATCCAGACATCGGCCTGATCAGGTGCGGTCGGCATTTCACCATGCACAACACTGACAGCAAAAAATGACGCTTCGGATAGTAAATCGCCAAGCAGTTTTTCAAACATCGCAGGGTAATCACCAAAATCGGGGATCAACGATTCTGCGGGTTTTCCAGTTTCCAGAATGCCAATTTTCAAAATACTGTCCTATGTGGGAATGCCTGCGGGTGCTTTAGCACAGGTTGCCATCGTCGCGACAGTCAAAAAAAACGCAGCGAAAAATCGCTGCGTTAGGTGTTTTATGTGTGTTCAGTTAAACGACAAACTGACCGCCATTTGCGGAAATGGTTGAACCGGTGATGAAGCCGGCATCGTCAGATGCCAAGAACACCACGCAACGCGCGATTTCTTCTGGCTCGCCCAGACGGCCCACAGGAATCTGTGGGATAATCCGTTCATTCAGTACTTTTTCGGGAATCGCCCGCACCATTTCGGTACCGATATAGCCCGGGCAAACCGCATTCACGGTGATGCCAACAAACGCGCCTTCTTGTGCCAACGCTTTGGTCAGCCCCAGATCACCGGCTTTGGAGGCCGAATAATTCACCTGACCCATTTGACCTTTTTGACCGTTGATCGACGAAATATTAATGACGCGACCAAATTTACGGCCACGCATGCCCGGCCAAATCGGATGGGTCATGTTGAAAACGCCGTTCAGGTTGGTGTCGATCACCTCGTTCCATGCCTCACGGGTGATTTTGTGGAACATGCCATCGCGGGTGATGCCAGCATTGTTGACCAAAATCTCGATTGGGCCAAGGTCGGTTTCAACCTTTGCAATGCCCTCAACGCAGGCATCGTAATCAGCAACCGACCATTTATAGGTCGGGATGCCGGTTTCGTTTGTGAACTTTGCCGCCGCTTCTTCGTTGCCAGCATAGCTAGAGGCGACGGAACATCCGGCCTCTTTCAGTGCAATTGCGATTGCGGCGCCGATGCCGCGGGTTCCGCCGGTTACTAGTGCTACTCGTGTCATATTTTCTCTCCCGTTAGATTAGTCGCGCTCAACGCACAGGGCCACGCCCATGCCGCCGCCGATGCATAATGTTGCCAAGCCTTTTTTTGCGTCGCGACGCTGCATTTCAAACAACAACGTGTTCAGAATGCGCGCACCGGAGGCACCAATCGGGTGACCAATCGCAATTGCGCCGCCATTGACGTTCACAATTTCAGGGTCCCATCCCATGTCTTTATTCACGGCGCAAGCTTGCGCGGCAAAGGCCTCATTCGCTTCAACGAGGTCTAGATCGCTGGCTTTCCAGCCGGCTTTTTCCAGCGCTTTCTTCGATGCGTAAATCGGCCCAACGCCCATAATCGATGGGTCAAGACCCACAGTCGCGTGCGATACGATCCGCGCTAATGGGGTAATGCCACGTTTTTCCGCGTTGGTGGCTGACATCAGCAACAACGCGGCCGCGCCGTCATTCAGACCCGACGCATTCGCTGCGGTAACTGTGCCATCCTTGGCGAAAGCTGGACGTAATTTCTGCATGTTTGCCAGTGTTGCGCCATGACGGATATATTCATCCGCATCCACAACGATATCGCCGCGACGGTTTTTCACGGTGAACGCCACTATTTCGTCAGCAAATTTACCAGATTTTTGCGCGGCCTCAGCCTTGTTTTGCGATGCAACTGCAAAAATGTCCTGCATTTCGCGGGTGATTTCCCACTGCGCTGCAACATTTTCGGCGGTGGTGCCCATGTGATATCCGTTAAAGGCATCCCACAATCCATCGCGGACCATCGAGTCGATAAACTGCATATCGCCCATTTTTTGGCCGTTGCGTAGATTGGCAACATGGGGCGACAGGCTCATGCTTTCCTGACCACCGGCAACTACGATTTCCGCGTCACCACATAGGATTTGCTGCGCCCCAAGCGCAACGGTCCGCAAGCCGGACCCGCAAACTTGATTAATGCTCCATGCCGACGCATCTTTGGAAAGTCCTGCGTTGATATGGGCTTGACGGGCAGGGTTTTGCCCCTGACCAGCGGTCAAAACTTGACCCAGAATTGTTTCGGAAACCTCGGCTGGGTCGATCCCGGCGCGCGCCACAACTTCGCGAATTACGGTCGCGCCCAGATCGTGGGCTGCTGTGTTTTTAAAAGCGCCGAGAAAACTGCCAACGGCAGTTCGAGCGGCTGAGGCTATTACAATGTGGGTCATTGGATCTCCTTGATTCGAACATTGGTGCAGTGCAGCATAGGGGAGAGTTTCCCTAAAGTCATTAACTAGTTTTACGCGTGTTCAAGCAAGAAGCTTCCAAGAGGTTCGGTAACTTCCTTTTTTGCATTGGTCCCGATGATCATGCCAACATGCCCCATATTGGGGCGAATAATCCGAGCATTATGATTTCGGTCAGGCAACGCAAGCGTCGAATGGTCGGGCGCGATTGTGTCCTTGCGACCGCAGATATTCAGGCTTGGCACGCCGATTTTTGCAGCATCGATTGTGATGCCGTTAACCTGCCAATTGCCAGAAGCAATGCTGTTCTGAACGTGCCAGTGCAAAAAAAGATCAATGGCGGCGGGGCCAGATAGCGCGATGCCATCGGCTAGCCAATCTTCGATCCGCACAAAGGTTTTTGCGGCCTCTGAAGTCATATCCATCTTGGAAAACCGCTGAAACTTGGTGGCAAACTGGATGGGGTTAATACTCGCAAACAGATGTTGGATAAAGGAAATGGGCACCGCACCAAAGGTTGTCGATAGATTAGTAAGCGCGGTGCGCAGATCGCGGCCGTCATTTAGTGCCCCGGATTTTTGCATCATAAGCCGTGTGCCCGTAGCCCTTGAGAAATCCCACGGCGCACCGATTGTGACCAGCGCATTTATGTCAGGGCTAAGCTGTGCGATGGCGGCGGCGATGGTTCCGCCCATACAATACCCAAGCAATCCGGCGGGTCTTCCGGTTATCCGGTTGATCTCTGCTAATGCGGGCAGGGCGCGAAACTGAATATAGGCTGCCAAATCAAACTTTTGTTCGGCTGCTTGGGGCGCGCCCCAGTCTAGCAAGAATGGCCGCAGCCCCATGGCGTTTAGGTCGCGCAGCAAAGATTTTTGTTCCGACAGGTCCAGAATATAGGCTTTGTTTACCAGTGACGGGATAACCAAAACCGGAGGGGCGTGCGTCTTTTCACCATAATCCAGCAACCGAGAAGCGCCAGCTTGCCAAACTACCGGTGGCTCGGTCAGGGTTCTGTGGTGTGGATGATTTTGCCAAAGTTCCAGCCCCGACGTCACTTGGCGCAGACGATTTTCGACCTCGTGGATAAGGGCATCGCGGTTTATCGGGGCGGTTGGTGCTGCATGTGTTAGCGAGGAATGCCATTGGAAATTCGCTAAATCGCTAGAACTCCCTGCAATCAACGCCGCGTGATACGCAGCAATTGTAGTGCCAAGGTGGAAAATTAACGGGCTCGGATTGCCTATGCGTTGTTTTTGCCGTGTCATTTAGCAGGTTTTTTTTCAGTATTAGGTTGTTCGATGTCGTCCCTCGCCAGACGTGACAGGTTTTCCTCCCACAGGTCGAGGAATTTTCGGGCATCTTCTTCAGTGGTTTCTTGTTTCATCGGAATTTCCCCGCATGCTTATTCCTTTTTAACATAAATTGACTGTTCGCATATGCGAAATTTACGTTGCAGTTGCGAAAAAGAACGCTAACCTACCGCAACTTCAGAAAACGAGGCTTGGCCATGACCAGCGAGAATTCAACTGACCCGGTAGTTATAAAGAAATATGCCAATCGACGGCTCTATAACACCCAAAAATCCAGCTATGTAACCTTGGATGATTTGGCACAGATGGTGCGCGACGGTCAGGATTTTGTGGTAAAAGACGCTAAGTCGGGTGACGATATTACCCGCACAGTGCTGACACAAATTATTTTTGAGGAAGAATCAAAAGGCCAGAACTTGCTGCCGATTAAATTTCTACGCCAGCTAATCGGGTTTTATGGAGATTCTCTGGAGGGGTTCGTGCCGGGTTATCTGGAAGAATCGATGGAGAATTTCACCCGCAATCAGGATAAATTGCGCGAACAAGTTGGTGCCGCGATCGGCACAAATCCACTGATGACAAATTTTGAATCAATGACCCGTGGCAATGTTGAGTGGATGGAGAACGCCGTGAAAATGTTTTCGCCGTTTGCAAATAATCAACCGGAAACAACGTCTAAATCTGACTCGGAAACAGAAACGTCTCAGAAGAATCCAGAACTGGATGCGCTTAAAATCCAGCTGTCTGAGATGCAAGCGCAACTTGCAAAACTTGTCGGCGGTTCATGAGGATTGGGCAATAGGCGCCGCGTGGCCATTGGTATTTAGGCAAATCGGCATTTTAGCTGATCGACCATAGTAATACCCCTGCATCGCATCGATGCCCAGTTTTTGCACCATGGCTGACTCGGCGGCCGTTTCAATAAATTCGGCCACGGTAAACATGTCGAAATGACGTGAGATTTTCACCAAAGCCTCAACCAAAACCTGATTGTCGCGATTTTGGTCAATTCCCTGAATGAATTGTCCATCAATTTTGACCATATCAAACTTGAATTTGCGAAAATGTGAGAAAGAAGTGCTTCCGGCACCAAAGTCGTCGATTGCGAAACTACAGCCGATATTGTGCGCATGTTCCATAAATTGGACTGTCTCGTCTAGGTCATGCATAGAGCCGGATTCGGTGATTTCGACGATTAACCGATCTGAAATATTGGGAAAATCACGAGCGTTGCGCTCCAAAATTTCAACCCACTCCGGATCATTAATCGAATGCGGTGACATATTGACCGAAAGCCGTTGGCGCGGGTCAGCTTGCAGCATATCCATAGTTTTTTGAAGGGCGATGCGGTCAAGTTCTTGAACCAACGTGGTGTTTTCGACGGCCGGAATGAAATCACAGGCTGCGATTGTGCGCCCTTCCCGATCACGAATACGGATTAGGCCCTCATGAAAGGCAATGAGTGGCCGCTGTCCTGATCGTACGATAGGTTGAAATGCCAGCCCGACGCGCCCTTCGGAAATCGCGGAATTGACCATGGCCCGACACGCCTTGATTTTAAGGTCGGCTTGCGGAGTTGCCAGTTGATAATCGTCTTGAGTGGCGGGCATGTCGATTCTCCGTTGGGCGTATAATTCATCTTCAAACTCGCCCATAAGAGTTAAGAGAACGTAAATATTCTCCAATTGTTCTAAAAATGTTCTTATTATTTTCGATAGATTTTAGGAAAGGTTATTACCCAAAAGTCATCGTTGATTAACCATCAAGCCGAATGATTGCTTGGATAATCGACAGCGCACTGTCCGAAATCCAATCTGCGCCACCGGTCAAACGGGCAATTTCCTGACCGTCACGGTTCAAAATAACTGTTAACGGTAACCCGAGCGCCCCATATTGTGCTGCCAGCGCGCCTTGTGGGTCCAGCAGGATTGGCAGGTTATCAACGCCTGCTTCGGTATTGAACCGCTCAATCCCCTCCAGTCGGTTGCGCCCCGTGGCGATGGCCAGCACCTGAAAATCATCACCGCCAAGCAATGTTTGCATTTCAGATAGTTGCGGCATTTCTTCGCGGCAAGGCGCACACCACGTCGCCCAGAAATTCACCACACGGATCATACCATTTGTATCGCTTAGAAAGTGTTCGGCCCCCGCAGGGTCAGTGAAGGCAATTTCAACCGCATCGCCCGCAGTTTTCAGCACCTTTAGCTTGCGCATGTCGTCCGCCCGCATCTCCATTAGCTCAGCCCGAAATTCGGCCGATATTTCCTGAGCGCCAACAGGAATTGCACCCAAAGTCAGGGCAGCGTATAGCAGGGCGATAGGGGCAAAAATTCTCATGGGGCCTCCGGTAAAGTCGAGGGTTATAATGTCTGACAAAAAAACATCAAACGCAATGTGGGGCGGGCGGTTTGCCGCTGGGCCGGACGCTATCATGGAGGCGATCAATGCCTCAATCGGGTTTGATAAACGTATGGCCAAGCAAGATATCGACGGTTCGCGCGCCCACGCGGCGATGTTGGCTGCCTGTGGTATCATTACCTCTAGCGATGCTGACGCCATTTCGGAAGGCCTGCTCACGATATTGTCAGAGATTGAGCGCGGCGAATTTCCGTTCTCAGTAGCTTTGGAAGACATTCACATGAATATCGAATCGCGTCTGACCGATTTGATCGGTGAGCCAGCGGGGCGATTGCACACCGCGCGTTCACGCAATGACCAAGTCGCGACTGATTTTAAGCTGTGGGTACGTGAACAGTTTGATGCTGTGATTATCAGCCTTGATGCCCTGATGCTGGCATTTTTAGGGCAGGCCGAACGCGGTGCCGATATGGTGATGCCCGGCTTTACCCATTTGCAGGTGGCCCAGCCGGTAACATGGGGCCACCATATGATGGCTTACGTTGAGATGTTTGCGCGGGATAAATCGCGGATGATTGATGCACGGGCGCGGATGAACACCTCGCCGTTGGGTGCTGCCGCTTTGGCCGGCACGTCGTTTCCGATTGATCGGGAAATGACCAGCAAAGCGTTGGGCTTTGATCGCCCCGCAGCAAATTCACTGGACGCGGTTAGCGACCGTGACTTTGCGCTGGATTTCCTGACGGGAGCGTCTATTTGTGCCACGCATTTGTCGCGCATGGCCGAGGAATTGGTGATCTGGTCGTCGGCACAGTTTAAATTTGTGACTATTTCTGACCGGTTCTCAACCGGGTCGTCGATTATGCCGCAAAAGAAAAACCCTGATGCTGCGGAACTTATTCGCGCCAAGGTTGGCCGTATTAACGGATCGCTGATTGCGTTGCTGACCATCATGAAAGGCCTGCCGCTGGCCTATTCAAAAGATATGCAGGAAGATAAAGAACAGGTGTTCGATTCGGCCGATAGCCTGATGCTGGCGTTGGCGGCAATGACCGGCATGGTGCAAGATATGCGCCCGAACGAAGCCGAATTGCGCATCGCTGCCGCCACTGGTTTCTCAACCGCCACTGATTTGGCCGACTGGCTGGTGCGCGCGCTGAACATGCCGTTTCGTAATGCCCACCACGTTACCGGCGCGTTGGTCAAAATGGCCGAGGATCAGGGTTGTGATTTGCATGAACTGACGCTTGAACAGATGCAAAGTGTTGAAAAAGATATAAATAATGATGTTTACGAAGTTTTAGGGGTAGACAACTCTGTGGCGAGTAGGACAAGCTTGGGTGGCACTTCGCCCGAGAATGTTCGCCGTCAAATTAAGTTTTGGAAAGCGGAATTGTCATGAGGTATTTAATGGTAATTTTGTTCATGGGCTCTCTGGCAGCGATTTCTGGCTGCGGTGTGAAAGGCGATCCGTTGCCAGTGGTAACGGTTGCATCACCCTAAGACCGGAGACCCCATGACTAATTTTATACGCCGCCAATTTCTGGCGCTGACCATTGCTGTTTTAAGCATTTTTGCCACGCCACTTATGGCGCAGACCCCTCATCAAGGGCCAATTATTTTAACCGTTAGTGGCGCTATTGAAAATCATAACCGTGGTGCTTCTGACCCGGATTTCGATAAGTTCTTTACCTATAATGATGTCGAATTCACAGCCGCTGCACAATTTGATTTTGCTGGTCTTAGCGCATTGGATGTCGTTGATATTTCTGCTGACTTTCCCATGGGCGGTTCGGTGCATTCATTTTCGGGCCCGACATTGTGGTCAGTTTTGAACGCTGCTGGCGTCGATATGGACAGCAATCCGCTGATTATCATGCGCGCCCTTGATGGGTACGCGATTGAAGTGCCGCTTGATGAACTTGTCGATGCAGGCGCTGTTATTGCCCACAGCCGTGACGGAAATATGTTTGCGCTGGGCGATTATGGGCCAACCCAAATAGTGTTTCCCCGTGCCGAGCGGGAAGATCTGGCTGACATGAATGATGATCGTTGGATCTGGTCGATTTTTCATATTCACGTGGAATAACTTGAACCTGCGGCAGGGGCGGGCTAGGAAAATGGGAACTGTTTTCTAGGGCCGCGAATGTCAAAACTCAGAATATTATATCTATGCCTGTCGATCATCGGTGCTGTTGTGCCGATGATCTTTTTACTGGGCTGGACTGGCGCCAACGGTTTTGGCCTGTCAGGTCTGCTGGCGGCTTGGACAATCAACGGCGCAACCACGGCGCTAACATGGGATTTGGCGATTTCGGCGGTTGCCCTGACGGTGTTTGCCTTCACCGAAACGGTGGTGCGCAAAGACCGCTTGCCATTGCTTGCCATTCCCGCGACATTCCTGATTGGCCTGTCTTGCGGGCTGCCGCTTTACCTTTTCCTTCGCTCTCGACCTATGGATTAATTATGGATCATTTTATTTATCAAAATGGTGTTTTGCACGCCGAAGACGTGGCCTTGCCAGACATTGCTGCCAAAGTTGGCACGCCGTTTTATGTGTATTCTACCGCGACCTTGCAGCGCCATTATCAGGTGTTTGACGAGGCGTTAAAAGGCATGGATCACCATATTTTCTATGCGATGAAAGCGAATTCGAATTTGGCTGTGCTGAAGGTTATGGCTGACATGGGCGCGGGCATGGATGTTGTATCTGGCGGTGAGTACGCAAAGGCCCGCGCGGCGGGTGTTTCGGGTGACAAAATCGTGTTCTCGGGTGTGGGTAAAACCGTTGATGAAATGGAGCTGGCGCTGACCGGCGGTATACGTCAATTTAACGTTGAAAGCGAACCTGAACTGTTGGTGCTGTCGGCTGTGGCCACCCGCCTTGGTAAGGTTGCGAAGATTACATTGCGGGTTAACCCTGATGTTGATGCCAAAACCCATGCTAAAATCGCCACCGGCAAAGCCGAGAATAAGTTTGGCATTCCGATGGCCAACGCGCGGGCGGCTTATGCCATGGCCGCAACGCTGCCGGGTATAAAAATTGT
>JAESRG010000124.1 GCA_016764785.1 Paracoccaceae bacterium
AGGTTGCAGTGATTGCCGGTTTTCAAGGTCTCAGCGTTGAGGGGCGCGTGACCACGCTTGGCCGTGGCGGCTCTGACACAACCGCGGTGGCTTTTGCCGCCGCGCTGAAGGCCGAACGCTGCGATATCTATACCGATGTTGACGGGATTTATACCACCGATCCGCGCATTACCGACAAGGCCCGCAAGCTCAGCAAAATTTCCTTTGAGGAAATGTTGGAATTGGCGTCACTGGGGGCAAAAGTTCTGCAAACCCGCTCGGTTGAGCTGGCGATGCGCTACAAAGTGCGCCTGCGGGTACTATCTAGCTTTGAAGATTATGACGAAAATGCAGGCACGCTTGTCTGCGATGAGGAGGAAATTATGGAATCCAACGTAGTCACCGGTGTCGCCTGTTCGCGCGACGAGGCAAAACTAACCTTGATTTCAATTGCTGACCGTCCGGGCATTGCTGCTGCGATTTTTGGCCCCTTGGCAGAAGCCGGCGTGATTGTTGATATGATCGTGCAGAACATTTCTGAGGAAGGCCGCACCGACATGACTTTTTCCTGCCCGGTGGCTGACGTGCCCCGTGCCGAAAAGGCCCTGATGGACGCCAAGGAACGTGGCGAGATTAACTTTCGCGAGTTGGACAAAGATACCAACGTCGCCAAAGTTTCAATTGTCGGGATCGGCATGCGCTCACACGCCGGTGTGGCCCAGAAAATGTTCAAAAATCTGGCGGATGACGGGGTGAACATCAAAGTGATCACCACCTCAGAGATTAAAGTTTCTGTTCTGGTTGACCGAAAATACATGGAACTCACAGTGCAGTCGTTGCATGATGCGTTTGAGCTCGAAAAACCACTTAGCAAAAGGTAAATATGTCTGATTCCAGAGGGGTAGATTCCCGAACCCTGCTGAAAAGACTGCGCGAATCCCTTGCCGAGGCTGGCGAAGGGCAAGAACGTCTTGATCGTGTCACCACCCTGATTGCCAAATCAATGGACGCCGAGGTTTGCTCGATTTACCTGCGTCGTGATGAAACCACGTTGGAACTTTGCGCGACTGAGGGGTTGAACCCCGAAGCTGTCCACCAAACCCGCATGCGGGTGGGCCAAGGTTTGGTTGGGCGAGTCGCCGAAAGCGCCTTGCCGATCAATGAACGCGATGCGCCCAATGCTAAGGGTTTCCGGTTTATGCCCGAAACCGGAGAAGAAATTTATGCGTCGTTCCTTGGGGTACCGATTGAACGTCTGGGCGAGGTTCTGGGCGTTTTGGTGGTGCAAAACAAAACCCCGCGGCTTTATTCCGAAGATGAAATTTACGGCCTCGAAGTCGTGGCGATGGTGATCGCCGAAATGACCGAGCTGGGCGCCTTTACCGGCCCTGGCGATATGGGATTAGCTGCGCAACACACTTGGCCATTTTTTGTCAAAGGCGTGATCGGGCAGGAAGGCGTGGCCGAGGGCGTGGTTTTGTTGCACGAATCGCATGTGGTGATCGCCAACCCGATTGCCGACGACCCCGATATTGAAGACGAACGTTTGACCGTCGCGCTGGATGCGCTGGTCAAGGAAATCGACCGCATTTTGGCCAAGGATTTTGGTGCAACCAACAGCGACCACCATGATGTGATGATCGCTTACCGTTTGTTTGCCCAAGACAAAGGCTGGCGCCGGCGGATGCGGGCCAGCATTGCTTCGGGGCTGGCCGCTGAGGTCGCCGTTGAAAAAGAACAAAGCTCTGCAAGGTCGCGTTTTGCTCGCGTGAAGGATGCGTATTTACGTGAACGCCTGCATGATCTGGACGATCTGTCGAACCGGTTGTTGCGGATTTTGCTGGGGCGTGAAGACGCCTCTGAACGTGGCATTCCTGACAATGCCATTTTGGTGGCCCGCAACCTCGGGCCCGGTGAATTGCTGGAATATGGCCGCAAATTGATTGGCGTGGTTCTGGAAGAAGGCTCGGTTGGGTCACACGCGGCGGTGGTCGCGCGTTCGCTGGCAATACCTTTGGTTATTCAGGCGAAAAAAATCACGCGCGAAGCGCTGAACAATGATCCGATATTGCTGGATGGCGACATTGGCGCGGTGCATTTACGCCCTGAAGAAACCGTTGCAAAAGCCTTTCGTGAAAAGATGGCAATGCGGGCCGAAGCGCAGCAATCGTATGCTGCATTGCGCGACAAGCCCGCAAAAACCACTGACGGTGTTGAAATTGCCCTGCATATGAATGCCGGCCTGATGGCCGACCTGCCAAGCCTTGAGGTGTCAGGCGCTGAGGGCGTCGGGCTGTACCGTACCGAATTGCAGTTTCTGATCCGCTCAAAAGTGCCCCGCCGAGGTGAGCTTTCGCGGCTTTATACGCGGGTGATGGATGCCGCAAAAGGCAAGCCTGTGGTGTTCAGAACGCTTGATATCGGCTCAGACAAAGCCCTGCCCTATATGAAACGCACCAATGAGCCCAACCCCGCGCTGGGCTGGCGTGCGATCCGCATCGGGCTAGACAGACCGGGCATGATGCGCATGCAATTGCAGGCGCTTATCCGCGCCGCAAATGGTCGGCCTTTGCAGGTTATGTTTCCGTTTATTGCCCAGTTTGATGAATTCCGTGAGGCCCGATCACGGCTGTTGGCCGAGATCGAAAAGGAACGCAAACAAGGGCATACGGTGCCATCGGATGTCAAAATCGGTGCGATGCTGGAAACGCCAAGTCTGGCGTTCGCACCCGATCAGTTTTTTGAGATGGCCGACTTTATTTCTATCGGCGGCAACGATCTGAAACAGTTTTTCTTTGCCGCAGACCGTGAAAATGAACTGGTGCGGCGGCGTTATGACACCCTGAATGTCAGCTTTCTGACTTTTATTGAACAGATTGCTGCGCGGTGCGACAGCCTGAACACCCCGGTTTCATTTTGCGGCGAAGACGCGGGCCGACCGGTTGAGGCGCTGGCCTTTGCGGCAATGGGATTGCGCAGCCTGTCGATGCGTCCGGCCTCGATCGGGCCGGTGAAACATCTGTTGCGTTTGGTTGATTTAAGCGAAGCCCGAAAGGTGATCGACACGGCACGGGCTTCGGGCGATCAATCTGTGCGCTATGCGCTTATCAACTGGCTGGCGCGACAGAAAATCTCTGTTTAACGGGCTACGTCAGGTTTGATCGTAAACCGACCAACAATAAGCCGCGCAATAATTGCCGTCGTAATCGCCATAGGCATTGCATACGGCGCTGTGTTGCTAACCAAATCACGCCAAATGGTCCAGAACTGCGGGCTGTCAAACGGCATCTTTTGCACCAAAACAATGATCGGAATACCCGAGATCATCACCGACATAATTGTCAGCCCCATCACGATCGGCGCTACAGCCGGAGAGATAAATCGCATATTATTTCCTTTCGCAATATCTATGGACACCGATTATTAAATTCATTTACTATGTTAAATAGTTATTTTTGACTTAGGATATTTCATAAATGAAATCTAACTCTTTGGAAGATTTATCCAATTTCTGCGCCATTGTTGACGCAGGCAGCTTGCAATCTGCGGCGCTGCAATTGAACATTCCGGCGCCAACTTTATCGCGACGCCTAAAAAATCTTGAACATACGTTAGGCGTAAAACTGTTGCTCCGCAGCGCCCATCGCTTGCAGCTGACAACCGAAGGCGACGCCTATTATTCCCAGCTTTCCCCTCATTTTTCACGGCTTTCGCAAGATTTGAATATCCTGTCACGCATCGAAGACGCCCCGTCAGGCGACATCATCCTGTCGGTCCCCGAGGGAATGCTGAATATCTGCGTCAACGACTGGATCATCGAATTTCTGCAAAACTGGCCCAAGATCAATATCTTTTTGGAAAGCGCCAACAAACCACAAGAATTCGAGGCCAACAAAATTGATGTCGCGGTGCGTTTGCGCCCCGAAGGACCGTCCAACTGGATCGTTAAAAAAGTTCTGAGCAATGAAAAATGGTTGGTGGCGTCCACCGACTATATGCAAGATCGCAGTCTGCCAAACCACCCGGAACAGCTCGGGAAATATGATATTATCACCAACTATGACAACCAGTCATGGCAGTTTATGGTGGCAGGAAAGCTGCAATCCTATCGGTTTAAACCACGTTATCGTCCCAATAACCTGTTCCACGCACTTGAGGCCAGCCGCCGAGGGTTGGGCATCAGCTATTACCCCCGTTTTTTGGTTGAGCCATTCATAAAGGCCGGCAGCCTTATTCGGTTGCTGCCTGAGTTTACGGCCGAGGAATCGTCGATTTACCTGCTATATGCGGCCCCGGCGTTGCAATCAGCGCGGGTACGTTTGTTTATTGATTTTCTAAAGCAACGCGCCTCGATCCCCGAGGACATATTTAAGCCACTTGGTTGATCAGACATCTTTCAAAATTGTCACATCGCGGCGCGGAAACGGAATTTCAATGTCGTTTTCTTTCAGCGCATCCCACAGCGCCAGATAGGTATCACCGCGCACATTGGTCAGCCCAGCCGACGGATCACGTATCCAGAACCGCAGTTTCAAGTCAATTGAGCTGTCACCAAACCCAACAATATGACATTGCGGCGCCGGAACTTTGACAATGCGATTAACCTTGGCAGCGGCTTGTTTGGCCACCTCGCGGACCAGATGTGGATCACTGGCATAAGCCACGCCAAACGGGATATCCAGCCGCACAAGATTGCTCGAATGCGACCAGTTAATCACCTGCCCTGTTATTAGATCCTCGTTTGGAATCAGATGTTCTTTGCCCTCGCGCGTGACCACGGAGACATACCGCGCGCCCAAACCGGTGATCCAGCCAAAGGTGTCGCCGACCGAAATCACGTCTCCGGGTTTGATGGATTTATCCAGCAATAAGATGATGCCCGACACTAGATTGGACACTACTTTTTGCATGCCGAAACCGATGCCAAGGCCAATGGCACCCGACAGCACCGTGATTGATGTCAGATCAAAACCAATGGATTGCAGAGCCACAACGACTGCCAAAGTGTAAAGCGCGAGCCGCACGAACTTTTCAGTCAGCACCTTCATTGACGGCGAGATTTCTTCCATCGGCTGCAAACGTCGGCTGAGAACGTTGGTAAACCAACGAATCAGGGTTAGCATCACAAACAGCGACGCCGCTCCTTTAACGATCGCCAACAACGACAGACGAAAATCGCCCATGCTGAACGCGGCACTGTCCAATATCTGCATGATATTGTCGGTCGCGCCCAAAATCTCCATGGTGATATAGGCCCAAAGACCATATCGAACCACACGGCGTGTCAGCTGGTTGCGGATGATCCGTGCGGCGATGGCAACAAAGGTCCACGCGGTGGCAATTCCAGCCCATAGACCAATCAAATATGACCGGCTGGGCCAAGTGATTTCCTGCATAATCAGATAGACCGACCAAACGATTGCGACGTAAATTAACCCTCGGGTGCGGCGCACGACAGATATCAATACCCGCAATTGCCCGGCGCGCAGCCCCTCAAGCCCCCGCATCCAGTGGTCTAATTTTGGAAGGATAATGTACGCCAGAAAATGCGAAACGCCAAATATCGTCAATAAAATTATAACCTGTTTAACCCGCCAAGGCTGGACCATCGACAACACAAAATTGTCGATCATTTGCCAAATTTCAGCAGGGATAGCGAGGATGGACTCCACGTAAATACCTTGTGTTGGCGCGTCACACGCGGGCGAAAACCAAATATACAAATATTTTTAGGGCATTGACGTTAAATTGCAATGCATGCACGCTTAAAACATCGTCACGCCACGTTCCGTGACCATACCATCTAACGGCTGGTCTGTATGCTCAGATGGCACGGTGTCAACTTGCTGCCCCGCATATGCGTAGCCAAGCGCCGTCACCGGCTTGGCGGCACGAAGCTGCTCAAGGCTACGATCATAGAACCCACCGCCATAGCCCAGTCGCTGGCTGGTTAGGTCAAAGGAAATCAGCGGGCACAGCATCAGATCAGGCAATAACCAATCGCCAGACGTGGGAACCGGCGCCCCAAACGGCCCGTTTTCCATATCGCAAGACGGGGTCCACTGGCGAAACTTTAACGGCATACCTTTGGCAACGATTACCGGAACGCAGATATTCATGCCACGCAGATGAAGGGTATGCATCAGCGGCAGCACGTCGATCTCGGTACGGATCGGCATATATCCGGCGACTATGTTGAAATTCTGATTGCCAAGCCAGCGCATAAACTGCGCCGCCGCCTGCCCTGCCGCGTCTGTCTGGCTGTGGTGCGCCAGTTTTCGCTGCGCAAAACCAGCCTTGCGGGCCAATTGTTTTTCATCGGCCAGACTGGTCATGAAATTCCTTTAGGTGGCGGGCCCATCATCGGCCGTGGAGGGATCGTATCCTTGAGAGCCTGGTGAACCAGGTGGGCACCAGATGCGATAGGCCAGGGCCAGTCACAGAGCCAGTTCCCTTTCTAAAAATTAAGGCCACTAGGATTTGGCCTCTCACGAGAAGGTCAGCACCCGCCACCAATCAATATAGTGACTTTCCTTGTCGGTTAGAAGGGGTATATGATTATACTTGTATTAACCAATTCCCGTTAATTTGACTAAATTATTTCATTTGAGGGTTTTGTGGACTTTTTCACAGATAAAAACAGCCGGATACTGGTGATAGCACCATTGCCGCCGGTCAATTTTTCAGCAGCAAAGCAAGCTGCCGAGGTCGTGCATTGCCTGATCGCATCCGGAAGACATGTGCATACAGCATCAGCCGTACCACCGTCCTATTGCAGCGAAGCCCTGCATTTCACCCCGAAACGACGGTTTGACCCAATTTTGCAAGGTCTTTTAACCACGCAACATGATCTGACATTGCTTTACCCACAAGGGCTGGGGTTTGATCTCATTCGACAGACCAGTTGGAAAAACCGCCGGAAAGAAGAAATCCGTCGGCTAAAATTAATTGGGCATCTGGTCTTTCGCAAACCGAAAATCGTGGTGGCCTATCCAACAATGCCCACCGGAGTGGTCAAATTTGCCTGTCTGGTCATGATTCTTTCCGCACGGCTGCTGCGCCCCCGGAGTGTCCGGTTAGTGCTGAAAAAACATCGTGGTATTGAACTGGCACGCCGTATATTGGGGCAAGAAACAGCCGCGCCCGACCCGGCCAGCGCGGAAGAAACAGTTTTTCAACTCGCTGATTCGCAAGACCGTATTCGACTGACCCCAACATGGCTTCGTCGAGCAGTACATACCCTGCCAACCGATGATCCGCTCAGACATGAACTGAAAACCCTGTATGCAGTATCTGAAATTATTACGCAGCTGGCACCTTTACCTTTTCAAGAAACATTGGCGCAAACTGTCACTGGCGACATTCCAGACGAAATTGATGATCCTTTCGCGGCCATCCCGTTATCAAATTTCATGCTCCACCTTCGATATAAATTTCGGATGGAAGGCGAATATCCGCTTTCTCAAACGGCTGAGCGCGTTAAATTTTTACGATGGTACTTCACCTCGGCATCAGTTTTAACCAATCATCCGATGCCCTTGCCTGATACCGTTTTTGAGGCGTTCAAAAATGACTGCAAAACGCGCGCCCAGCTGTTGGGCGTTGCGGCCTTGCCAAAGCCTGATACCCGAAACGTTATTCTGCCTGCCTATCTTCTGGCGCTCCACCGTTGCCACCCGAAAAAATTTAACGGGTATAAACTGGCCACCAATAACGGCCGGATAGCATTTGCTTTTCAAGCGGTCGTTATGCATGCACGATTTGACATTGATGATCGCTTTCTCGGACAAAGTATTAGCACGTATTTCACAACACCGGTCGGCGGAATAGCGGGAAATATTACACGGTTTGAACTGATTGGCGCGGTGGTTTCTCATGCGCCAGTACATGAGCGAGCAAGCCTGAAAACGCCGTGGAAGTCACCAGCTTTGGCTGATTGGTTCGATACGCTCTCAAAAACGGGGTTTCCGCTGTTAAAGGCGTTTCGATCCGGCAGGTCTGTGCATCCCCAGAAAAATATTACCGTGACCGGTACTGGCGGCTTTGATACAGGCCTTGGACAAAACCAGCGCATGAGCATGACCGTGATCAAGAACTTGCGCACCAACCGCCCAGTGTTTGTGCATCACGCCAACGCTGATGAGATACCGACACAAATCTGCCGACACAGTGCTGACGGCGCATTTCACATTGGTTATTTACTGTGGGAGCTGGAAAATCTGCCCAACGCCCACACGCTTGCCAACCGGATGCTGGATGACATATGGGTGCCTTCAAAATTTGTACAAAAATCCTATGAAACAGCGTTCAGGCGTCCGGTCACCATGATCGGCAAAGGGTTTGACTTGCCAGATGTTCCAGCAATGGATCTGTCTGATTACGGGATTTCCCCGTCAAATATTGTATTCTTGTCGTGTTTCGACATGCATTCATCGGTCGCACGGAAAAACCCGTTAGCGGCTGTTCGTGGTTTTCAGCAAGCCTTTCCGCGCGACAAAAATATGCGGTTTATCCTTAAGACCACTCCGCCCCCCCAAAGTCACTGGGGCGATCCCGAGGGGCAGATGGCCAAGATCAGCCAGATTGCAGCCAAGGACAGCCGGATCATTATTGATCAGCGTATGTTGCCGTTTTCCGACCTGCTGTCTTTGATCCGCGCGGTTGATTGTGTCGTGTCATCCCATAGGGCCGAGGGGTTCGGGTATCTGCCCGCCTATGCGCTGAAATATGCCAAACCGGTCATTGTTACGGATTATTCCGGCACCCAAGATTTTTGCAATGCTGAGACAGCTTTTCCAGTGAAATTCAGATTTCAGCCGGTTAAACCCAACGAGATTATTCTACCGGTTCAAAAAACTAGCTGGGCCGAAATCGACGTCACTGATCTGAGCAGAACCATGCGCGAAGTCGCTGACGACTTGACTGGCGCAAATCTGCGCGGCGCCGACGGGCAAGCGTTAATGCTAGATTTTTATTCGCGTGCGGCCTTGGCGACACGTTATCAAAATCGACTTGATTCGCTTGGCCTTCTTGATGGCTCCTTGACTAAACGTTCGCTAAATGTTCGCGTCCAAAATGGACAACCTATCCCCGGGACAAAACCTAGCGCGCGGCACATGTCGCCTATTACAAAGCCATAATTTCGCCTGCATGACAGAATTCACCCCGACCCGCGGCTTGCGGGTTGATGTGATGGCGATC
>JAESRG010000125.1 GCA_016764785.1 Paracoccaceae bacterium
ATTTACCGCCCGAGAAATCGGGCGGTATTTTCTCGAGCCGAGACTTCATTCGAAGATCGTTTGAGCCGATTCCAAAAAAGTTTGCTTTGGATGCGCTATCCTGTTGAGCAGGTCATATCTTGTCCGCAACACAGCGGAGATTTTATTTTGCCGTGACCATTGGGGCATTTCGAAACTTGAACCGAGCTACCGTCATCAAGTGACAAGCTGTCGTTTTGCAATGGTGCATCACATTTTCCGCAGGTCGCGTTTACGCTCATCCCGCAGATATCACATTCATAAGTGGCCATTTCTTACTCCTCAATTTTATTGCCTAAAATTGATTATATGTGAATTGCTCCCTTCGTCCAATAGTATTTGAAGGATAGGCACCATCGCACAAAGTTGCTTTGGTAAACGGGCAGTATTGTTGTTTGCGCGCTAGATCCGAATTGATCGTAAAAGAAGGTGAAATGGCGCCATAGACTTGGAAATGCCAGCCAACACGCGCTTTGATCTCTAGAAAATCCAAATTCTAAATATCGCTCCTGTCAGAACAATCGCGATAACCGCCGAAATTATCGCTAACCACAGCGGAGCAAATTTTGGCTCCTCAAAATCGGGGTTTGCGGGGCGTGTGCCTTTGATCATCGGAGTGATCAGATTATCGCGGAAAAACAAACGATAGGCCAGAATTGCGATAATGTGAAAAACCACCACAAACATAAGGATGTTTGCGAGTACTTCATGTAATCCACCAAGCATACTGGCCAAGCCATCGCCAACCGACAGGGCCCACGGCGCGGCGAAATCATCTTCGCGCACAAATAAACCGGCAAGTACAAGTGCGGTCATCAGGCCCAGTATCACGACCACCGCGACAGCGCCCAGCGGGTTGTGGCCCCAATATTCTTTGTGACGAAATTTCACCAATTCAAATCCATAGGCTTTTACTGTGTCAAACCCGTGCACAAAACTGGAAAACCGCGCAGTATGAGAGCCAACAAGCCCCCACATCACCCTAAAAGGCACAAATGACAGGCACAAAAATGCAAATGCCTGATGGATAACATTGCTGACTTCTGCTGTGATATAAGCCCCCGCAAAGCTAATTGCCAAACCCCAGTGAAAAATTCTGACCGGTAAATCCCAGATGCGTTTTTCTACTTTTTCCATATGTCCTCCTCGTTATATGATCAGTTTATCGGCCTTGTGGATAAAGGCAATCGTTTGCGGTTATTTGTTGGTTTCCCTCAGCGTAACCACGGTGTATAACGCGCCGTAACTTCCAGTCTGAAAGGCATGAAATGGCCAATGTAGTAGTTGTCGGCGCTCAGTGGGGCGATGAGGGCAAGGGTAAGATTGTCGATTGGCTGTCTGAACGCGCGGATATCATCGCGCGGTTTCAGGGTGGGCATAACGCTGGCCACACGTTGGTTGTCGACGGTAAGGTTTATAAACTGGCGGCACTGCCATCTGGTGTGGTGCGCGGCGGTAAGTTGTCGGTGATCGGCAATGGTGTTGTGCTTGATCCTTGGCATCTGCTGGACGAGATCGACCGCATTCGCGAGCAGGGCGTTGAAATTAGCCCCGAAAGCCTGATGATTGCTGAAAATACCCCGCTAATTCTGCCCATTCACGGTGAATTGGATCGGGCGCGGGAATCCCAGAACTCGATCGCTAAAATTGGCACGACGGGGCGGGGCATTGGCCCAGCTTATGAAGATAAAGTCGGGCGGCGCGCAATTCGTGTGGCTGATCTGGCTGACGAAAAAACATTGGAATTGCGCGTAGATCGCGCATTGATGCACCACGACGCGTTGCGGCGCGGCTTGGGTATGGAGCCTGTTGATCGTGACGCCCTGTTGGCTATGCTTAAGGAAGTAGCGCCAAAGATTCTGAAATATGCGGCGCCGGTCTGGAAAGTTTTGAACGAGAAACGCCGTGCTGGCAAACGCATATTGTTTGAAGGCGCACAAGGGGCGTTGCTGGACATTGATTTTGGCACTTATCCGTTTGTGACATCCAGCAATGTAATTGCAGGGCAAGCTGCAACCGGCGTTGGCCTTGGTCCAACGGCGATTGATTTTGTGCTGGGCATTGTCAAAGCTTACACCACGCGCGTTGGCGAAGGGCCGTTTACGGCTGAACTGAACGATGCCGATGGTCAGCGTTTGGGCGAACGGGGCAATGAATTTGGCACTAACACGGGTCGGAAACGCCGTTGTGGTTGGTTTGATGCGGTTCTGGTGCGCCAGACCTGCTCCACATCGGGTGTATCAGGCATCGCCCTGACTAAGTTGGATGTGCTGGACGGGTTCGAAACTCTGAAGATTTGCGTGGCCTATGAACTTGATGGCAAACGTCTTGATTATCTGCCAACGGCGGCTGATCAACAAGCAAGATGCACACCCATTTACGAGGAAATGCCGGGCTGGTCTGAAAGTACCGAGGGCGCGCGGTCATGGAACGAACTTCCGGCCGCGGCAATTAAATATGTACGTCGTATTGAGGAATTGATCGACTGTCCGGTGGCGATGTTGTCCACCAGCCCGGAGCGGGAGGACACCATTTTGGTGACCGACCCGTTTGCTGACTAGATGTTGCTTCCGTACAAAACCCGCAAGCGCTGGTCGCTGTTTCTGCTATTGGTTGGGATGCCCGCCTATATCGGTTTTGCGTGGTGGATCACCAGTCTGTTTGACACGCGTCCGCATGTGCTGATTGAACTGGTGATCTATATTGCGCTGGGCGTGGTGTGGATTCTTCCGTTCAAGTTTGTGTTCCTCGGGGTTGGCAAAGCTGACCCTGACGCGCCGCCGGAAGAATGAGCAGCAAGTTCACTTTTTTTGAGCCGATAATATTAATTGGTGGCGGGCCGGTGTCCGCCAGTCAAATCGACTTGGCGCGTCGTTACGCAACCAAAACCATCGCGGCTGATAGCGGCGCGGATACCGCCGATGCCATGGGGTTGGATGTGTTTGCTGTGCTCGGCGATCTGGACTCGATCAGCCCCAAAATATTAGCCAAAAACCGCGACAAGGTACAAAAGATAGCCGATCAGGATACCACTGATTTTGAGAAATGCATCTATGCGTCGGATGCGCCGCTGTATTTGGCAATCGGATTTCTTGGCGGGCGGCTGGACCATGAGCTGGCGGCGCTGAACGTCTTGGCCAAATACCCGGACCGCAAAATAATTTTGATCGGCAGCGAAGATATTTGTTTCTTTTGCCCGCAGAAATTGAGGCTAGATTTGCCCCAAAACACCCGTGTTTCGTTGTTCCCGCTGGGCGAGGTGACGGCGGTTCGATCGTCAGGGTTGGGGTATGATATGGTCGGGTTGGACATGGCGGCTGATGCGCGGATCGGCACGTCAAATTTTTCGACTGATCCGATAATCGAGATCTCGTATCAGGCTGGCCCATTGCTCATGCTGCTGCCTGTTGACCACCTAAACGTGGTTGTTGACCTGTTGTTGGTCACGAAAACATAAAGCCCGCTGCATATGGTGCTTTCAATCTGGCACAATCCGCTGTATTTGCACGGCTTCTATATTAACAACCCAGTATTCAGGATAACGCTTTGACCCGTCCGACCACTCTTGCTGATTTTGCCAAACGCCTGCGTTCTTCTCAGGCCACCACTCAGATGTCAAAAATGGGTGTCGCCCAGTTTCGGATCGAAATTCTGGCCGGGCTGACCGTGGCCTTGGCCTTGGTTCCTGAGGCCGTAGCGTTTGCTTTTGTCGCTGGGGTTGACCCGTTGGTGGGGCTGTACGCCGCATTTATGGTTGGGCTAATCACGGCGCTGTTCGGGGGTCGCCCTGGCATGATTTCTGGCGCAACTGGCGCATTGGCCGTGGTGATGGTGGCCTTGGTGGCAGATCATGGGCCGCAATACTTGTTTGCGACTGTGGTGCTGATGGGGATCATCCAGTTGCTGGCTGGCGTGTTCAGGCTGGCAAAATTTATCCGTATGGTGCCGCATCCGGTGATGCTGGGCTTTGTGAATGGTTTGGCGATTGTTATTTTTCTGGCACAGCTGGAGCAATTCAAAATGCCAGATGGGCTTGGTGGCCATGAATGGATGACCGGCATGACGCTGTGGCTTACGCTCGGGTTGGTTGCCGGCACTATGGCGCTGATCTATCTGGCGCCAAAAGCAACCAAACTGGTACCCGCACCATTGGCGGCGATCGGGATCATCGCGGCAATCGTGATCGTGCTGGATTTGCCTGTGCCACGGGTAAGTGATCTGGCCTCGATTGAGGGTGGATTGCCAAGCTTTGCTATTCCGGATGTTCCTTTCACATTAGAAACCCTTAAAATCATCTTCCCATATGCCTTTATTCTGGCAGCAATCGGCTTGATCGAAAGCTTGCTAACCTTGAACCTTGTGGGCACCATTACTGGCAAAACCGGCGGCGCGTCAAAGGAATCTCTGGCGCAGGGTGCGGCCAATGTCGTCACAGGGTTTTTTGGCGGTATGGGTGGCTGTGCGATGATCGGGCAGTCAATGATCAACGTAAAATCCGGCGGGCGGACACGGCTGTCGGGCACGTCGGCGGCGCTGTTCTTACTGGCGTTTATCCTGTTTGCCAGCAGCATCATTGAGATGATTCCGTTGGCGGCGCTGGTCGGTGTGATGTTCATGGTGGTGATCGGCACGTTTGCCTGGCAAAGCTTTGGCGTGTTGCGCCGCGTGCCGATTTCAGATGCGCTGGTGATTATTCTGGTAACAGGGGTGACCGTGGCCGAAGATCTGGCCACCGCCGTTGTTGTCGGTGTTATCGTTTCGGCATTGGTTTATTCATGGAACGCGGCCTCGCGTATTCACGCCAAAGTCCGGCCCTCGGAATCCGAGATCGGTGCGCGGGTGTACGAAATTGAGGGGCCGTTGTTCTTTGGTTCAGCTGGCAGTTTTATCGAACTGTTTGACCCAGAAAACGACCCTGATACCGTGATCCTCGATTTCATGAATTCGCGTGTGGTCGACCACTCGGCGCTGCAAGCGATTGAAGCTGTGGCTGATAAATATCAAGACGCCGGTAAGCGGCTGCAATTGCGCCACCTGACGCCTGATTGTCACCGGTTGCTCAGCAAGGCTGGTCAGCTGATGATTGATATGGATGATGATCCGGATTATCTCGTTGCGGTTGATTATGACATCAAGACGGGGCGCCTGGGCAGCGAGTAAGCCAGCTTACACAATAGTCATTAATTCCTTTGGATATGGTTTAGTCTGTGCAATCTTTTGCCAGTATTAGGTCTTTTTTGGAAGGAAATATTATGAAACAACTTTTTTCTCTGATTGCCGGTGGGTTTGCCGCCGCAATGCTGTTTGCATCGGCGTCAGTCGCGCAGGTTCAGGTCACTGCTGATGATCTCGCTAACGCGCCCAACTGTGCGCGCTACCCAACTGCACAGGAAAGCTATCTGTGCCAATGTCCAACTGGTTTCTTAACAGGGTCGGCCTGGGGCAGTGGCCCCTATACCGCTGACAGTAACATCTGTACCGCAGCTGTGCATTCCGGCGTGATCAGCATGGATGGCGGTACGGTTGTCGCGTTTATCGCTCCGGGGCAGACAAGCTACTCCGGGTCTCCGGCCAACGGAATTTCGACATCGAACTGGGGGGCTTACGGCGACAGCATTATTGTTGAGGCCGCACAAAGCGAAGTGTCACTTCCGGCTTGTGTCAGGCTGCCAAGCGGTGTGGATGACTATACCTGTAGTTGTTCAGCAAGTACCGGCAGTAACGGTGGCGTCTGGGGCAGCGGTCCATACACAACCGACAGCAACATCTGTGCAGCGGCGCGCCACGCCGGCTATATTGGCGACGAGGCGGGCGATGTGAAGGTGCTGCGTATTCCCGGCTTGAACAGTTATATGGCCAGCGAGTGGAACGGTGTTAGCTCGTCGAACTGGGGCACATTTAGCTCAAGCATCGTGTTCAACGGAAACTAAGTCTGGTGGGCAATGCGCGGCGGCAATGCCGCGCTTGCCCCTTAAGGTGACACAGAAACAGAACCGACGCTGGATAGCCCTGCGCCGGTTGTTTGTCAGATCCAGGTTGCACAAGAAATCACGCCCCCCTTAAGTGGATTCTATTTTGCCGCCAATTCTATTTTTTCTCGTACTTCTTGAAATAGGACTCTAGTCGGGTCTTGTTTTTTTTCTCGAAACTGGCGTTCTTCTTTTTGCCAGACTTTCGCGTAAGCCGTGCGTATTCATCAAGGCATTTCAAGACCAGAGGATCGGTTTTTGATGGTTTTGAGTCTGGCAGTTCAACATGTGGTCCGTCCCAGTCGATATATTTGAGGCCGCCACCAGCTGATCTGATTTTGGCTTTCTTAAGGCCTGCGATCCAGTTCTTTTTGTAATCACCAAGATGATCGCCCAATAGGCTGGCACGGGTGGATTTTTTGTTGGCCAAGCTACCATTAACAGTTGTGTTAACGTGTCTGGCCTTGTCGACCATATGAGCGCTCCAGCAAACTTTTGTATTTTTCAAAATCACCCCTTCAGCCTGCTTTTCTGGCGACCGGAGCTTGGTGTTGGATCCTTGCCCGAGTGCAAATGTGACCTTAGGAAATTCTTCCCCTTCTTTTTTCGCATCCGCGAGAAGCTTTTTATATAATGCATTCATATTGCTGACAAAAGTCTTTGATCTTTTTACAATTTCTTTTGTCGCCTTTTGTTTAACCTTACCCATATTAATTATCCCTTTTTTGTTCAATAACCGGATCGAAATTACCTATATAATAATGTAAAATTATACACGCATAGGTTGAAATTGTCCAGCGCTTTGACGGGTCTGTTACCAACAATAGATGTTGCCGCTTGAATAATGCGCGCCAAATCTCGTGAGCCGATATTGGTAATTGTACCCGATAATCGTTTATCTCGCCACAAAAAGAATAAATGGGTGGGGCATAGGGTGAAAATGGTGCTGCTGGGGGCATTGAATTGCCATATCAGTACATTTCAATCGGTCCGAAATATTGGATATTACTAACAAAATAAGGTAATAGTATTATCATACGGTTTCAATTCGTATCACAACACCCTATATGTAGGGGTTGATTGATAGGGGGATTGAAATATTGCTCTGCAAAAACTCACCGCTGTTAAGGTCAAAAACGCTGCACCGGGAAAATACTCCGATGGCGGCGGATTGTGGCTGGTCAAACGGCATGATGGCGGCGGGCAATGGGTTCTGCGGGTGACAATCCACGGGCGACGGCGCGAAATGGGCTTGGGAAGCGTTGAAAGTGTGTCCCTCAAGGAAGTGCGAGAGACCGCTGAACAATGGCGGGCTGTTGTTCGGCAGGGCAAAGACCCGATTAAAGAACGGGAGCGGCTCAGACGCGAAGCGGCCAAGGGTGACAATACCCTCGCAACCGTTGCTGTTGAGGCATTCGAAGCCCGCAAGGCCGAACTAAAAGACGATGGCAAAGCTGGGCGCTGGTTTTCTCCGCTTGAATTGCACGTCCTGACGAAAATTGGGAAAACCCCTGTCGAGGACATTGACCAGCAAGACATTAAAAATACGCTCGCGCCTATTTGGCATACAAAGGCCGATACTGCGAGAAAGGCCATTAACCGCCTTTCCATCGTAATGCGCCACGGCGCGGCTATGGGGCTTGATGTGGACATACAGGCCACCGACAAGGCAAAGGCGCTACTGGGCAAGTCTCGCCACGTCACAAGCCATATACCAAGCCTTAACTGGCAAGAGGTTCCCGCGTTTTACGACAGCCTTTCGGATGGCACGATTACGCATTTAGCATTGCGGCTTTTGATCCTGTCGGGCTTGCGCTCAAAGCCCATTCGGTTTTGCCGCCTTGATCAGATAGATGGTGATGTTTGGACCGTGCCAGCCGAAAACATGAAGGCCCGTAAAGGTCACGCGGTTGATTTTCGTGTGCCGCTATCCAGCGAAATGCAGTCGATCATTGACCAGGCGAAACCATTTGCGCGCGATGGCTTCTTGTTTCCGAGTGTTCGCAAGGGCGTGCTGTCGGATGCTACTATGTCCCGCGTGATGGAGCGCAGGGGGCTTGAGGCCCGCCCACACGGCTTTAGGTCTAGTTTGCGAACATGGGCAGCGGAGGCGACAAACACGCCGCATGACGTTGCAGAAATGGCTTTGGCGCATGTTACTGGTAGCAAGGTTGAGCAATCTTATCGCCGAACCGATTTTCTTGAGCAAAGACGTATCCTAATGGAGCGTTGGGCGGATCATGTAACGGGGCAATTGGGTGCTGTGGTGAGGTTATCGGGCGTCAAAGCTGAAAAAGCGTAAGATTTATATTTTGCACGCTTAAATTTGAAATAAATGAGTTTTGTCCAATTTTTATTGGGTTAAGGCCTTTGTGATCCTAGTTTCCTCCGGTATAATTATCGGGTGTCAATCAACCCGAAGGCGTTGAAAATGAATTCTGTTGATCTACTAATCAAAGACGGTGAAGCCGCAGACATGCTTGGCTGTTTCAAGTCAACGTTCTGGCGGCGGGTGGCGGATGGAACAATTCCTCGCCCCGTTAAAATTGGCGGTATGAGCCGCTGGCCTCAGTCTGAAATCACAACAGTGATAGATGATGCTAAAGCCTTGCGAGAACTTTGAAATGGCTTTCTATGCACAACCCTTTTTTCTTTCATGGCTCGAAAGTAACAAAGTGGGTGATATTCGCAGTCGGGCCGACTAGATGGCAAAGTCAGGTAAGCACAACGGGTTCTTCGCGCTAGACATCCATCAATTCGAACAAATTAAAAAGTTCGGACTGGGCGTTGAAGAAGCGGCAACATATCTTTGCCTTCTTACTGGGACAGACCAAAGTAATATAACTTCAAGTTGGGGGATTAACTCGGTCGTCAGTTGCTCAGGGTTGTCACGAACGGAAGCAAAGCGCGCTGTTCATAAACTAGATCAATGTGGAATTATTGAGCAGCTAGAGGTCACTCGGGTTAGGGCTAGAACTGCAAAGCGGTATATTTGCCAATCCATGATGACCGATACTCATTGAGCGTCAAAGAAAAAGCTATTGTTGACGCTATTGCGGCAGGTCAGCCTCCTTGTACACGTAGTGATATTTGAAGTGGTCCTGCAAAATCGGACAGTCAGTTAAGGTGTATTCCAACCTAATGAAGGAATACAGAAATGACGAAGAGACGGAAGTTTTCAGACCAGT
>JAESRG010000126.1 GCA_016764785.1 Paracoccaceae bacterium
CTGGGCGTACCCACTGCGGGCAAAACCGGCACCACCAACCAAGCCAAAGACGCATGGTTTATTGGTTTTACTCCGCGTATCGCGGCTGGGTGTTATATTGGCTATGACACGCCAACCCCAATGGGGCGTGGCGCATATGGCGGCTCGCTTTGCGGCCCAGTATTTGTTGAGTTCATGGAGGCGTTGGCCGAAACCCACGGCAGCTATGAATATCCACAACCCGGCGGCACCGTATTTGTTAAAATCGACCGTTATACCGGCGAACGTCTGCCAGACGATGCCAGCGGTGAATTTGTGGTGACAGAACTGTTTCGTGCCGGCGAAGAACCCGCTTACGGCGCTTATGGCCAGTTCGTTGACGGGGGCTTTACCATGGGCCGCGACCTGCTGTTCTTTGGTCGTGGCGAGGCTGACATCGGCGAAAGCGTGATCATCAACGGTCAGGAAACCATCCTGCCACCGCGTGCCACCTTTGGTGGCTTGTCCAGCGGCGGGCTTTACTGACTTGAAGCCGCCCTTGCGGGCAGCTAGAACATTGTAAAAAACCGAGGCCAACATGCGCGCAGAAACTGAAAACCAGATTGTCGAAATTCGTAAAACCATTGCCCTGCTGGGCCAACGGTTAAACCTTGAGACCGCAGACCACCGCCTTGAAGAATTTAACGCGATGTCTGAGAATCCGAACCTGTGGGACAGTCCGACCAAGGCGCAAAAGCTGATGCGCGAACGCCAGATGCTGGTTGATGCCATCGATAATTACAAATCGCTGTCGGTTGATCTGCAAGACAACATCGACCTGATTGAGCTGGGCGAGATGGAAGACGACGCTGAAGTCATCACCGAGGCTGAACAAGCCATCACCGCCATGGTCAGCATTGCAGCCACCAAAGAACTTGAGGCGCTGCTAGATGGTGAGGTTGACGGGAACGATACGTTCCTTGAGATCAACGCCGGGGCAGGCGGCACTGAATCCTGCGACTGGGCGCAGATTTTGGCCCGCATGTATGTTCGTTGGGCTGAAAAACAAGGCTATAAGGTTGATTTGATCTCGGAAAATTCCGGGGATGAGGCTGGCATAAAGTCAGCCACATACCAGATAAAAGGTCTAAATGCTTACGGATGGCTGAAAACCGAAAGCGGCGTTCATCGTTTAGTAAGGATTTCACCTTTTGATAGCGCTGCACGGCGACACACCTCGTTTTCATCGGTGTGGGTGTATCCAGTGATTGACGACACGATCGAGATTGAAATTAACCCGTCTGACTTGCGGGTTGATACCTATCGCTCAAGCGGGGCAGGCGGGCAGCATGTTAACAAAACCGACTCAGCCGTGCGCATGACTCACCTTCCGACCAACATCGTGGTGACCGCGTCGGCAAAGTCTCAGCACCAAAATCGGGCCACCTGTATGGCGGCGCTAAAATCGCGTCTGTATGAAATCGAGATGCGTAAACGCACCCAAGGCATTCAGGATGCCCATGATAACAAAGGCGATGCTGGCTGGGGTAACCAGATCAGGTCATATGTTTTGCACCCGTACCAGATGGTCAAAGATCTGCGCACCAATGTTGAGACCTCGGACAGCCAAGGCGTGCTGGATGGCGATCTTGATAAGTTTATGGCGGCAGCATTGGCACAAGAAGTTACCGGTAAATCGCGGGCCGAGGCGAACGAAACCTAGCCCCTGCGGCAATAAGTATCTGGACCCAAACAAGGATTCCCCTTTTACTGTCGAAAAAAAGGGAACCAAATGAGCCAAAATGAACCTAGCCCGACACCAGAGATCCAGATAATCAGCGTTAACGACCTGTTTGATGCCCTAAAAAAAGGTTGGGGAGACTATAAAAAGGCGCCCTTGATGGGGCTGTTCTTTTCAGCCGCATACGTAGCGGGCGGGATTGTGCTGTATTTGGTGCTGGCTGCGTCAGGTAAAATCTGGTGGATCATGCCAATTTCTGTTGGATTTCCCTTAATTGCGCCTTTTGCAGCAGTAGGTTTATTCGAAATCAGCCGTCAGCTTGAGGCCAACGAGCCTTTAAAATGGGGTCATGTCCTTGGCGTGGTGTTTGCGGAACGGCAACGCCAAATTCCGTGGGTAGGAGCCATCATTGTCATCTGGTTTCTGTTTTATATGCTTATCGCGCATATGATTTTCGCGCTGATGCTGGGCATTCGGGTGATGACACATATTGGCACCTCGCTGGATGTATTCCTAACCCCGGCTGGGCTGCTTTTCATCAATATTGAGCTATTGGTCGGGGCGGTTTTTGCGTTGCTGCTATTTGCGATCACTTTTGTCAGCCTGCCGCTGCTGCTGCACAAAGAAATTGATTTTATCACCGCCATTATTCTGAGCATTCAGTCCGTTAAAAAGAATTTTGCTGTGCTGATCGTCTGGTTTATCATTATTGGCCCGATGATGTTGCTGTCGCTGGTGCCGATGTTTTTGGGCTTGTTGATTACCTTGCCAGTGCTGGGTCACGCAACCTGGCATTTGTATCGCAAATTGCTATTACACCCCGCATAAAAAAGGCGCCCAAACTGGACGCCTTTCAAAATATCTAAAAAACTTAGGTCTTGCTGTTGCCGCCTGACAACGGGTCATCTTCGCGCTTAACCGAGCCTTCGAAGTGCGCGCCGCTTTCAATGGCGATGGTTTTGTGGATGATGTCGCCTTCAACCCGCGCAGATGCGGTCAGACGTACTTTCAAGCCACGCACACAGCCAACAACGCGGCCATTTACAACCACGTCGTCAGCAATGCACTGACCTTTTACCGTGGCGCCTTCGCCAACGGTTAGCAGGTGGGCGCGAATGTCGCCCTCAACGGTGCCCTCAATCTGGATATCGCCAGTTGTGGTCAGGTTTCCGACAACGGTCAGGTCTGACGACAAAATGGACGGCGCCGGTTTTGGCTTGCTGGACGCCGCTGGCGTCGATGGTGCCGCAGTCGGTTTTGCCGGAGCGCTAGGCGCTTTGTCTTTGTTTGAAGAATCGGAGCTGTCCGAGGATTTGCCTTTAGTAAACATTTCGACCTGCCTTTATAAAAGTCATAGGATTGATTGATACACCATCTACTCGAATCTCATAGTGAAGATGAACACCAGTTGATCTGCCCGTGTTGCCCATATCAGCGATACGGTCTCCACGTGCTACACGGGTGCCCACCGTCGTGCGAATCCGGTTAAGATGGGCATAGTAAGTTTCATAGCCGTTGCCGTGGTTCACGACAACAAGATTTCCAAAACCGCTTTGCACACCTGCAAAACTGACCACCCCGTCACCCGAAGTATAAATCGGATCTCCGCGCCCTCCGGCCAGGTCGACGCCCTTGTGCATCCGGCCGCCACGGGGGCCAAAGCCGCTGGTAAAGCGAAAAGCGGTGCGCACCGGCATTGCCAGTGGCATTTTACTGGCCGCGATATTCATCATCGCCACATGGTCAAGATCACGCAATATCTGGTCGATACGCTGATCGCGCGGCGATAGTCCGGCCGCAACCATTTCAGCGCTTAACCCACCCGTACCTGAAAAATTTTGTTGAACATTGGCAAGCAGACTGTCGACATCTAAACCCGCCGCGTCAAACATGGCTGCCAGTGGTACGAGTGAGACTTCGATGGCGTCCTCAAGCTGGGTCAGCATCCGGTCTTGGCGTTGCGCGGATAGTTCGCGTTGCAGCTCCATCGCGGAAATTTGTTCATTCAACGCGATAATGTCAGCCTGAATAGTATCGCGTGTTTCAACAGCATCAGCCAAAGCCGAGGTGATGGTTTCAATGGTGGTGACAATATCTTCTTGCCCGCCTAAACGGTCTGTCATCACCGCCCGCACCGACGCCAGTTCACGCGTCAGGGTTTCGCTGGTGCCAACGGCAATATCCCGTTCCTCCAACATTGCGCCTAGTTGATCGCGCAAGTTAGTGACATTTGCGTCCATTTCTTGCTGCTCAGCCCCGAGCTGCAAGATGTTATATTGTTGGCTCATCAGCTCGTCTTGGGCTGACATAACACGATTGGTGACATTGCTAAGCTGGTCGGCTAGCAGGTCACGCTCCAGTAACAGTTCATCTAGTCTGGTTTCATATGCCAGCGTCAGCACCGCTGAGCGTTGCCGCATTTTGTCTTCGCCAAGGCTGGTAATCACCAAAGTTGTGGTCGCAATCACTGCCCAGATCACCAGCCCGACAATTGCCGAACCCGCAAACAACCGTTTGATCGGTGACAGCGTAATGCTGCGCACACCGTGGTTATCAGTTAGGGTAATGGTCTGACGCGGCAAAAAATGGGCAAGACCACGGTCTCGCACATTGATGTTTATATTGCCTTTTTCGACCATAGAGTCACTCGCGTCAATTTTCGGAATTCCCAATTGGGATACGGGGTTTAGCGGCGCGCAGCAACCTTTTTACACTGCTTAAATTAATATACCGCGCTGATGGGCTGATTTCCGCTAAAGCGTTTTGACGGCTTCCAACACGGCATCTACGTGCCCCGGCACCTTCACTTTTCGCCACAGGTTGCGAATGACACCGGTGCTGTCAACCAGCAGGGTTGTGCGCTCAATACCCATATATTTACGGCCATACATTGATTTTTCGACCCACGCGCCAAGCGCCTCAACCAGTTTACAGCTTTCATCAGAAATAAGCATGACGCCCAGATCGTGTTTAACAACAAACTTGTCGTGACTTTTGACACTGTCCTTGGACAGCCCGACAATCACCGCGCCTTCGGCGTCAAACAGGGCTTTCTTTTCGGTGAATTCAATGGATTCTTTGGTGCAGCCCGACGTATCATCTTTTGGATACAAAAACAGCACCAGTGTTTTTCCGGTAAAATCGCTTAATTTGACCATATTGCCACCATCGCGCGGCAATTCAAAGTCAGGTAATTTATCGCCAATATCAATCATGTTTTGTCCTTTTCAATGTTTCAGGTAAAGTAACCGCTTTCCCTTGGCGTTCACCACCGCTAAAGGAGCGGAAATTTACTGAAAGAGCCAAATATGTTGACCTTGTCCGATTTTGATTTTGAATTGCCCGAAAACCTGATTGCGCTGCGCCCTGCGTCGCCGCGCCCATCATCAAAGATGTTGTTCGTCGAGCGGGATAAAATCACCGATTCCAACGTTTCGGCATTGGGGAGCTGGCTGCAAAAAGGCGATCTGCTGGTGTTTAACAACACCAAAGTCATTCCGGCGCGTATTTCAGGTTTGCGCAAACGCGAGACCATTCATGGCAGCGGCGAATCGAAAATCGACGCTACCTTGATTGAACGTCTGGACGACAAAACTTGGAAAGCACTGGCGCGGCCGCTGAAACGTCTGCAAAAGGGCGATATTATCTGGTTTGGCGGGTTCTCGGCTGAGGTGATCTTGAAAGAAGATGGCCAAGTTACGTTAGAATTTGATAAATCCGGTGAGGCACTGGATGCGTTAGTTAATACTGTCGGTCAAATGCCGTTGCCGCCTTATATCGCGTCAAAACGCCCAGCGGACGCGCAGGATCACATTGATTATCAGACGGTTTTTGCCAAACATATCGGTGCTGTTGCTGCGCCAACTGCATCGCTGCATTTTGACCAACCGTTGCTGGACGAGTTGGCCGCGCTTGGGGTGAACAGCACCGAGGTCACGTTGCATGTCGGGGCAGGCACCTTTCTGCCGGTTAAGGTTGAAAACATCGCTGATCACAAAATGCATTCCGAATGGGGCGAGGTCAGCGCCGAGGCGGCCCAAGCCATCAACGATACGCTTGCGGCGGGCCACCGCGTGATTCCCGTTGGCACCACGGCTTCGCGGCTGATCGAAACGGCAGCGACGGATACGGGTGAAATTGGCGCGTGGTCTGGCGACACTGATATTTTCATCACGCCTGGGTATGAATTTAAGGTCACCAGCGGGTTGATGACCAATTTCCATCTGCCAAAATCCACGCTGCTTATGCTGGTTTCGGCGTTGATGGGCCAAGATTTCCTCAAGGACATCTATGGCCATGCCATTGAAAACAAATACCGTTTCTTCTCGTATGGCGATTCTTCACTGTTGTTTCCGCCCATCCGCGACACTTCTACGTCGGAAACAGATGAGATTAACGACAAGGTCTGACTGTAACGTCGGAAAAAAATAGGGGGCGTCATGGGTTATATTCTGAAAAATTCATGGGCGCTGCTGTTGGGCATGTTCCTGTTGATGCTTGGCAACGGCTTGCAAGGCACGTTGCTGGGCATTCGTGGCGCGATTGAGGGGTTCAGCCCCACAACAATGTCGTGGGTCATGTCTGCATATTTCCTCGGGTTTCTGGGCGGGTCACGTATGACCCCAAAAATGATCGCCCGTGTTGGCCACGTGCGGGTGTTTGCCGCGCTGGCGTCGATGATTTCAGCCGCATTTATCATTTATGCTCTGGCGCCAGACCCATATGTCTGGGCGCTAATGCGCCTGATTGTCGGGTTCAGTTTTTCGGGCGTTTATGTGGTTGCTGAAAGCTGGTTGAACGATTCGGCCACCAATGAAACCCGTGGTCAGGCGTTAAGCGCCTATATGATTGTGCAAATGTCTGGCATCGTGTTGGCGCAAGTCATCATTAACTTTGCGGACCCGGCTGGGTTTGTGCTGTTCGCGGTGATTTCTATTCTTGTGTCGATCTCGTTTGCGCCGATCCTGCTGTCGGTTAGTCCCGCACCCGTGTTTCACACCTCAAAACCCATGACGTTAAAACGATTGTTCAAAACCTCGCCGCTGGGCTGCGTTGGTTCATTTCTGTTGGGCGGCATATTTTCGATTATGTTTGGCATGTCAGCGGTTTACGGCACCGAAGTCGGGTTTACGGTTGCCGAAATTTCGATTTTCATCGGCACGATCTATACCGGTGGCGTGTTGCTGCAATACCCGATTGGCTGGCTGTCTGATCGTATGGACCGTCGGTTGCTGATCGTCATTGTCACTGGGGTTGCGTCAGTTCTGATGATTATCGGTCTGTTCTGGGCCAGCTCGTTCTATGTTATTTTGGTCCTTGGATTTATCATCGGGGCCAGCACCAGCCCGCTATATTCACTGCTGATCGCGCATACCAACGACTATCTGGAGCATGAAGACATGGCCAATGCATCCGGCGCGCTGATCTTCCTGAACGGGGTTGGGGCCATTTGCACCCCTATTTTGGTGGGTTTGGCGATGACCCATCTGGGGGCCAACAGTTTTTTCTATGCGATGATTATTTTGATGGTCATGATTACCGTTTACGGCGCGTTCCGCATGACCCGCCGTGAGGCTATCGCCGTTGAGGACACCATGAGCTATACGCCGGTTCTGCCCCAAACAACGCCCATCGTTGCTGAGGTCGCACAGGAGATCGCCATCGAGCAGGAAATCGAGGCAGAGGAAGAAAATAGCCCCTAGCGCAAGTTTCGCTGGCGAATCACTTTGCAAAAGCGCCTAATTAAAAAAAATCAGGCGTGGAGCAGGCATATGAGTATTTCCCCGACCGAAATTATCGACTTCTGGAAAGACGAAGTTGGCGAAAAAGGCTGGTATATCGTGGACAAGGCGGTCGATGATATGATCCGCGATCGGTATCTCGATTTTTGGCAAGATGCCCGTGACGGTAAATATGACCGCTGGGGCGGATGCCCTGAACATTCCCTGGCATTGCTGATCGTGCTGGACCAGTTTCCACGCAACATGTTTCGTGGGTCAGGCGAGTCGTTTGCTACGGATGCCAAGGCCCGCAAGATTGCCAAACGGGCGATTTACATGAAATTTGATCTGGGTGTCGACCCTTTGATGCGCCAGTTCTTTTACCTGCCCTTGATGCATTCCGAAGTGCTGGCCGACCAAGACACCAGTGTGCGCATGTATAAACTGCGTCTGTCCGAGGGTGGTGATTTGCTGCACCCTAGATCTCACCGCGAGGTAATTCGCAAATACGGCCGCTTTCCGTATCGCAACGATGCTTTGGGTCGGTCCTCAACCGCCAATGAACGCGCATATCTGCAAGCCGGAGGCTATGGTTTCACCCTAAAGTCACTTTCGGGCGAAAGCTGATCGCTTCTTTGTTGCCAAAATACTCGGTAATACAATGCCGATCCAGACGCATAACGGGGTTGCAATAACCGCCGCTTGCCAAGCCTTTGCTTTGCTTTATTATTCTCTAAAACCAACTGACTTAAGGATTTCCCCATGGCCGCAACAGCTTTTGACCTGATCATAATCGGCGCTGGCCCCGGGGGCTATGTGGCCGCCATTCGAGGCGCTCAGCTTGGGTTAAACGTGGCCGTGGTTGAACGCGAGCATCTGGGCGGCATTTGCCTGAACTGGGGCTGTATCCCAACCAAAGCCTTGCTGCGCTCAGCCGAAATATTTCATCTGATGGAGCGGGCAGGCGAGTTTGGCCTGAAGGCTGATGCCATTTCTTATGACATCAAAGCGGTTGTTAAACGGTCGCGCGGGGTGGCAACACAGCTGTCTGCTGGCGTGAAACACCTGCTGAAAAAGAACAAGATTACCGTAATCATGGGCGAAGCCAGTATTCCTGCGGCGGATAAAGTTGCGGTAAATGGCGATACATTGACGGCCAAAAACATCATCATCGCCACTGGCGCACGGGCACGTGAACTTCCGGGCCTTGAGGCAGACGGCGATCTGGTTTGGACCTATAAACACGCGCTTGACCCCGTGCGGATGCCAAAGAAATTGCTAGTGATCGGATCTGGCGCTATCGGCATTGAGTTCGCTAGTTTTTACAACACCCTTGGTGCTGATACGACCGTGGTTGAAGTTATGGACCGTGTGTTGCCTGTTGAAGACGCTGAAATCTCAGCTTTTGCCAAGAAACAGTTTGTTAAGCAGGGCATGAAAATCATGGAAAAAGCCATGGTCAAAAAGCTTGATCGCGGCAATGGCAAGGTAATTGCCCATATCGAGGTTGGTGGAAAAATCGAGAAGATGGAATTTGACACAGTCATTTCCGCTGTTGGCATTGTTGGTAATACTGAAGGTTTGGGGCTTGAGGCGCTTGGTCTTGAAATCGACCGCACCCATATCGTCACCGACGCATATTGCGCCACCAAAATTCCGGGCATTTATGCCATCGGCGATATCGCCGGCGCGCCTTGGCTGGCGCACAAAGCCAGCCACAAAG
>JAESRG010000127.1 GCA_016764785.1 Paracoccaceae bacterium
ACCGACAAGCCGCACCTCGTGTTTGCGCCCGCCCGTTTTGTAAGCCAAAAGTTATTGAACGAGGAACACCTGCAAGTCGAATTTGCGCCGCTCCCCTTTGCGCTCTACCGGATCGAGCGGGACTGATGCGGGAACTCGAATATCAGGCACGAGTGCTGGACACGCTGAACGACTATCTGGATGCGTTGAAAGTTCAGAAAATCAAAGCTGACCAAATTGCAGTACTGGCCGCCGCAAACCCTGACCTAGGGCTAACGCCCCCTGATTTTGCAGAGAAAACATGGGATGAAATGAAGGCGGCGGGTAAGTTACCCCCTTCGCGCGCCAATATTCCATTCTCGGAACGCTTTGATGGTATTGGCAGGCCCGTTCCTAACCTGACGCTTAAGGTGCCCACAGGCGGTGGCAAAACATTCTTGGCGGTCAATGCCGTGTCGCGGGTGATGGGGCGGTATTTGAACAAAGGAACGGGGTTTGTTCTATGGATCGTGCCCAATGATGCGATTTACACGCAAACCCTAAAGCGCCTGAAAGACCGTTCGCACCCGTACCGCCAAACGCTTGATCGTGCGGCGGCGGGCAAGGTGAAGATATACGAAAAATCCGACAGGCTGGATGCGCGCGACGTTGAAGGAAATCTATGCGTAATGATCCTGATGCTGCAATCCGCAAATCGTGAAACGCAAAGCAGCTTGAAGATGTTCAGGGATCGCGGTGATGTGCATGGCTTTACCCCCTATGAGGGGGATCAGGCGGCGCATGAAGCATTGTCACAGGCTATTCCCAACCTAACCACCTACGACCACGCCGACGGCATGACCCCATGGGCGATGATCAAGGATTCCCTTGGTAACGCGTTGCGGATCATTCAGCCGATTGTGGTGTTGGATGAAGGGCAAAAGGCTATTTCCGAATTGGCCTTTAAAACGCTCTATGGGTTCAACCCGTCTATCGTGATTGAGTTATCGGCTACGCCGATTGATGTGAAAGCAAAAGGCGGTAAGAGTCCGCGTGATGCAAGATATGCCAATCTATTGGTAGAGGTCACAGGCCGCGAAATCGACCGCGAAGGCATGATCAAGATGCCTCTTAACCTTGAAACCAAAGCGGGCACCGATTGGAAATCAACGCTGAACGCGTCCCTTGCCAAGCTGGATGAATTGCAGGCGCTTGCAACCGATTTCCACGGTGAAACGGGGCGCTATATCCGGCCAATCATGCTGGTGCAGGTGGAACGAACAGGTAAGGATCAGAAAGACGCGGGGTATATCCACTCTGAGGATGTAAAGGCGTGGTTGCTGAATGCTGGCTTTGATGAAGCACAGGTTGCAATCAAGACGGCGGAAAAGAATGATCTGAACCAACCGGAAAACCTGGACCTGTTAAGCCCTAGCAATCGGGTACGGGTGATTATCACCAAGCACGCCCTGCAAGAAGGCTGGGATTGTTCCTTTGCCTATGTTCTGTGCTCTTTGGCAGCAACTTCCAACTTAAACGGCATGACGCAATTGGTTGGGCGTATACTACGGCAGCCATACGCCACTAAGACGGGTGTGGCGGCATTGGATGAATGCCACATCATTGCCCACCATGAGGCGACAGGGGCCGTTGTGACGGCCATTAAAGACGGATTGGAGAAAGATGGCCTGTCTGATCTGGTTTTGAATGTAAGCGGTTCAGACGCCAGCACTACGGCGCGGGTAGCCCGCAAGCTTCCTAGGCGGGATAAATTTCGTAAGGCGGATATTTACCTGCCCAAGGTTCTTTGGGTGGATGGTGACGAAATACGTGATCTTGATTACGAAACGGATATTTTGTCGAATGTTGATTGGTCCAGTTATGATGCAGCGGCGTTAGCCGCGACCATCCCCGAGAATGCGCAAGCGGCGGTTTCGCAAATACAGCGCATTCATTTAAGCGATGATGACAAGCAGGCGTTTGAAGCGGAAAAGATTGAAAGTCACGTAACAAGCTCCGCCTTTGACCCTGCCTATGCGGTGCGCATATTGTCTGATCTTTTGCCAAATCCATTTGTTGCGCGTGAGATTGTTGAAGATTGCCTGAGGGCCTTGATTGCACGGGGTTTCACATCAGAAAAAATAGCCGCGCTGGGCGCGCTGATTGTAGAAGAGCTACGAAAATCACTTGATCAAAGGCGAACTGTTTTAGCCGAAACATTGTTCAAGTCATTTGTCGCATCCGGCCAAATCCAATTCCGATTGCGGATTGATGGCCGCAACTGGGTCATGCCGTTTGAAATGGAAACAACTGAACCGGAAACCTCACGCCTGATTGCACGCAAAGACGGGACGCTGATTGATAAGAGCCTGTTCGCCCCCGTCTATGAGGCTGAACTAAATGGCGAAGAACAAGACGTTGCGGTCTACCTTGATGCAGATGAAGCGCTTGTCTGGTGGCACCGAAACGTGGCCCGTGCTCAATACGGCTTGCAGGGTTGGAAGCGGTCACGCATTTACCCTGACTTTATCTTTGCGGCGACTGAAAACAGCGGTTCGCGCCAGATCACAGTTCTTGAGACCAAAGGCGACCATCTTGATAATGCAGATACGGCTTATAAACGGGAACTGCTTTCAGTTTTGTCCGATAACTTCACATGGGACAAGACCGCCGCTAGCGGTGAACTTGAGCTAATTAGCGAAACAGGTGAAACTGTGGCTTGCACCCTGATCCTGATGAGTGAATGGGAAGCCAAGTTGCCGGAATATTTACGGAGTTAAAGCCCCCGAATTCTGTACTTTTAGGGGGTATTTCTGTACTTTCGCGAATCATCAAGGTTTTTGAAGCCAGAAAACCATTTAAAATCAGCCCACTACAGACCTCGAAATCCACCCCTGACCAGATTCCAGGGTCGCCCACCATCTTCTGTAAATCATCGAAATTCCTTATTTTATAGAGTGCAAGCCTTCTCGGGAGTCGTTTTTTAGACAGATGAAGGCGCAAAAGCTTGCCAAAACGATCAAGCACCTGAAAAGTAGCAACCGGTCATGGACATATCGACGTCGGATTCCTGAACGCCACCACAAGACATTAGGAAACAAAGTCTGGAACCGCCCTTGTGGAGACGTCTCATATCAGGAGGCAGTCTTCTGTCTGACGTCAGCGCCTATGGGTCCAACTAGCGCCATTTACTAAGAGAGTGTTTCTGGCTCATCGTAACCCCTGAGGAGTGGAATATGAGACAGACAACTAGAACCCGAAAGAGACCTGGCGAGGGGATCGTCAGGCCTGCACTGACAGAAAGGGCTTGATTTCAGATACAGTTGATTACAACGTCAATTCACTCCAAATTCAGACACAAAAACTGAAAATTTAGATACTTCGATAACCCGCCCATCACTTCTGAAAATTGCCGAATATTCCAGTATGCCAATTCTTGTGATTAACGCATAGACTCTGTTGGTCCGGTTGTACTCGGGAGCTATAATTCCATGCGATTGGCAAGATAGAACCGGTGTGCGGTATTGCCCAAAATGTTGGCTTTCTCGACTTTTGAATACCCATGGCAAAGCTTGTTTACCGCAAGCGTCCATCCCTGATAGTCAAATGCAAGATCAACCACCGGCCAGTCGCTACCGAACATGGTTCGGTTTGGGCCGAAGCTGTTCAGAATATGGTTTGCATAAGGGGTGATCTTGTCAAGATTCCAAAACTCTCCTGCCTCGGTCACGAGACCCGAGAGTTTGCACATAGAAGACGAATTCTGTGCCACGTCAGTGATATCAGCCGCCCAGGAATCAAAATGGCCAGCGGCGATTTCGGGTTTTGCGCCATGGTCAATCACCACGCGCAGGTTGGGGTAACGGTCCAGAAACTTGCGCAGCGGTTTCAGGTGGCGCGGCAGGACCAGCGCGTCAAAACACAGGTTTTTTTCGATCAGCGCGTTAATTGCCGGGGCTAGGGAGGGGCGCAGCATCCAATCGTCGTCGTCCATACTTTGGATCGCGGGACGAATGCCAACAAATTTTGGGTTTTGCGCGAGGCGATTGATGCTGGCAACCGCGCTTGGCAATTCCATATCGACCCAACCCACAACGCCAAGAATCCAGTTGTGAGTATCGGCAAGCTTCAGCAGATAGTCAGTCTCAGCCTCGCTGGGGTCGGCTTGCACGGCGATGGTCCCGTCGATGTTCAGCGGGTCGAGGATTGGCCGCAGGTCTGCGGGGCTGACATCGCGGTAAATCTCGGTCAAGTCGGGGGTTAGCCAATTGTAATCATGCAGGCCTAGCTTCCAGAAATGCTGGTGGCTGTCGATTCTCATGCAGCAGTCCAATACGGGTTTGTCATCGGGACAGGGGCGTCGGGGTGCAGCAGGTTTTGCGCTTTCAAAGCTGCCCAGAATTCCGGCGGTATATCGACTTTGGACCAGTTGAGGGTCGCCTCAACCTCAGCCACCGAGCGCAGGCCGGGGATCGCCGAGGCGACCACTGGGTGTGCCAGCGGGAATTGCAGCGCAGCAGCGGGCAGAGGAATGTTAAAGTCGGCGGAGACCTTGGTCAGAGCTGCCACCCGTTGCTGGATGTCCGCAGGCGCGGCATCATAATTCCACCTATCGCCGCTGACCAGAATGCCGGAATTATACGGGCCACCGATGACCATCGAGGTGTTGCTAGCCGCGCATTCAGGCAGCAGATTGTCGAGCGGAGATTGCTCCAGCAGGGTATATCGACCGGCCAAAAGAAAGGCATCCCAGTTGCCGATATTCAAGGCTTCGCGGCAGATTGCCACTTCGTTAACACCAAGGCCGATGGCTTTGACCGTGCCGTCTGCGCGTAGCTGATCCAGTGCGCGATAACCGCTGTTGCGCAGGGTCTCAAAATGCGCGACATTGTCGGCACCATGGGTCATTTCACCGATGTCATGCACGTACAGAATGTCGATCCGATCCACGCCAAGCCGTTGAAAACTATCGTCAACGCTGCGCATAATCGCGTCATAACTATAGTCAAAAATCTGGTGGAAGGGCAGGGGGTTGGCCCAGACCTCGGCCCCCGGATCGGGACGCAGTCCAGGTTTTAGCAACCGTCCAACCTTGGTCGATAAGGTGGTATTTCGCCCGCGAATAACGTCGCCCACAAGGCGCTCAGACAGGCCAAAACCATAAAACGGCGCGGTGTCGACGTAAGTGATACCGGCGTCTAGCGCGGCGGTCAGCGTGGCCTCGGCATCGCCGCGGGCGAGGGTCGTATACATGCCGCCAAACGGAGTACTGCCAACGCCCAAGCTGCTGACAGTCAGGCCGCTTTGGCCAAGCTGATTTTGAATGAGGTTCATTTTTTCAGTCATTTCTTGACGCTATAGCAAAGGTATGACTAGTTACAGACAAAGCTTCAAGGGATTGAGAACATGACATCTTTAACGGGCCGTTTGGCTGGAAAAACAGCATTGGTGACGGCCGCAGGGCAAGGGATCGGCCGAGCGACGGTTGAGATGTTTGCCGCTGAAGGGGCAACGGTTTTTGCCACTGATCTTAACGTTGATAGCCTTGCAGGGCTTGAAAAAATTGACGGCATTACTTCTCTGAAATTGGATGTCACGGATGGCAACGCTGTTGTTGATCTGGTCGCCAAAATCGGCCCCGTGGACGTGCTTTTCAACTGCGCGGGTTTTGTGGATGGCGGTACAATTTTGGAATGCGACGAGGATTCGTGGGATTTCTCGTTCAATCTAAACGCCAAAGCCATGTATCGGTTGATGCGGGCTGTTTTGCCGGCGATGATTGCCAAAGGTGGCGGGTCGATCATCAATATGTCCTCGGTTGCGTCAGGACTTAAGGGCGTGCCGAACCGGTTTGTCTATGTTTCGTCCAAAGCTGCGGTGATCGGTATGACCAAAGCCGTGGCGGCCGATTTTGTCACCCAAGGCATTCGGTGTAATGCAATTTGCCCCGGTACGGTTGATAGCCCCTCAATGCACCAGCGACTTCGCGACACTGGCGATTATGACGCTGCGCTGAAAGCATTTGTCGCCCGCCAACCGATGGGGCGGGTTGGTTTGGCTAAGGAAATTGCGGCACTGGCGTTATATCTGGCCAGTGACGAAAGCGGATTTACAACCGGACAAGCTCATATCATCGACGGTGGTTGGACCACCTAACTAAAGGAAATACCATGAAATTATTACGTTACGGCCCTGTTGGGCAGGAAAAACCGGGCATTCTTGATGCAGACGGCAGTATCCGTGATCTATCGGGGCAAGTTGGTGATATCGCTGGCGATGCGCTGTCCGATGCGACAATGGCACGGCTGCGTGGGCTTGATTTCACAACGTTGCCGCTGGTTTCTGGCGATCCGCGCATCGGCGCTTGCGTTGGCTCGGTTGGTAAATTCATTTGCATCGGCCTAAATTACGCTGACCACGCAGCTGAATCTGGCATGGAATTGCCCGAAGAACCGGTGATTTTTGCCAAGGCTACATCGGCCATTATGGGGCCAAATGATACAGTTGAAATCCCTCGGAATTCGGTGAAAACTGATTGGGAGGTTGAGCTGGGTTTTGTGATTGGCACCCATGCCAAATACGTTGATGAGGCTGACGCGCTTGATTATGTCGCTGGCTATTTTGTGGTTAATGACCTGTCGGAACGCGATTTTCAGATCCACCGCTCTGGTCAGTGGATCAAGGGTAAATCATGCGATACTTTTGGCCCGATTGGCCCATGGCTTGTGACCCGCGACGAAGTCGCCGACCCGCAAAACCTGTCGATGTATCTTGAGGTGAACGGGCATCGTTATCAAAACGGTTCTACCAACACGATGCATTTCAGTGTTGCCACAATCGTATCGCACCTGTCGCAATTCATGAGCCTGCACCCTGGCGATGTGATCTCAACCGGCACACCTCCGGGCGTTGGTATGGGCCAAAAACCTGAAACCTATTTGAAGCCTGGCGACAAGATCGAATTGGGCATTGAAGGCCTAAGTGTTCAGCGCCAAAACGTGGTTGCGGGCTAACGCTCTAGCAGTTCTGTTACGATTTTAACCTGCGCTGCAACCAGCGCAGGTTTACCGCGGCTCTCAATGTTCAGGCGCACCAACGGTTCGGTGCTGGACGACCGCAGGCTAAGCCGCCAATCACCAAAATCCATACTCAGACCATCGGCATAACTGATTTCAGCGCCGTTTTTAAGCGCGTCCTCAACCTGTTGAATGGCAGATATCGGGTCCTCAATCGTGAAATTGATCTCGCCCGAGGTTGGGAATTTTGCCATGCGATCGCGCACCAGATCTGCCAGTGACAGGCCTGTCGTCGACACGAGTTCGGCAATCAGCAACCACGGAATCATGCCGCTATCGCAATACATGAAGTCGCGAAAATAGTGATGCGCGCTCATCTCGCCACCATAAACCGCGTTATTTTCACGCATGGATGCTTTCAAAAAGGCGTGCCCTGTGCGGGTTTGCACAGCGTTGCCGCCAAGGTTTGCAACGATGTCTTGCGTGTTCCAGATCATTCGCGGGTCGTGAATAATGGTCGCGCCGGGGTTGGCGGTCAGCGCTTGTTGGGCCAATAATCCGACAATGTAATATCCATCAATAAAGGCACCATCGCCGTCAAAGAAGAAACAGCGGTCAAAATCTCCGTCCCAGGCGACGCCAAAATCAGCGCCATTTTCGCGTACGGCTGCTGCTGTGCGAGGTTGGTTTTTGGTCAGCAAGGGGTTCGGAATGCCATTTGGAAAACTGCTATCAGGAGTGTGATCCATGCGGATGAATTCAACCATGGCCCCTGCTTGTGCCAGTCGTTCGGCGATGATGTCAAAGGCTGGACCCGCCGCGCCATTGCCCGCATTCACCAGAATTTTCAGCGGCGCAAGCTTGGCAGGATCAATGAATGACAGCACTTTTTTCGCGTATTCCGCGCGAATATCGACGCGGGACAGGCTGCCTTTTTTGCCGGCTTTCTGGAAATCCCGCGCCTCGGCAATTTTGCGAATGGCGGGCATTTCGGTTTCAGGGTCCAGCGGTCGTGATCCGGTTTTGACCAGCTTCATGCCGTTGTAATCAATGGGGTTATGTGAGGCCGTGACCTCAATTCCGCCATCCATTCCCAGATGGGAAGTGGCGAAATAGATCTCCTCGGTACCGCACATGCCGATGTCGGTCACATCAACGCCCATGTCGCGCAGCCGGGTGATCGCATCTTCGCGCCGACGCGTGCCCAGTTTAAGAACCTCGATGTCGATCTCGGTGATCCGGCCTTCGGCCTGCGCCTCAGAGGCGATCAACTCGCCCAGACGCCCCTCAAGACTGGCAGCGTTGCGTCGCAGATTCAGCACCGTGGTGGCCTGCGCCAGCCCGCGATCCAACAGGGATTGCTGGCTGGTCAGCTCTTGTTCGATCAGGTCCAGCTGCAACCCCAGCGAGGCTTGTTGCGCCTCGATCCCGGTAATTTGCGATCTGATTTGATGGCGGCGCTTTTCCAGTTGTTCCGTTTCGCGCGCGACCGATTCCTGGCGCGCAACAAACAGCCGCTCCTGCCCGGCCAGCAAGTCGGCGACCTCGGGGCGGGTGGCGGCGATCTGCGCCAGCTCGATATCAAATTTCAGGCCGCCGGTCTCGTCGCGCTCGGCCTCAAGCCGGGCCCGGCGGGACATCAGCTCAAACAATTGCCCCTCGATGATCAGCCGCTGAGACCGCAGCAGCGTTGAATCGAGCCGGATCAGCACGGCACCAACCTCGACAGTGTCGCCCTCTTCCACCAGGATTTCGGTGACCACCCCGCCGTCAGGATGCTGAACGATCTGACGGTTGTGATCGACCTCGATACGGCCGCTGGCGATCACCGCCCCGGCGATGTTGGCCTTAACTGCCCAGACGCCAAAGCCCCCCAGCAGCAGCAGCAGGCTGAACAGCCCCAACAGAACCGGGCGGCGGGCTGACCATGAATGATCCATTACTGCACCCCTCCCAAGGCTTTGGTTTGTTGCAATTCCTGATGGTTTGAAACCATGTCGCGCAGCACCTTGTCTTTGGGGCCATAGGCCGTGCGCACGCCACCATCCACCACCAGCAGCATATCGCATTCCTGAATGGCCGCCGGGCGGTGCGCCATGATCAAAACCGAGCTGCCTTGTGCTTTCAGGGTGCGGATCGCCTGATTCAGCGCCATC
>JAESRG010000128.1 GCA_016764785.1 Paracoccaceae bacterium
ATACGGGTCGGTCAGGTCTTCAAAGCTGATGTCGGCCTCGGGCAGGCCCAGCTCTTCGCCCTGATAGATACAGATCGACCCGCGCAGCGACAGCAATAGCGTAGCCGCGAATTTAGCCAGATGTTGCGGGTCGTCCCCGTCTTGCAGCCAGCGCGACAGATGGCGCGTGACATCGTGGTTGGAAAAAGCCCAGCAGACCCAACCGTCAATAACGGCGTTTTCAAACCGTTGCGATACACCGCGAAAATGGCTGGCCGAAAAAACTGGCCCCAGCATATCAAACGTATAACACATGTGCAGCAGGTCATCACCGGCCGTATAATCGGCCACGATCTGCAAAGACCGGCCGCCGCCGCCAACCTCGCCCACGGCAGCGCGGTTGTCGTATTCGTCTAGCAACGCACGGAATCGTTTCAGAAAACCGATGTTTTCGGGGCGGGATTTTGAATATTTATGGTCCTGCATGCCATAAGGGTTGGAGACAGGCGCATCATTGCTGGCCAATTCATCCCCTGCGGCAACGGCCGGGTTATCGCGCAATTCGGCATCGTGGAAATAGAAATTTACCGTATCAAGACGAAACCCGTCAACACCGCGGTCAAGCCAGAAACGCACGGTTTCAAGCAGCGCGTCTTGGGCTTGCGTGTTGTGAAAATTCAGATCCGGCTGGCTGGTCAGGAAATTATGCAGGTAATATTGCCGCCGCGTGCCGTCCCATTCCCACGCTGAACCACCAAAAACCGATAGCCAGTTATTGGGCGGGGTGCCGTCGGGTTTCGGATCAGCCCACACGAACCAATCTGCCTTGGGGTTATCGCGACTAGTGCGGCTTTCAACAAACCACGGGTGCTGGTCTGAACTGTGCGACAATACTTGGTCGATCATCACTTTCAAGCCCAGCTTATGCGCGGCCTCGGTCAGATCATCAAAGTCTTTCAGGCTGCCAAACATCGGATCAACATCGCAATAATCCGATATGTCATAGCCCATGTCTAGCATCGGCGAGGTGAAAAAAGGCGACAGCCAGATCGCATCGATCCCCAGCGAGGCAACATAAGGCAACATAAGGCAACCGCGCCGTGACAACCCTTAAGATCACCGATACCGTCGCCGTTACTATCTTGAAATGAACGCGGATAAATCTGGTAAATCACCGCACCACGCCACCAGTCAGCGGCCGCAGTCAAAGAGGGAGTGTCTCGCATCATCATGGTCCTGTGGTCAAAAGTCCGGCATATTAGGAAGGTCAAAGCGTAAAAAGCCAGCTAAGAATAACTATTCCTGGCATATTCGTTGATTTACAATCGACAAGCCCCATTTCATTGGTTACTAAGCCCCGTTCCGATTGATAACGAAAGTCCCAAGATATGGAAAATATCGTCCTTGCTGTGCATCTTATTCTGGCCCTCGGCCTGATTGCTGTCGTGCTTTTGCAACGCTCTGAAGGCGGTGGTCTGGGTATGGGCGGTGGAGGTGGTGGCGGCGCAGTTTCTGGCCGTACAGCAGCAACAGCCCTTGGCCGAATCACATGGTTTTTCGCCATCGGGTTTATGATTACATCGTTGACCCTGACGGTTTTGGCAGCAAGCAATGTCGGCAGCAGCTCGGTTATCGATACCTTGGGCGCAACCTCGACTGAAGACGGCGCCGAGGTCCCTTTGGTTGATCCGGCAGCCATATTGGTGCCGAATCTTGGTGCTCTGACGATTCCGCTGCCTGTGGAAACCCCGTCGGAGTAATTACGGCACCATTGTCGCGATACACCGTTCAACATAGGCCACCAGATTCGGGTCATTATTGACCCGTTCGCTTAACAGTGTCGGTGTTGGCGACCCCATGATGCCCCCCAGCATTGGCCCTGCCGACGCATCCGCCGCTGTCGGTTTATCGCCAAACAAGAACGGTTTATCGCCAAGCAAAACGCCAATCGCGGAAATATCTTTGTTAGCGCGAGCAAACTGATCTTCGACCGAATGCCGCGCTATGCCCTGCCCGTCGACTTTCGCGCGTGCCTCGTCGCGAATGCCTGCGGTCACTGCGTCACGCATTTCTGCTGGAATATCGCTGAAAAACAGGTTTTTGATAAACTCCCAATTATCATCGTTCAGCCAGCGATCGCAGACGATGGCAAAGTACAGGTGTTCCTCAACCATGCGGATGATGGCCATTGACTGGGCACGCTGCTCGGCGGTCAAACCCGCGTCAAAATCAATGCCGTGCGTGTCTTCAAGATAGCTGCGAATGAATTCGCTGTCAGCGACAGGGCCGTTTTCGGTTTCTAGCACCGGCAGTTTACGCTTGGGGGCTTCGCGCGGGTCAGCGTTAAAATCTGCCTCCCATTTCACCCCTGCCATATTCAGCAGGCACATGGCCTTAACGCAAAAGCCGCTGGCGCTGGGTTGGCCAAACGCCGGTGGAAAGCTAAGAAGTTTTAACATTTTTTTGTCCTTTCAAAAATGATATGCCCTTCTTAAACTGACCTACTGACAAAACCTGTCAGTAGGTGTTAGTAAGGTCAGATTATGTTAAAAAGCCACCGCCTTATGCAGGTCATGCAGATTTTGCGCAGCCAACCACCGCCGATCCGTGCCGAGGATCTGGCGTTTGAGCTGCATGTTTCACAGCGCTGCATTTACCGTGACATCACGGCGCTGCGCGGCATGGGCGCGATCATTGATGGCGAGGCCGGGTTTGGCTATACCTTGACCGAAGACCCTGCCCTGCCGCCAATGATGTTCAGCCATGACGAGATCGAGGCGCTGGTCTTGGGTCTGCGCGAGGTGCGCCATGTCGGTGACCCCGTGCTGGCCAAGGCCGCTGATAACGCTTTGTCAAAGATCAAAGCCACCCTGCCGGATCGTCTGCGCGGACAACTTGACCATGCAATTCTATATACAAAAAGGTTTCAGGATCGGCCAAAGATCAGCATTGATGTCAGCGCCCTGCGCGCCGCGATCCGTGCTGAAAATATGATTGAGATCAGTTATTCTGACGCCAAGCAGGCAATTTCACAACGGCAAGTTTTGCCGCTGGGCATCGTCTATATGGACGCGGTTCTGATGCTGATGGCGTGGTGCAATTTACGTCAAGATTTCAGAGCCTTCCGTCTGGATCGCATCCAGACATTAACCAAAACCGACACCAGTTTCCGCCCGCGCCGCGCCGCAATGCTGCGCGATTGCTTCCAGCATTTTGCTTGTCCCTAGGGGCAGGAAATATCCCTACCCCTACGTCACTTAGGGGTATTGCCGCACTTATCCACAAGATATTGCCCTCGCGCCCTTGTGCCATCCGGCAATCATCTGTAAGACTTTAATCCCGTGATATAGCAGTTTTTGCCGGTCGGCGGGCTCTCACAAACAACGAATTTCACGGGGGCCAAATGGCACGTTATATATTTATTACTGGTGGTGTGGTGTCCTCGCTTGGCAAAGGTCTGGCATCAGCAGCGCTTGGCGCGTTGCTGCAAGCACGCGGATACACCGTGCGATTGCGCAAACTTGACCCATACTTAAATGTTGACCCTGGTACCATGTCGCCCTTTGAACACGGCGAAGTTTTTGTAACTGACGACGGCGCCGAAACCGATCTGGACCTTGGCCACTATGAGCGTTTTACTGGCGTATCTGCGCGCAAAACCGATTCAGTGTCATCGGGGCGCATTTATTCAACGGTGTTGGAAAAGGAACGTCGTGGCGATTATCTGGGTAAAACCATTCAAGTCATTCCGCACGTCACCAACGAAATTAAAGAATTCATCGACATCGGCAGTGACGAAGTTGATTTTATGCTGTGCGAAATTGGCGGCACGGTTGGTGACATCGAAGCCCTGCCCTTCTTTGAGGCCATCCGCCAGTATTCCCAAGACAAACGCGGCCAGTGCGTATTTATGCACCTGACGTTGCTGCCTTATATTGCCGCCGCTGGCGAGCTGAAAACCAAACCAACACAACACTCGGTTAAGGAATTGCGCTCAATCGGGATTGCACCAGATATCCTGATGTGCCGCTCTGAGCACCCGATTCCGGAAAAAGAACGCGCCAAGCTGGCTCTGTTCTGCAACGTGCGCCCTGAGTCCGTGATTCCGGCGCTAGATCTGAAATCAATCTATGATGCGCCGCTAGCCTATCATCGTGAAGGCATGGACCGCGCCGTGCTTGAGGCGTTCAATATCACCGATGCGCCTGAACCCGACCTGACTAAATGGCACGACGTAATGGACCGTGTTAACCACCCCGAGGGGGAGGTAAAAATCGCCATCATTGGCAAATACACCCAGCTTGGTGACGCTTACAAATCAATCGCCGAGGCCCTAACCCACGGCGGCATGGCTAACAAGGTAAAAGTCAAAACCCAATGGATTGATAGCGAGATTTTCGAAACCGGCGAGGACGTGACCCCGCAGCTAGAAGGCTTTAACGCTATCCTTGTGCCCGGCGGTTTTGGCGAACGCGGCACCGAGGGCATGATCAACGCGGCCACTTATGCACGAACGCATAATGTACCGTATTTCGGCATTTGTCTGGGCATGCAAATGGCCGTGACCGAAGCCGCGCGCAATTTGGCGGGCATCAAAGATGCTGGTTCCGAGGAATTTGACTCTAAGTCCGGCGAAAAGAGCATCACCCCGATTGTCTATCACCTGAAAGAATGGGTTGAGGGCAACCGCACCATTCAGCGCAGCGCTGACGACGACAAAGGCGGCACCATGCGGCTGGGCGCATACAATGCCGTGCTGAAACCCGGGTCACGTATCGCCGAGATTTACGGCACCGAAACCATTTCGGAACGCCACCGTCACCGCTATGAGGTCGACATGAGCTATCGAGCAGCGCTTGAAGCCAAAGGCGTTGATTTTGCGGGCATTTCGCCAGACGGCAAGTTGCCGGAAACCATCGAGATCAAAGATCACCCTTGGTATATCGGCGTACAATTTCACCCCGAACTGAAATCGAAACCGTTTGAACCGCACCCGCTTTTTGCCAGTTTTGTTGAAGCTGCGCTGAAACAAAGCCGGTTTGTCTAGGCAGTAAAGATGCTGGAATTCCATACGCTTGATGTGTTTACCAACAAGGCTTTCACCGGAAATCCGTTAGCAGTTGTGTTGGGTGCTGACGGGTTGACCTCGGCCCAAATGCTAACCATCACGCGGGAATTTAATCTATCAGAAACCATCTTTGTGCAAACACCAGATGACCCAAGCCACAGTGCCAAGGTGCGCATTTTTCACCAAGCAGGTGAGATGCCTTTTGCTGGCCACCCGACGGTGGGCTGCGCAATTCTACTCGCGGAGCTGGCCAATCACGGTGATTTCAAAACCCTGATCACGCTTGAGGAAGTCGCCGGATTGGTGCCGGTCAATGTAACCCGTTCTGGGGGCAATATCTCGGCTGAATTCACGGCTCCGGTTATTCCGGTGATACAAAACGGGGCGCTGATAGACAACGCTGATATGGCACGTGCGCTTGGCTTAGAGCCCGCCGACATCGGTTTTAACAAACACAAATCTGCAGTTATTGCTGGCGGGCCGGAATTTATTTTTGTGCCGTTGGCTTCGCGTACAGCGCTTGCGGCGGCCCGCGTATCCGACCCATATTTCGCTCAAATAACGGCTGCGCAGAACTGCGCTTCGGTCTATATTTATTGCCGTGATGGCGCGGGGTTCTCGGCCCGCATGTTTGCCCCCGCAGACGGAATGCCCGAAGACCCAGCCACCGGGTCCGCCTCGGCCATCTTTGCCGCACAGCTTTTGGACAGTGGTGACCTGTCTGAGGGTGAAAATGTTTTTTCATTGACGCAAGGCGTCGATATGGGGCGTCCCAGCCAGATCAACTTATCGATCGACGTTGAACAAGGCAAAATTTTAGCAGTGCGAATCAAAGGCTCAGCGGTACGGATGTTTATGGGTGAAATCAGGTCCCTGCCCTTGGCAAAATCAGAATAAGGTCTACATTAACGTTATGTTTAAAAACCTACTTAAACGCCTCAAGGCGGACCCGACTCCAGACCCACTCGAAGCCAACGACGCGCGGGTGGCTTTGGCCGCCCTTTTGGTGCGCCTTGCCAAGATTGACCACGATTACGATGCTTCCGAAATTGCGCTGATCGATCAGATTGTCTCCCAGCGTTTTGCGCTGTCGATTGACGAGGCTTCTGCCGTCAGGCAGGAGGCCGAGGAGATCGAAGTTACCGTTGGCGACACCGTGCATTTGACCCGCCTAATCAAAGATGCCGTTCCTTACGTTGACCGTTTTGCTTTGGCTGTCGATCTATGGCGCGTGGTGCTGGCAGATGGGTCGCGTGACCACACTGAAAATTCGTTTTTGCGCCTTACCGTCAAGTTGATCGGCGTGAACGATGTTGACAGCGCCCTAGCCCGCCAACAAGCTGCTAAACACAGTGTTTAAGCAGCACCGACCCCACTGAATATCCGGCCCCGAATGAACAAATAATGCCAAGTGCGCCGTCCTCCAGATCATCAGAATTTTGCGAAAACGCAATGATCGATCCGGCGGACGATGTGTTGGCGTAATCTTGCAAAATATTGGGTTGCTCAGCCGGTTCAGGGATACGGCCCAGTACTTTGCGGCCAATAAAATCATTCATGGCCTTATTCGCTTGGTGCAGCCACATGCGGCTAAGATCATCGGCAGTATGGCCGGTAGATTCTAGATGATCGCGCATGTGTTTAGCCACAATTGGCAGCACTTCTTTGAACACTTTCCGGCCATTTTGCATGAACTGCATATCGCGCCGATCTTCAACACCATCAGGGCGATTGCGGCGTAAAAACCCATTATTATTACGGATATTGTTGGAAAACTTGGTCAGGCAACGGGTTGATAACACCTCAAAATGCGGGCCGGTTACATTCTCTTTGCGCTCAATCAACGTCGCGGTGCAAACATCGCCAAAAATAAAATGGCAATCGCGGTCACGCCATTCCAAATGCCCCGAGCAAATCTCGGGGTTTACCACCAAAATGGCGCGCGCCGACCCTGATCGCACCATGTCACTGGCGGCCTGAATCCCGAATGTCGCTGACGAACAGGCAACATTCATGTCAAACCCAAAACCCTCAATCCCCAGCAGGTCTTGCACCTCAATGGCGATCGCCGGATAGGCGCGTTCCAGATTCGATGCTGCCACGATCACCGCATCAACATCAGCCGCGGTTTTACCCGCCTGCGCGAGAGCTTTGTTCGCAGCATCCACACCCATTTCGGCCATCAGGGATGGTTCATCATCTGACCGCTGGCGCAACAGGGGGTGCATGACTTTAGGGTCAAGAACACCGGACTTATCAACAACATACCGTTTCTCAATGCCCGAGGCGCGGAAAATGAATTCCTCTGATGAGTGCTGCATCGCCTCAATGTCACCGGCAACTTCGCCACCCGGCGCAAAGGGACGCTCGGGGCGGACCTGGTACATATCCCGAATGATCAGCGTGTCGGGGAAATTCACCCCACAGGCCCTTACTCGTAGGCGAACTTCGCCCTTTTTTGGCTCTGGTGTGGGCAATTCGGTCAATTCCAGTGTTTCTGGACCACCTGTCACCGTACTTAGCATCGCTCGCATGTTTTTCTCCCTAAATTGTCGCCGCTAACTTTGTCATAGTGGTTTCGGGCTGTAAAACATTCTTGTCAATCCAAATATGAAATGCAATTCTGCACAGCGGAATGAATGGGGATAATCATGACTGCTGAAATCACTGATCCAGAGGCGTTCCGGATTGAGCTGCGCGACCGGCTGGAACAGAACTGCCCGGCAGAAATGCGCGATGGTCAGAACACCGAAGAAGCGATTTGCTGGGGTGGGATGAACTGGACGTTTCAATCGGATGCGCAAAAGCTTTGGCTGGATCGGATGGCGGCACGTGGTCTGACCGTGCCCACATGGCCAACTGCCTACGGCGGTGCCGGGCTGGACCGCGAACGGGAAAAGATTTTCCACCAGGAAATGTCTCGGATCAATGCGCGCTTGCCGTTGCAAAGCTTTGGCATCTGGATGCTTGGACCAGCGTTGCTGCATTTTGGCACTGAAGAACAGAAATTGCATTATCTGCCGCCAATCGCGCGCGGTGAAATTCGCTGGTGTCAGGGCTATTCCGAGCCCGGTGCCGGGTCGGATCTGGCGTCGGTTCAGACCAAATGCGAAGACAAGGGCGATCATTGGCTGGTCAACGGCCAAAAGGTCTGGACATCTTATGCGGACAAGGCCGACTGGATTTTCGCGCTGCTGCGCACGGATCGGGACGCGAAGAAACATCTGGGCATATCGTTTGTCCTGCTGGACATGACATCGCCGGGCGTCACGACCCGTCCGATCAAGCTGATTTCAGGCGCATCGCCGTTTTGTGAAACATTCTTTGACGACGTAAGCGTGCCAAAAGAACAGATTGTTGGCACCGTCAATCGTGGCTGGGACGTGGCGAAATATCTGCTGACCCATGAGCGTGAAATGATCAGCGCCGGCGGGCAGGGGCTTGGTGGCGGTCGGGCGTTGGGCGCTGTTCTGGCCGACGCAACCGACGGAAAAATGGATGCAACATTGCGCGCCGCTGCAATCAAGGCCGAAGTTGATGCCATGGCCATTGGCCTGACACTTGAGCGTTACAAAGACATGGCCGAAGGTGGTCAGGGTGTTGGTGATGCGTCGGCCATGTTGAAATACGTTGGGACCGAGCTAAACAAAGATCGCCACGAGCTGATGATGTCGGCCAGTGGCAGCGATGCATTAGAGTGGGGCGATACAGGGGCCGATCCGGCGGATTGGCTGCGCACCAAGGCCAATTCGATTGAGGGCGGCACATCTGAAGTCATGCTCAGCATCATTTCAAGGCGTGTTCTGGGGCTTCCGGGGTAGAAAATATGGCAAATCTGACAACAACCGAAGAAGAAACCATGCTCGCCGATGCCGCGCGTGGCTTTCTGGACGATAATGCACCTGTGTCGCATCTGCGCCAGCTGCGCGATGCAGGCGAAACCCATGATCCGGCGTTGTGGAAAGAAATGGCTGCGATGGGCTGGACCGGCATTCTGGTGCCTGAATCCGCTGGTGGCTCAGA
>JAESRG010000129.1 GCA_016764785.1 Paracoccaceae bacterium
CCGAGTGGCAGCCAGTCCACCAAGGCCAGCCATCCAGTCGAGCGCGTCTTCAGCATCGGCAACAGCCAACATTGACGGCGTGTTGATGGTGGCACCGATAAAGATGCCCTCAATCAATTTGCCTGCTTTGGTCAGACGGAAAATCTTGGGCAACGGGCGATCCGGCACATAGTTTTCAAGCCGTTCAACCGCGCGAGGCGACAGTACCAGCACGCCGTGCGCGCCTTCGCCGCCCATGGCTTTTTGCCAGCTAAAGGTGGTGACATCAAGCTTGTCCCACGGCAAATCTTGCGCAAATGCGGCCGACGTTGCATCGCAAATCGTCAGCCCTTCACGGTCATCGGCGATCCAGTCGCCGTTCGGAACCCGCGCACCCGAGGTGGTGCCGTTCCAAGTGAAAACAACATCCGCATTGCTGCGTACCGCAGTCAAGTCAGGCAATGCACCGTATTCGGCTTTCAGCACGTTAACATCGTTTAGCTTTAGCTGTTTTTGAATGTCGGTTGCCCAGCCAGCGCCAAAGCTTTCCCAGACCAAAACATCAACAGGGCGCGGCCCAAGCAGTGACCACAACGCCATTTCGACAGCGCCGGTATCAGAGGCTGGCACAATGCCAACGCGATAACCTTTTGGCACCTGCAACAGGTCTGCCATTTTATCGATGACGGTTTTAAGTTGCGCCTTTGGTCCGGCTGCGCGGTGCGAACGGCCCAAAAAGGCGCGGCTTGCTACGGCTTCAAAAGACCAACCGGGCCGTTTAGGGCATGGCCCGCTTGAGAATTCGGGGCGCGCAGGCTTGACCTGCGGCATTACGGGGAGGCTCATAAGACGGCTCCTACATCAGGACGATATTTTTGAGCTGACCATCGCTCGTCCTTATTCCGACAACCTGCCCACGCTGGTCGTACAAAATATTACCTGAGAGTCGCAAGCCCTAAATGTCGGAAAATGGCGAGATTCTGTCGTTTTTAGTTTCCGAAAGGAAACACCGCGCCGCATTCAGGGAAAACGCGCGGAAAAATGGTTAGCGACCCAGAAAGACACCATGCGTGCTGGGCTGGGCTGGCGCTCTTTGGGCAGGGTTTTGACCGATATCGCGACGCAAATGATCGCTCAGGTAAACCGCTTTTGGCGCGACTGGCCGCGCAACCGGCCCAGCGAAGAAATGCGCCATCGCCAGTAAAACCCTTGAAACGTATGGAATTTGAGCGCGGGCCGACAGGTCCGCACTGCGCGTAACGTGGCGTGGTATCGTGATAATCATATCGCGCTCCTTTTTGTGTTGATACAATTTTAGTAATGTGTCACACATCGTGACGATTAGCTGATACAATCGCCATCCGTGTTAATCTAGGAAAATATTGTAATGGATACAATCTGGGCGCCAGAGCTGTTGCAAAACGGCACCGCCAAATACCGCGCGCTGCTGAATGCCATTCGCTATGCTCGCGATAATGGCAACATCAAAGTTGGCGACCAGCTCCCCCCGGTACGCGAGATGGCTTACCAGCTAAAAATCACCCCTGGCACTGTGGCACGGGCCTATCAACTCGGCATTGATGAGGGCATTCTGGAGGCTCAGATCGGGCGCGGAACCTTCGTGCGCCGCCCTGCCCGTTTGACCCCAAAAACTGTCCGTTTTGGCGAAACCCATGTCGATTCAGATATCGTCGATTTGCGTAACGCCGCTGTGCCAGATTTTGGCCAAGACGTTATTTTGGACGACCTCGCGCAAAAGATTGAATTCGGCGGCACCCACTCCGTTGTGCGTTATGCAGGGCACAATGAAATGCCCACCAGAGGGGCGCTGCTGGAATGGACAGGCCTTGATGTCCTGCGCGCCAAGGCTGAGGACTTGGTACTTACTTATGGCTCTCAAAATGCGACTTTAGCTGCTTTTTTAGCGATTCTGCGCGGCCCGGCACCGGTGATAGCAACCGACCTGCTGGTTCTACCCGGCACCCGTCGCGCGGCCGAACTTGTGCGCGCCAAAGTTATTGGCCTGCCCAGCGATGAGCACGGCATGATCCCCAAAACGTTGGAGGATCTGTGCCGGACCGAACGTCCGCAGATTCTGCACCTTTTCGCAAATATAAATAACCCGACGGCCAAAATTACCCCCGCGCATCGCAAAGCCGAAATTGCCGAGATCGCACGCCGATATGACTTACAAATCGTTGAAGATGACGGCCAAAGCAAGTTTTTCCATGAACGCCCGCTCAGCTTCCTCGATTTTTGCCCGGAACGGGTCTGGCATGTCTCGTCGTTGTCACGATATCTGGCGGCTGGCCTGCGGATTGGCTTCTTGCTTTGCCCCCCCGGAAAAGGGGCGCTTGGCCTGAGTATCACCCAATCCATGAGCCACTCATTCTCATCAATAATAGCACAATTGTCTCATATATTGATACAATCTGGGCAAGCTGATATTTTAGTCGACCTGATACGTGAATATCGCTCTGAACGGGTTAAAATGGCGGTGAATCAGTTGGGCCGTTGGCAAATAAACTGGCATGAAGCCGCCGATTACATCTGGTTAGATCTGCCCGGTCCGTGGCGCGCCTCCAGCTTTTCGATGGCGGCCGAGCGCGCCGGAATCGAGATCGCCCCCGCAGATGTTTTCTTGCCGACCAACGGTGTGGCCCCGAACGCGGTGCGGCTGACCTTGGGCGGAAAGCACAGCGCTGAGGTGTTTACCAATGCCCTGCAAAAGCTCGACCAAATTCTTGATGCACCGCCCACTGATTTCCTGTCCTGACTTTTTGTTATGAATTCAATCAAAATCTATCGTTTTTAATTTTGGTGTTTGTCCGCTAAACAGGCCCACGGCCCAACCCAAAGGAACTCTCATGCAAAAACCCGGACTATTCATTTGGCTGCTGCTTTTGTCACTGGGCGTGATCTGGGGCGGCTCGTTTCTGGCGGTCTCGGTGGGGTTGGAAAGCTTTGGCCCAATTACTATTGCCGCCATTCGGGTCACCATTGCCGCTGTCATTATCCTGATCGCCAGCTATGCGCTTGGCCACGGATTACCGACATTCAAAACTCCAAAAGGCCGGCGCACATGGCTACACTGCCTTGGCATGGCATTGTTTTCTAATGCTATACCGTTCGTGTTGCTCAGCTGGGGGCAGCTTAACGTTAGCTCCGGTTTTGCCGGTATCACTATGGCCGTTGTGCCGCTTTTGGTGCTGCCGCTGTCGCACTACCTGATTCCCGGCGCACGTATGACCCGCAAAAAAGCCCTTGGTTTTGGCATCGGTTTCATCGGCGTGATTATTTTGGTTGGCCCGGCCAGAATCTTGCAAAGTGGCGGCAGCGATGTTGAAAACATGGCGCGGATCGCCTGTATTACAGCCAGCCTGTGTTATGCTTGTGGCACAATCATCACCCGCCTGACCCCGCCGGGCCATGTCTTGGCATTTAGTGCGGCAGCGTTGGTTCTGGCCTCGATCATCCTGATTCCGCTCAGCCTAATCCTTGAGGGCATCCCCACCGACATCACCCTGAAATCTGCGGCAGGCGTGGCTTATCTAGGCATTCTGCCCACGGCGCTGGCCACAGTAATGTTAGTGCATATCGTCAAAACCGCGGGTCCGCCGTTCCTTAGTCTGGTCAATTATCAGGTGCCAATCTGGGCGGTGCTGATCGGGGCGGTCGCGCTAAATGAGGCTGTTCAAAGCCAAACCGTTTATGCGCTTGGCCTTATTTTGCTGGGTCTGGCGATCTCACAATTCAAATTTGGTCGTTTTCAGTAACGGCCAATTGCCACCGTAACCATGCCTAGCCGGTTCATGTCAGCATCAAACGCGATCACATCGGCTGAGTAACTATTGCCGCGCCCACCCGAGCAGGGCGGCAAATACCCGTCTGAGGCATACTGCCCGCCAGATCGCGCCGCGCGAACCACCTGAATGCCTGCTGGCAACTCATTTGTCAGCCCCGGCACCGAGGGCAGCGCTGCAGAAGCGCCGGAAACATCAAACCCGATGGTCCCGTGGCCGCCATTTTCCGACAATGGCTGATAGCTTAGGTCGTTAAATTCTACATGCACCAAGACAGTGCCGTCGGACAGATTCGACAGCTCCATTGGTGGTGTCGAGCCATTGCCGTCAAACAGCGCGCATTGCTGGCCATCCGGCACATCGATCCCGTCCCACGGGGTGCCAAGCGAGATGTCAAAATCTGCCGCCAAGGCAGCAGACCCCGCCAGCGTAAAGGCTGCAATAATCTTGGAAATATGCATAAATCTCTCCTGTTTGGGCCAGTACGCCCCCTCAGGATGGTCAGGTCAAGCAGTCACTGCGTCGATCTTGGCCGCAATATCGTGAACGACCTCGTGCAGCAGCGCCTCGTCTTCGCACTCGCCCATCACCCGCATCAGCGGTTCGGTGCCCGATTTGCGGATCAGCAATCGGCCTGTTTTTCCAAACCGCGCTTCTCCGTCAGCGATTGCGGCGATAACCTTTGCGTCCTGCATCGGCGCCGTTTCTGGGTCAAATCGCGTGTTTACCAACAGCTGCGGCACGGGGTCAAACACCTGCGCCAGATCACTGGCGGCGCGGCCAGTTTCAACCATCGCCAGCAGGAATTGCAGCGCCGCAATCAGCCCGTCGCCAGTGGTTACATAGTCGCGCAAAACGATATGGCCCGACTGTTCACCGCCAAGATTAAAGCCGCCGGCGCGCATGGCCTCAACCACATAGCGATCACCAACATTGGTGCGCAGCAAGGTCAACCCCTTTGATTTCATGTAATTTTCCAAGCCAAGATTGGACATAACCGTTGCCACCAACGTATCCCCAGCCAACCGGCCTTCAGCGGCCCAGCGGGTTGCAATCAACCCCATAAGCTGGTCTCCGTCAGCGACTTTGCCGGTCTCGTCAATCAGCATCAGCCGATCAGCATCGCCATCAAGACAAATGCCCAGATCGGCGCCATGTTCCACCACCGCATTGGCGGCCAAGGCGGTATCGGTCGACCCGCAGCCCTCATTGATATTGAATCCGTTTGGCGACACGCCAATCGGAATGACCTCAGCGCCCAGTTCCCACAGGACCTCAGGCGCGGTGCGATAAGCCGCGCCGTTGGCGCAATCAATCACAATTTTCAACCCGTTCAGCGTGTAACGACGCGGAAAGGTGGTTTTGGCAAACTCCATATACCGGGTGCGGTCACCCTCAATCCGACGGGCCCGTCCAATTTTTTCGGCGTCAACCAATGGCGGCTGGGCCTCAAGCAACGCTTCAATTTCCATCTCGGCCTCATCCGACAGTTTAAACCCGTCCGGCCCAAAAAACTTGATGCCATTGTCCCAATAAGGGTTATGCGAGGCCGAAATCATGATCCCAAGATCAGCCCGCATGGAGCGCGTCAACATACCAACCGCAGGCGTCGGCACCGGCCCCAACAGATAAGCATCCATGCCAACCGAGGTCAGCCCCGCCGTCAGCGCCGTTTCCAGCATATAGCCAGATCGCCGGGTGTCTTTGCCAATAACCACCCGCCCTGATCCGGTGCTTTTGCGAAAATAATGCCCCACGGCCGCGCCTAGCTTAAGCGCCAGTTCAGCGGTCATCGGGTGGGTGTTTGCCCGCCCGCGAATGCCGTCAGTACCAAAATATTTCCGTGTCATGTGTTATCCAATCATCGCGCGCCACAGCGCAATCGCCTGTTTTGTCTCAGCAATATCATGAACGCGCAACATCTGCACCCCTTGGTTCAGCCCTTGCTGCGCCACCGCCATCGAACCAGCGAAACGCCGCTTAGGGTCGGGTGTGTTGCCGATTTTACCGATAAATCCTTTGCGGGACGCCCCCAGCAGAATCGGACACCCGAGCCCGTGAAAAAGACTGATCCCGCGCAGCAGCGCCAGATTATGTTTAATGGTTTTACCAAACCCAATGCCGGGGTCGACCATGATTTTTTCGCGTGAAATTCCCGCAGCCTCACACGCCTGAATGCGACCCTCAAGATAGTCATAAACGTCATAAAGCACGTCTGCATAGACCGGATTGTCCTGCATGGTTTCGGGCGCTCCCCTCGCATGCATCAGGCAAACTGCCACCCCAGTTTCAGCCGCCACCGCCAAACTATCCGAGTCAAAAGTCAGAGCAGTGACGTCGTTAAACAACCCCGCCCCTGCTGCGATGGCCACCCGCGCCACATCAGCTTTGCGGGTATCAATTGATATCGCGCCCTCCAGCGCCTCAATCACCGGCATGGTTCGAAGAACCTCAAGGCCGGCATCCACAAGCACCGCCCCCGGCCGCGTAGATTCGCCGCCAATGTCGATCATATCCGCCCCGTCGTCGCGCATCTTTTGCGCTGCTGCAACGGCCTGTTGCACTCCGTCATGGCTGCCGCCATCCGAAAAACTGTCAGGCGTGACGTTCAAAATTCCCATGATCGACGGCCCCGTCATCGACACCCCGCAGATATCCTGCCGCGGGTTTACCAACCGCGCCAACACATCATCAGGCACCTCGGCAATAGGGACAATCTGACCCGCCGCTCCGCGCGCACCCTGCTCAACCCGATCGAACCACAATGGCCCGCCTGCTAGCGTTACCACGTTGTCCGGGCGCAAAGTATCTGTCTGAACAATAGGTCGATAATAAACCGTCACGCGGTTTTCCACTTGATCGAACAGCCGATTGAAGCAACCTGAACCGCAGGCCCCGCGCCAGTTTCGGCCACCACCCGCATGGCTTCATACAATTCCCGAGGCTCCCCCTCAGGGCTAGCGCTACGCCCTGAGGCATCCAGCCGTCCATGATATTGCAGCGTCAAATCTCCGTTAAATCCAAAAAACTCCGGTGTGCATTCCGCCCCGTAAGCTTTGGCCACGGATTGTGATTCATCATGCAGATACGGAAATCTAAACCCGTTCTTTGTTGCAAAAATACTCATATTTTCAAAGTTGTCAGCCGGATATTCAGTCGCGTCATTCGCACATATCGCGGCCACACCAAAGCCCAGTTTTTGCAATGCAGCACCCTCACGCGCCAGCTTGTCAGCAATCGCAACCACATAGGGGCAATGGTTGCAGATAAACATCAAGACCAAACCTTTTTCGCCTGATAACTCAGCCAAGCTGTAGGTTTTGCCATCAGTTGCAGGCAGCGAAAACGCCGCGGCCTGCCAGCCAAAATCACAAACGGGGGGCTGCGCTGACATCGCTAACCTTTCACATTTAACTGTGCGGCAGAACGCGGCGCAGAAACCAGAATTGTCTTACTTTCAGGAATTTCACCAACCCCGATTAACACCAGCTCGCAAGCTGAAAATTCACCTGCCAGCCACATGGCCAGTTCAACCGGTGCCAAGGTTTCCGGTGGCTCCACCGCATCCAGTACGATCCTTGACGGCGCCCACACCGACAATTGCCCGTGTTTCATGGCCCAGTCGAGTTCGGTCCGGCTGTCTACCACAACACAGCGTTTGTCTTTGCCCGCCAAAACCCAGGCGTTTTGCTCCATTGCCAGCAGATCAATGCGCCGTTGTGGCATCGCGATATCTGCCTGCGGCACGGCCAAATCACCACGCTCAACGCAGATAATGGCTGGCACGTCTTGTTCTGCGATGGCGTCCAGCCATGCTGGCAGTTCGGCACTATGCAGGACTGAATTTGCCATAAAAACCACGCGGGGATGCGGCGTTGCGTCCACCACCTCAACCGGATCAACACTGCGCAATGGCGCGGCCATATCCTTTTGACTGCGCACAATTTCAACGCCGAGCGTGCCCGGAATCCGGTCCAGCTTTTCGATCCGCACAAAAACCCGTACCGCGCGCGGGTCTTCCAGTACCCGTTCCGCCACTCGTTCGGCCAATGTTTCCAACAGATTGATCCGTTCTGTCGACAGCTGAAGCTCTATCGCTTCGGTGATGGTGTCATAGCTGATCACCTTATCGACGTCGTCATCCTGCGCCGCATTATGGCGACTAACCTCAAGCACCACGTTAAACCGGATACGCTGCTGCACGCCGCGTTCCGACTGAAACGCACCGATTTCAACCTCGCGCTCATAATCCCGCACCGAGATCCGGTCCAGCGGGTCTTTGCTGGTCGCAAGCGACCGCGCGGTTGGTGATTCAAATGCAATGGCGGTATCGTCCATCTGCACACTCCCTTAATTATTCCCCAATACATTTTAGCATATCGGCTTTTTTAGGCAAGCAAGCAACCGCGCACGTGCTGCTTTGCGCCTTGAAAGCGACATAATCGCCTGTATAATTTTGATACCATGAATACGAGGAACCCATGACCAATATTTTCCGCCTAAAAGTTCTTTTTACCATTTTACTATTTTCATCAATTTCGACCACCGCATATGCGGCTTGCAGCGTCAATCTACCTGGCAGTCAATACGACCAGCGGGTTGACGGACGATCAATAGACCAAGCTGTTTTCAACAATGCCGTATTACATTATACAAATTTGTTGCGTTGTCGCAGAGGGTTACGCGCGTTTCAGGCAGCACAAGAGGTCTTGGGCGCCGCCGTAACCCATTCGACCAACATGGCAGCCACGCGGACCTACAGCCACGAGGTCAATCGCCGTGGGGCCCGAACATTACGCGACCGTCTGCGCCGGCAGAACGCTAATTTTCGCTATGCTGCGGAAAATATCGCCAAGACTTTTGTATATGCGTTGAACGGGCGCGGATTTATCCAATCGGGCAGCTGCAATTTCAGATATATGGCCAATAACCAGAACATCCCGCCCCATACTTATCGCACATTGGCCCAAGAACTCGTGACATCATGGGAAAACTCCAGCGGTCACCGTGAGAACATATTTAGCCGTCGTTTCACGCGCATGGGCGCGGGGCTGGGAATCGTAAAGAACACCCCACTATGTGGAGAACTTTATGCATCTCAGGTATTTACGGGCTAGTTCACTGAGACGCGGGCCGGATACCGATAAAAAATATGGTCTCCGATCACCGTGGTTTGCTGCATAGACGCAGCCCAACTCGGTGTGACCGTATCGGTATGGTAAAAAACGGCACCGCCGGTCAACACGCGGGCACGGCCTTCAATCATCATTGAGGCCAGCTTGC
>JAESRG010000130.1 GCA_016764785.1 Paracoccaceae bacterium
CTGGTCTGAAAACTTCCGTCTCTTCGTCATTTCTGTATTCCTTCATTAGGTTGGAATACACCTTAACTGACTGTCCGATTTTGCAGGACCACTTCACTCCTCGCTCAATACTTTGCTCTTCTGCACACTATGAGGGAATTCGGCGGGACGATGATTTGCCCTCTAGTCATAGACTCCCCACAACAGCAGGAGCAGGACCCGAGCAACCTGAACGCGATTTTTAAATTCATTTTCTCCAAATCGCTCGATGGTCAACAACTCATTCTAGGGACGATTACTACTGCTTCAGTTTCAGACGATATCTTGCCGCAAGATGCCAATCTTATCACTCTTTCAGGAAAGTACTCCGTATTGCAAAAGGAACAATATGGAAGGGCGTTAGAAAATATCGGGCAAATGCATGAGATGTTGTTGTCCAATTAATGGTCTGAAGGGGGTGGACCTGCCACGCTTTAGTGCCGCTCTATGAACTCATTTAAGCGGCTCTTCTTTCGAAAGCCAAGGGACTTTTCCAGCCTAGAGCAGAATGTCTGCGGCGGCCATTTTCTATGCCATTGAGGATGTACCGCATCCCGTTGAAATCATCTGTAAATCGTATTCCCTTAGCCATATCCGTCTCTCCTTGGTTCCAAAGTTACCAAGCAAAGCGTCTACTAATCTAGGGGCACCTCAGAAGGTGTCTACAAATCTAGGGGCTATTCACAGTGGCACACATAACACAACCATACATTTCTGTCAGTATCGGCTTTTTAATTGTCTATCTACCCCAGTCATTCTCAGCCTCCACATAGCGAGATCAATACTGATGCCAAATTCAAGTCCAATCTGGTCATCACTAAAACCGCGTTTTCTCAGACTGACAAGCCCATCTCGAGGGGCTAACATTGCACCAGAAAGCCAATCAGCCTCGTCCTCGAACTCTTTTGGATAATCGCTCAACAGCAACAACCCGTTCTCAAACTCGTCCACGCGACTTGGTTTATGACGCAGCTCAAGGTGGGCCCATTCGTGCATGATGGTATTGGCTCTACGTGGGGCTGATCTCGTATCATTGACAACAATGACGGTGCAATTTCCTTCTTTGATGGTAACTGCATCCCAACTATCCGGATCGCCGACAGTTAACTGCGCCAAATGCACTGGGTCAATTCCAGGAACCTCATTGGGCACCCATACAAGACATCCTTTGGATTCCACTAGCGATATTGGGTCAATGGCCTCATCGGGGCGGAGACCTAAACTATTTCTAGTCTCCAAAGATAATCTCTCTGAATGAGCCTTGAAACCTCTCCGCATCGGATCACAGCTCTTCCCGAGCGATAATTGCGTTCTGTACTGCAACGATCATTCCGCCAAGTGCAGTCGCAGTGGCAATGGTTGTCGTGTTTTTCTTTCTCATGTGTACAGTTGGCGGCGGACGTGAGGGGTTCTCGCTTCGTAAGCCTAGGAATTGAGCGGGTTCCTCGCCTAGCCATGCACAAATTTTAGCGAATGTGCCAAGGTCCGGTACGTGGCCATTCTCAATCCTAGACAGTGTAGCGGGGCTGACACCAATCTCTTTTGCAGTGGCCCTTACACCATCAAGGCCGCGATGCTCGACAATCCTTTGTCCGAGCTCTTGAATCTGAAGACTCATATTCCCTCCCAAGACGGATGTTGACAACGTGGTAAATCCACCTTAATGCTCAACATAAGAGACGCAAGGTGTTTTATATGTGAGACGTCTCTCATGTAAGACAATGAATCACGTACCACGCTGCACGTCAAGTGCGACATAAGGTTTCGGGTAATTTAGGCAGAAGAATAAGGCTGAAAAAATGAGTATAGATCACGTGGGGCATGCAGAACTTGTAAAGTTTGCGATCGACAAAGTAAATCTGCCCAGAGACAAAGCTGACAAGTTTCGAGCCCAAGCGCGTAATCTCCGGGAAAAGTTGAAAGGCTATCTCAAAGAACATCCTGACTTTGCTCTTCGAAAGATGTTGTTGTCTGGAAGCTTAGCAAAAGGCACCGGCCTTCGCACGCTAAATGATATTGATGTGGCTTGCTATATCAGTGGATCCGATGTCCCCTCTGACATTGATGATCTCATGGAATACCTTGCCGAACGGTTGCGCAAAGCGTTCCCCAATTTCAAACCTGAGCAAGTTCAACCCAAGACCTACTGTGTTACAGTTTCTTTCGCGGGGACTGGTCTGGATGTTGATATTGTTCCAATTTTGTATGATGGCGATCCGGACTGGTACGGGAACCTTGTAAACCAAGATGATGGTTCCTTTTTGCGGACCTGTGTGCCTCGGCACCTTGAGTTTATCCGTAAGCGAAAATCATTGGCTGAAAAAGATTTTGCTCAGGTTATTCGCTTAGCGAAGTATTGGGTGCGTAAAGAAAAGCGGGAGCGCGACAATTTTCGTTTCAAATCCTTTATGGTAGAAATGATCTTGTCAAAAATGCTGGACGATGGCCAGGATTTCAGCGACTATCCCGAAGCCCTGCAGGCTTTTTTCAGTTACATCGCAAATTCGGGTATGAATGAGCGCATCGTCTTTGATGACTATTATCTTAAGTCGAAGGCAGAGGTCTTTGGCACGCCAATTGAGATTATTGATCCCGTAAATGAAGAGAACAATGTTTCACAGCTCTACACGCAAGCGCAAGCAGACGACATTGTAGATGCGGCTCTAGACGCGGGTGACGCGATTGACGCAGCCCTTCGGTGTCCAACCAAACAGGATACAATTCGGCACTGGCAACGCGTATTTGGCTCGGCTTTTCAGGGATAGGAAAAAAACATGACCATGAGTATTACTCTCACTGAGAGCATAACATTTACGATCACGCATGCAAGGCACTTGGCATCAAAAATGGCCACGGACTTGAAACGTATTCAACGGTTCTACGGTTATCCAAATAATCAAGATATTGATAACTATGAGGGCGAAATGATGGCGTTTCTAAAAGCGGGTTATCTGAATGAAGTGGCCTATGGATTCAAAAAGAACGGCGATTGGATTGAGCCAACCATCAAGTATTTCGCACGGGATTTGAATGGGTGGGATGGCGTCGATGATGATCCAGGTAAAATTCGCCCTCGAGCAAACATTACTGGTGCGTCGTTTACTAGTTTTCTGTCCTACTCGTCTGCATGGTGGCGCCTTACAGATGGCGAGAGGACTGCGTTCAAACGTGGCTTGCCCATTGCGCGAAGCTCAGGCGACACGCCTGGAATTAGTGGGTACTTTGAACAGGATCGTTCTTATAGCGCGGGCGGAAGAGCCCTAAATAGGTCATCAGTAAGGAGTTGGACATGAACGCCCAAAGCCAGAACACAGCACTTTTCGAAAGCACTATGCTGCTTCCTGATCCAGATGCACAAGAACGTCTATCCCGCCTGGTTGGGCTTGATGATCAAAAAACCCGGCTCTCAAAGATGTTGGGAACACTGATAAATTCAGCGGGTTTAGAGGCTTGGGCTTCTCGCTACCATCCCGGCTCAGAAGCCTATGTTTCTGGCATCCTAAAACGACCCCCTTTAATTGTTCTTTGCGGCGACGTTGGGTCGGGGAAAACCGCGTTGGCGGAAACAATTGGAGATATGGTTGCTCGCCAAGAAGACATTGAAATCACATTGTTGCCGATGAGCCTTTCTGCCCGTGGTCAAGGCCGTGTGGGGGAGATGACCCAGTTGGTTTCGGCGGCTTTTGAATACGCTTATCAAGAAGCCTCAAAGCTTGTTGGTCCTTCTGGGCGCGCACGCGGTGGTGTAATTCTTCTGATCGACGAAGCCGATGCATTGGCGCAGTCACGTGAATCGTCGCAGATGCATCACGAAGACAAAGCTGGGGTGAATGCATTTATCAGAGGTATTGATCGCCTTTCAAATGGTGGATTACCTATTGCAGTGATCATGTGCACCAACCGATTGTCCGCATTAGATCCAGCAGTAAAGCGCAGGGCTGCTGAGATATTAGTATTTGAACGGCCGGAAGCCAAACAACGGCATTTGGTGTTGTCGGATTCACTCACCCCATTTGGTTTGTCTGCGTCGGATATCGAAATTTTGGTAAATGTTACTGGGTCAACCAAGGATCGGTCGCACGGTTTCGCCTTTTCGGACCTAACACAGCGTTTAATTCCATCTATAATTTTGGATGCATATCCAAACTCAAAGGTGACCGCGTCGCGTGCCATTCAAATCGCAACTGAAACTATGCCAACCCCACCATTTCAAGAGAAGGTTTAAAGAAATGGCTGAATGGAACTTATCGGAAATGCTATCATCGCTGCATGATGGAATTCAAAACGAACTCCATACAGCGCGCAAAACGTTGGCTCATCCTGGCACGAAGGGTGATGCCAGCGAAAGGGTTTGGCTGGAGCTGCTACAAACCTACCTTCCCAAGAGATACCAAGTTGAATCAGCGCATGTGGTCGATAGCAAAGGAAATTTCAGCGATCAGATGGATGTTGTGGTGTTTGACCGCCAGTATTCGCCATTTATATTTAACTTTAAGGCGGCGAAAATCGTTCCGGCGGAAAGTGTCTATGCGGTTTTTGAAGCCAAGCAGACAATGGATGCAAGCCTGCTCACTTATGCGAAAAATAAAATTGCGAGCGTTCGCCGGTTGAAGTGCACGAGTCTGCCAATTCCACATGCTGGTGGAGAGTACCCCGCAAAACCCCCTATACACATTCTTGGGGGCATGTTGACGCTCGAATCTGAGTGGAATCCGCCGCTCAGCGATACACTGATTGAAAATCTGGGTGACTCTACTGCAATAGACCATCTAGATTTAGGATGTGTGGCAAGCCATGGATTTTTTGGCTTGAACCGTAAGACACAAGATTACGATATTCATCTCGGTAAAAAACCCGCGACCGGCTTTCTTTTTCATCTGATATCCGAGCTTCAATATGCCGGAACTGTTCCAATGATCGACATTAGGGCATACGCAAAATGGCTCACTGATTGAGGCGGGCGCAAACTAAATTTAGTATATAAGGACCGAAACAATGCCGAAAAAATTAGTGATTTGCTGCGACGGAACCGGAAATGAAATTAAAGAAAACCAGTCAAATGTCCTTAAATTTTATCGCGTCTTGAAAGAAGATAAAAATCAAATTGCGTTTTATGACCCTGGTATCGGAACCATCTCTAACAGTGGGAGTTGGGCATCATTTAAAAACAAGGCTAAGGGTGTTTTCGGTCTAGCGACTGGGTATGGTCTCGACGCGAACGTTCTTGCGGCGTATCGATTTCTTGTTCGAAATTACGAAAAAGGTGACGAGATCTATTTGCTTGGCTTTAGTCGAGGTGCTCATACTGTCAGGGTTTTAGCCGGATTTATCAATTTAGTTGGAGTATTGCAGCGGCATCAAGAACATTTAAGTTCCTACGCGCTGACAGCCTACAAGCAATCGAGTTCCAAGGATAAATTTGAAATTGCTTGGCGTGTTCAAGAGGTATTGGATACTCACCGCATCACAATCAGATTTATGGGATGTTGGGATACGGTTGCTTCTGTGATCGTGCCAAGGCCCGATCGTTTTTATCTGCCAAGTTTGGAAGCACTCCCCTTCACTAAAGAGAACCCTTGCGTACAGGTCTTTCGACACGCCGTGGCTGTTGATGAGCGCCGACGCATGTTTCGACTGGCTCGATGGAAAGAGCCACAGATGTTTAAATCGAACCCGTTTGTGGAAGATAAAAATGCTGAGGAACAAGATATTAAACAAGTATGGTTTGCCGGAGTTCACTCTGACATTGGGGGTGGATATTCAGAACAAGAAAGTGGCGCAGCAAAATATCCTCTAAGCTGGATGGTCGACGAGGCTAGAGAACATGGTTTGGTGTTTCGTGAAACAATGGTAAAACGCCTCGTACAGGGGCAAAATCCAAAGAATGTGAAGGCAGGTACTAAGCGAGATTATGCGAAACCGTCTCCGACTTCGACGCTGCATGATTCTATGAACTGGGTTTGGAGAATTGCCGAATATTTGCCCAAAAGGAAGTTTTGGCATGACGACCCAGAAGTGAAAAAACAGTCTGGATATTATCTTCCTAGATCTGAACGTCGCTACATATCAGCTGAGTCTGAAATTCATTTGTCTGTCAAAGAGCGGATGGATGCCGGAAGCTATGATCCACCCAACTTGGCTACGCAGCACATTAACAGCTAGCCCATTAGCTAGCAGATATGATCAACGTATGCCTTTGGTGGACGAATATCTGCTATCGAACTACTCCGACGCGGCACGGCTTCAGCGGCAAAAATCAACGTTTCGCCATTGCTGTTTTCCGCTGCGGATGCGAGCTGACGAAAGCCGTCATTGGATCGGGGTATCCCGACGGCAGGTTTGCCCCGCTCTGCCGTGATTGCCCAGTAGGAAATGCTGCGCTCTGAACCAATGACGGGTCTGCGGGCTGCGCTGCAGCATCTTTAGCACCCGGTGAGTGGACGGACTTGACGTCCTTTCGTAAATGTCTGATACTTAATTTGGCCTAAGGTGCAGGCCGGTGTGCCCGTCATGCGAAGCTAAGCAGCGCTGAATTTATCTCTCAGGACATCATGCCATTGGCAGGATCCGATTTGCAGCGGGCACCTTTTCGGATCCTAATTGGAAATGGATCATGAAACATACTAACTCACTTCTAAATTTGAAGACCCTCGCTAAACGGTATGCGCGGGCGAATAGAATTCCACAACACCATGCACTCGATTTGGTCGCGGTTGAACTGAAGTTTTCGCATTGGCCTGCATTAATGCAGGCCAGCAAAGATGACTGGCAAGTAACGCCAGAAGACCTCGCAGTCACCGAAGTTTTTTTACAAAAGACCCTTCCAAACTTTCATGTGCAGCATGAAGACGGTGAAGCCATTAAGTCGCGGTTTGAAGGTATTGAACCTGTTGAAGAAGGGAAAATCGGCGGTCATTCTTATAAGATGATGGAAACTCTGGGTGATGTCTATCTAACGGGTGAAGGCTGGAGCATTCATGTCAGCGAAGCACCGCACGCACCTCCGCGGGTAGAAATAGCCAAACAAAGCAACAGCTCTAATCCGATCAATGATTCTGACTTCTTGCAAGATGCCCTCCAAATAGCCCAGACTCGCTCTGAACAAATTCGTGCACGTATCGCATCGGACTGGCCGCGGCGCTCGACAAAGCCAGATGCGGAAGGAAAAGTTCGCCACCCTTTGGGGCATGGTCTTTCTGACAAATGGTTCTGTTTACATTGTGACGCGCTTATCACCGGGCAGCAGATCGCTGACAGTCTATGGCATTGCCCTGCATGCCATGCATCGCCTTTGGATATTTTCGAAACCGCTTTTTGGTTGAGTGATGATGACGAGCAACCTGAATCTATTCAAACTTCGAATATCGGTAAAAACATCGAACCCAAAATCGAAGTCGTCGATACAAGATTCAAGCTGGAACTCAACGAGAAGAACATAACACTATTGATTCGTAGCGCATTGCTCGAGGATGCGACAAACACCAGCGAGCGATTGGGTGCGCTCTTGGCAGCAATCAGTGTCGACGAAGAAAATGATGTATCGATTGTATTTGACGAGGATCTTTGGCCTGAAGGCAAAGATCCCATTCAGGCGCTAGCAGTAGCCGATCTTCTAGGTATTGAAATTGACCAAGCATTGACTTGCATGACGGCGCCTTTTGCCTGGCCAGGTTTGGGTGAATACACATCTAGCACCCATGAATACACCAAGATGTTGTTGGACGCTTATGCCAATCAAGGCACCGTTCGAAATAGCGGGTAGCGGTCAATGCCATACGATCACGTGGGGCTGGGTTAGAAACGCCTGTAGCCCCGCGCGAGCCTAAATTTCGCACCTTTATTTAGGGATGCAACGGGGGCTTTGCCCCCTTGCCAAGTAGGTTCTGTAATACAGAACACAGCTTGCGGCTTGCCGAGTTTGCTTTATATTTTGCATCTGCCTCGGTCAGCGTAGCGATCCATATTACGCCAGTAATCTGGGAACGTTGGTCCGTATTAGTAATCTCTGGCAGGTCCAATTTACTTTTGTAAAATACTGACCACCATATTGAAAATAGATACGATACCGTTAAGGTTGATGAATATAGTTTAGATTTTTCAAATGGTGACATTATGTTTAAATGGATAAGAGCAGCACTTCACAAGTACCGTGAGTTACCAAAGAATGTAAAAATTGCTGTGATTCCATCTCTGCTAACAATTACTGGCTTAGCCATGCTGTTTCTTTCGAAATACGATGTCTCGGTCCTTTTTTGGATATCAGTTAGTTTGTATACTTTGACCATCTTCTTCAAGATTATTGTTGACTACGACAACGTTAACCTCATGGAAAAAAAGAACAATGAAATTGAAAACCTGCGCGAATGCATAAACAATTTGAATAAATGCGTTGAAATTAAAACAACCCGAATGGTGAGGGCTTATCGCGGAGGCAAAAACGTCGTCGAAATTGCAGGACGTGCAAAAGGAAGAATGAACTTTCGATATTCATCAGAAACGCTGAGCAATGGCCTACATCAATCTTTGGTAACTTATCTTAATCGAGCAAAACGACTTAACGGAGGCAATGTAATAGTTTCGCTACTCAAACCAAATTCCGACGGAGTTTTTCAAATAATTGGAACACCGGCGCGGACACTTGGTGGCACACGTCTTCCTGTACCAGATACCTCAATCAATATTGCGGACAAGAATACGGCCGCAGGATATGTGTGGGGGAATATGATCTCAAGTCGTGTTTCATATTCATCGACGGCTCTGGCTGAAAAGGACAAGCTCTTTAAATATACCCATCCAGATCAAAGGAACAGCATTCGGTCAATTTTTTGCTTCCAGTTAATTGACCCTGTGACACAGAAGCCTTTTGCCGTATGGAGTGCTGATTCAGATACAGAGGGAGTGTTCCCTGATTCTAGGGACGAGAATTGCCGTGCAATCATGAATGAAGTGGTCCTGCAAAATCGGACAGTCAGTTAAGGTGTATTCCAACCTAATGAAGGAATACAGAAATGACGAAGAGACGGAAGTTTTCAGACCAGTTT
>JAESRG010000131.1 GCA_016764785.1 Paracoccaceae bacterium
GCATTGCAATGCGCTACGACAGATGCCCGGAGCTCTTCCTCTCAGCCATTATTCTGGCTTCTATCGTGTTATTCTGGTTATGAGTCCTGACCCTAGGTGCTTAAGTTGATTTGAAGTGATTAGATTTCTAATTCGTCGCTCTGGCCAACCAGTGCGAACGGCTAAGTCTTTTGGGCTTTCAAGTCTGGTTTCCACGTCATCTCCTTGCTCTTTCATCACAAATACGGCAATAATCGGTAAAAGAAGTAACAATTATACCGATTCGTGTAAATATTTACAACTTTGGGTATTTTTATACAAGAGTGAACATGGATATTTCAGATCGATTAACCGCTATTCGTAAAAACCTCGGACTTAATCAAATTCCTTTTGCCAAAAAAATTGGCGCCTCCCAAAGCGCATATGCAAACTACGAACGTGGTGCGACAGTCATTCCTTTAACCTTGGCCGCTGAAATCTGCCGTGATTATAGTATTTCCGCCGATTGGCTCTTGTTGGGAAAAGGCACAATGAAAACGTCGGACTTGAACCGGTTTGTTGAGAACGCCGTAGTCGCCGCACGAAAATTCATTTCAGATAAAAATCTTACAATTACGCCAGAAAAAGAAGCCAAGCTCGTAAGCTTTCTTCTTGAGGATATGATGTCAGGCAATGACATCAACGAAGAGCGCATCACACGTATCATCGAGATGGCAAGTTAAGGGGTTATCATGTCCGAAAATCTACAGGCGCTCATGCGTGAGATATTAGACGACAACTGTAAAGAGGCGCTAAAAACCATGGCCCCGTCAAAGAAGAAACTCATCGAGTTAGCTGGGAATCGAAGTCATATTATTGACCTCCAAAAACAGATCGAGATTGAGCGCACAAAAACCATGGAAGCCGCCTTCTACCACGCAACAATCGGGCTTGGCATACCGCTCGTTATTTGGGCAGCACTTTTTATATCACAGTTTATTCTGCATTTTGAAGTTCCAAACTTACTCCGCCACTTGTTTGCATTTGCACTGTTTATTTCCATTGCCAATGCGGCTTGGAATGCCCGCATTATGTCACAGCATTCAAAGCCAAACTATCCTGATGGATACACCCCGATCGAACCAATCTGACCAAAACCCAAGAAGGCCTGCTAAATGCCCACACTTAAATGGTTAACCCGCGACGATGATGTTCGTGCTGCTGAAAAGGTCCCCTACCGCCTGCTGGAGGAGGTGCCCGAGCTGGGCTATGGCGACTTGGGCGCGGGCAATATGCTGATTCAGGGCGATAACCTTGAGGCGTTGAAATCGCTACTGCCCTATTACGCCGGTCAGGTGAAATGCATTTATATTGATCCGCCGTATAATACGGGGTCGGCGTTTGAGCATTACGACGACAATTTGGAACACTCCAAATGGTTAGCGATGATGTGGCCACGGTTAGAGTTGCTGCGGGAGTTGCTGGCCGAGGATGGATCGATTTGGGTAAGTATTGATGATCGTGAAGGACATTATCTCAAGGTTATCATGGATGAAGTCTTTGGGAGGAAAAACTTTATTACCAATGTGATTTGGAGGAAAAATTACTCGCCGAAGTCAAGTGCGAGGCATTTTTCAGAAGACCATGACCATATCCACATTTATGCAAAGTCCGCAGATTCATTCGTACCAAATCTCATGCCACGAACAGAGAAACAAAATAGAGCCTACAAAAATCCTGACCAAGATCCGCGCGGAATTTGGAAGACAAGCGACTTATCCGCACGGAATTTTTACGGTGCAGGAAGTTACAGCCTAGTTTCACCAACAGGACGTAAAATTGATGGCCCACCAAAAGGACGATATTGGACAATTAGCAAAGAGAAGTTTCATACTCTGGATGCTGACAATCAGATTTGGTGGGGAGTGAAAGGCGATGCAATACCACAAAAGAAACGGTTCTTAACCGACGTAAAGCAGGGGATTGTTCCACAAACTATCTGGCCATACGAGGAAGTAGGACATACCCAAGCCGCCAAAAAAGAAATAGTTTCCCTTTTTGGCTCTGATGTATTTGCAACCCCAAAACCAGAACTGTTGCTCACACGCATTATTCATATTGCTACCGGCCCAGGCGATCTCGTGCTGGACTCTTTCCTTGGCTCTGGCACCACCGCCGCCGTCGCCCAAAAAATGGGGCGACACTATATCGGTATTGAAATGGGGGATCATGCAGTCACCCACTGCGTGCCGCGTCAGAAAAAGGTGATCGACGGTGAGCAAGGCGGGATTTCCAAGACACAAAACTGGCAAGGCGGTGGCGGGTTCCGCTACTACCGTCTTGGCTCACCCGTGTTTGACGAACTCGGCCAGCTCACCCCCGACATCCGCTTTCCCGTGTTAGCAGCCCATATCTGGTTTTCTGAAACCGGTGCGCCATGGACCATCCCCAAAGCCCTCTCCCCGTTTTTAGGGGCCGCCAACGACCACGGCTATGCCCTGCTTTACAATGGCATCCTTGGCGATAAATCGGTGAATGGTGGTAACGTGCTAACCCGAAAAACTCTATCCATCATCCGCGAGGCGGCAGGAGGTTTCACAGGCCCGCTCACCGTTTATGGTGAACGCACTGTATTGTCAGACGCCAGCCTAAAAACCGAACAAATCGAATTTAAGCAAACGCCGTATGACGTGAGGGCCAGAAAATGAAGCTGAAGAATTATCAGAAGGCATCACTAGCCACGCTGCGCCGTTTTTTAGAAGAGGCACGTATCACAGGCCCCAAAGCAGCGTATGAGCTGCTGACCCAAGAACCAGAACTCGCCAAACGCCTGAAGGGCTATGCCGCTGGATATAAACCACTGAACGGCCTGCCTGAAGTTCCCTATGTCTGTCTGCGCCTGCCCACGGGTGGCGGCAAAACCATCCTCGCCGCCCATGCCATTACGACGGCCAAAGATACATGGATCGAGAAGGATTTCCCGTTGGTGCTTTGGCTGGTCCCCACCAACACTATTCGTATGCAAACCGCCGAAGCCCTGAAAAACCCGCGCCACCCGTATCGTCAGGTTTTGGATGAGGCGTTTGAGGGCCGTGTGCGCATATTTGACATTGGCGATTTCACCCAAATTACTCCGCATGATCTGCGCAGCAACTTATGTGTAGTAGTTGGCACCATCCAGACGCTGCGCGTCAGCAACACCGACGGGCGCAAGGTATATGCACACCACGAAATGCTAGAACCGCATTTCACCTCAGTTCCCCCCAATACCGCTGGACTGGAGCGTAATGAAGATGGGCCGATGAAGGGAGGCATCCGTTTTTCCTTTGCCAATCTGATGCATCTACACCAGCCTTTGGTCATTATGGATGAGGCCCACAAAGCCGGGTCAAAGCTATCGGGTGAAGTGTATGAGCGCATAAATCCATCTGCCTGTATCGAGTTCACCGCAACGCCCAAAGGGTTCAACAACATCCTGCATTCCGTCACAGCCCAAGAGCTGAAAGACGAAGAAATGATCAAGCTGCCCATTGTGCTGGATGAGGCCGATACGTGGCAAGGCGCAGTGAATTCCGCCATTTTGAAACGAGCAGAATTGCAGGAACAAGCCGATTTGGATCGTGAGGGTTACATCCGCCCTATCGTGCTGTTTCAGGCGCAAAAGAAGAACGAAGAAGTGACCGTCAAGGTGTTGAAAAAGCACCTGATCGACAATGAGAATATTGATCCTGCCAAGATTGCCGTGGCTACGGGGGCACAGCGTGAGCTGGACGGCATCGACCTGTTTGATCCAGCTTGCGAAATCGAATACGTCATCACCATCGAGGCGTTAAAAGAAGGCTGGGATTGTTCGTTCGCTTATGTGTTCTGCTCGCTGGCCAATATCCGCAGCTCCACTGATGCAGAGCAGCTTTTGGGTCGCGTGCTACGCATGCCCTACGCCAAACGCCGCAAGTCCCCCCTGCTGAACAAATCCTATGCGCGGCTGGTGTCAAAAAACTTTGCACAAGCCGCCCAATCTCTGCGCGACAAGCTGGTTGATATGGGCTTTGAGGAGAACGAAGCGGAATCCAACATTGAGGCCGAAGAACCAGGACTAAATGATGGATTGTTTGGCCGTCGGTCGCGCCCTTTGCCCGCTGTCTCGATTGATCTTGATGCAACCAAGGACGAAGTGAAGGGCATCGAAAGCGTCGCTCCTGGCAAAATCAGTGTTACGTCAAATGAAGCGGGAAAAATTACTCTTAAAATCTCGGGCTTTATGAAACCGAAAATAAAAGAAAATCTTTACACACAGACACCCAAGCGCCTTCACGGACAGCTACAAGAAAAAATTGCCGAGTTTGAGGCCCAGCATGCGCATAAGGTAGCTCCGGCTCACCGTGGTGAGGTTTTCGTTGTCCCGCGCTTGATGACATGGATACAAGACGAGCTGACCTTTGCTGATACCGAAATGATGATGGAATATCACGATTGGTCTTTGCAAGATCACCCTGCGCGGTTGGCGTCAGATGAGTTTGATATTATTGAGACCACAAACACATTTGAAATTGATCTCGATGGCAACCGCTTGTTGATTAAAGCCGCCGATAGTTCAGATCAACTGACAATGGATGTGGAGGTTCAAGACTGGACGCCAAACTCGCTGGTGCAATGGCTGGACCGCAAGGTGCGTGATCCACATATTGGCCAAGCCGAGCTACTTGGCTGGCTCAGCGATATGGTGACCTATCTAAACGTAGATCGCAACATTCCTCTATCGCAGTTGATGCGCTGCAAATTCATTCTTGCCCGCAAGCTCTCGGACAAACTGAAAGGCTTTCGGCAGGCAGAACGCGACAAGGTTTACCAGATGAACCTGTTCGCCCCCGACGCGCGTGTTGAAGTTTCTTTTGATCAAGGCTTTGAGTTCTTTGATGATATGTATTTTGATGTGCCCAAGTACCGTGGCACCAAATTTACCTTTAGCAAGCATTTCATGGGGCCCGATGAGATCCCGGCCTTTGATGGCGCTGCGGGTGGAGAAGAAGAACAATGCGCGCTCGTCATTGATAGTCTTTCTGAAGTTGAATACTGGACTCGAAATGTTGCAAACCATCGCAACTCATTTTCCCTACCCACCCCGACAGGCCGTTTTTTTCCCGACTTCGTTGGCAAACTCAAAGACCAACGCATTCTTGTGATCGAATACAAAGGCCAACAACACGCAGGTGAGCAGATCACCAAAGACACCCGTGAAAAGCAGCTTATCGGTGATCAATGGGCGAAAAACTCTGATGGTAAGGGCATATTCGTTATGGCCACCATGGAGAAGAAAAATCCGCTGGAAATCCGACAAGCTATTCAGGCGGCAATCAAACGGTAAACGAGGGAATGCAATGGGTTATTGGAAAGATAAATCTGGAAAAAAAACAGAGCTGCGATTATTGCAGCAGGATGGATCATGGCTTGCATACAATGACAGCACAACGCCAGATGGTGAGCATGAGAAAACTTCAAAAGGTAGCCACGAACATATTGAAGAAGCGCTGGTTAGTGCGTTGCATTCCACCAACCTTATTGTGCTACTTGGGTCAGGAGCGTCTTTCGCTGCGAAGAATTCTAACGGAGATTCCGCCCCAGGAATGGCCGATCTATGGGATGCTGTGGAAACCTCTTGCTTAGCGACTTTTTCAGGGATCGTCGAAAAGGTAACTGGGCAAAAACCCAGCGATAATAGCAACAAAAGCAAAGACATTGAAAATCTTCTTAGCCTATGCAAAATAACGATTGAGTTGTCCAAAGCGCGTTCAAATAATGACGATGCAGATGGTATTGAAGCGTTTGTCAAAAATGCCGAACAAGCAATTCTGGAGCGTGTTGATTTTGTCTCCAACAAAACAGATATTACTGCGCACTTAGAATTTCTACGGCGGCTAGCACGACGCAATCCTGAAAAGTCTCGGGTTCGCTTGTTTACAACAAACTATGATATGTGCATTGAAGAGGCTGCAATGCAGCGAAGAATTGTGCTAATTGACGGATTTTCGCACAGCACTGAACAACGCTTTAATCGCGACCATTTTGAGCATGACATCGTACGCCGGACTCCGCAAAGCACCCGTGCCGATTATATCGATAGTGTCTTTCATCTATATAAAATGCACGGCTCACTTGATTGGCGACGCAAAGACGGGATGGTCATCCGCAGTAAAGACGATAAACTTGATCCCGTTTTGATATACCCGCGCTCCTCAAAATATCAGGAATCATTTGCCACGCCCTATCTGGATATGTTTGCTGCATGGCAGGCCAGTTTGCGTGAACCTGATACGACCTTGATTATTGCTGGGTTTGGCTTTGCCGATGATCACATTAGCGCGCCGATATGGGCGGCGTTGGAATCCAATCTATCGTTGCAGCTAATCCTATGTGATCCTTGTTTTATTCCAAGCACTGAACTTGCTTGCGGGGAGTTAATCGAAGACAAACATTTAATTGATAAAACAAATACGGACCTACGCCCGTACCATGACAAGATCATCCAGCTTGTAAAACAAGGGGATAATCGCGTGACCATTCTCAATGGCCGGTTTGATGATCTAGCTGACGCAATGCCAACCATGATTGGAAAAACGGACCGTCAGCAGTTAGAAGCACGGCTGGAACAAATTCAAAAGGGCGCGGGCAATGAATAATACTACCGCCCTGATTGACTCCGAAAAGCGTCTGGGAACATTAACAACAGTCACAGCGTCTAGTGCTGAACTCAACTTACCACAGGCGCTGGCCGCCGCCGGACGGCGCGGCATGGCGCGAGGAACCGTCGGTGATTTCGTATTTATCGACTGTGACAAAGCGGTCATCCTGGGGCGGATTATCGAAGTTCATATCCCCGAGAAAAATCGCCCTGCACTTGAACACCAGATTGAGGCCGAAGCGGCAACCGAGCCAGTGGGTCGCATTCAACTCCTATCCACAATTGATAAAGCAACCCAACGTGTTGTGCGTGGTATCAGCGTAAAACCCCGCATTGGTGATGGAGTCTACGTGGCAGAAGGCGCTTCGCTTTCCAAGTCGATACAAGGTGCTTTATTGGGAGAAAACGATACCGTAGCAATATCCCTTGGTCAAATCTCCGGAATTGACGGGGCCGATCTTAGCATCCCACCGGAAAAGCTGTTCGGTAGGCATTGCGGGATTTTTGGCGCAACAGGTGGTGGCAAAAGCTGGACGCTAGCGAAGTTGATCGATGAGATAAGCAGGGTTGGTGGCAAAGCAATTCTGTTTGATCCTACAGGGGAATTTGGCGGTAAAGTTCCGGGGGCAACTGAACTCGCATTTACAAAGGCCGGAAGCGGACAAAAGCTCGTTCATTTCCCGTCTGAACGAATTACCGAACTTTCTCTTTTTGCTTTGCTTAGACCCACGGGACAAAGCCAAGGGCCGACAATGCGCGAAGCCATTCGCAGCCTGCGTTTGGCCAAAGCCCTGAAAGCCGATTCAAGCCTTACAACCGAAACGAACGGTAGCTCAACCAGTTATTTCAGCGCAGATTTTGGAACTGTTTATGTCGACTCAAATGGTTGCGTCGAAAAAAGCGGGAAGAAAATTTCTGATTTCACAGGGGCAACCTCAAAATTTGCCCGCGCACTTTCAAGTGAGACCTGCAATTTCAACATCGATGCGTTGACTGACCAAATTATTAACGAATGTGTCTACCCAACAGGCTACAAGGACCCAAATGTCTTTGGGGGGAAGAATGATGGCCCGCTGAACTATTGCAACACGCTGATCGTCCGAATGCGCAGTATGCTTGCCTCTCCCGAACTTCAGTGTCTATTTGGAAGTGATGGAGAGGATATTTGCGAACAGATTAGCCAGTTTCTAGGTGATAAAGCCCAACGAATACTGCTGATCTCATTCAAGAACGTCAGCTTCAATCACAACGCACGGGAACTGCTATTAAATACTGTAGGTGAATACCTTTTGGGCCTCGCCCGAGCTGACAAGTTTAAGAAACAGCCCGTTGTTTGTTTTCTTGATGAAGCTCACCAGTTTATGGGTCAATCTGTTGGGGATGAATACAACAGTGTTTCACTGGACGCCTTCGGCTTAATCGCCAAAGAGGGGCGTAAATACGGCCTGACAACCGTAATCGCCACCCAACGCCCCCGTGATGTCCCCCAAGATGTTCTCAGCCAGCTTGGAACACTTATTGTTCACCGGCTAACCAATGACCGGGACAGGGAAACCATCGAACGCGCCTGCGGTGATCTTGACCGTAGCGCAGCCGCATTCATTCCGTCCTTAGGTCAAGGTGAAGCAATCCTAGTTGGCCCTGACCTGCCTGCACCCCTGCCAATCAAAATCACACAGCCTGACAAATCAAAACAACCTTCATCAAAAGGGCCTGATTATCAACAGTATTGGACGCCTGCGGATGGCAGTGATATGATTGAAAAATAGCAACTTTCAGCACATTACCAAAGATCGACATTGCATTTGCGGTGAATAACCATCATTATCGCCGCAAATTATGCGGAGATTAATTTGTATATCTGGGAGCTATCTGAATGGCCCACTCTGAAATGGGATGTGGCCAGCCTTGCCGAGGGTTTAGCCACCGTCCGTCATAAGCAAGGTCGCCTGCTTGGCCGTATGGAGGGGGTGGGTTTTGATCTGCGTGAGGAAGCCAATCTGCAAACCCTGACCCGTGACGTAATGAAAACCAGCCAGATCGAGGGTGAAGATCTGGACGCCTCCACCGTGCGTTCCTCCATCGCGCTGCGGCTGGGGATCGATATTGGCGCATTGAAACCCGCTGACCGGCATGTTGACGGCATTGTCGAGGTCATGCTGGATGCCACAGGCAAGTACGACGCCCCACTGACGGATGAGCGCCTCTATGGCTGGCACAGCGCCCTGTTCCCGACTGGGCGCAGCGGGATGACCAAAATCAGCGTTGGTGCGTGGCGCAAAGATACCAGCGGGCTTATGCAGGTAGTTTCCGGGCCTTATGGGCGTGAACGAGTTCACTACACCGCCCCACCCGCCAAAAGGCTGACACCA
>JAESRG010000132.1 GCA_016764785.1 Paracoccaceae bacterium
CCTTGCCTTCTATATTTAGTTCTCGATAAGCGCCCGCCGCCTGCCAATTGGTGACTGCGTACCATCCTTCTTGAATGTGTCCCTCTCCACCTTCTCCTGTAGTGATAAATTCCGACGTCGCCACCCACTCCCGACGTTCGACATAAATCTCGAAGCCAAAATTACCGTCGCGGGTGTATGTGTCTGAGGCAGCGGTATCGTCAAGATTGAGGTCTTCTTCAGCGCGGAGCAGCGTTGCGGCCCATTCGTCCTGCTCCCAATCCGCGAGTTCTTCCAAAAATAAGATCTGGTTATCCATATACTGGCCATAGCGCACGGCGAGGCCGAGATCATCGGAGAGGTCGCCGATATTGGTGGCGGCAGTATTGGCGAGGGCGCGTTTCATATAAATATTGCCACCCTCAATCTGGATGGTCTTGAAGACGCGCGTTACCTCAGCATCCAACAGGGCTTCAACGGAACCATAGCGCTTCCCACCACTGCCGATATACTGGCTGCCAACATAGCCGAAGCCGATCTTTTCGTTAAAGTCGAGCGCACGCCCGCCAACGACGGCGAGGAAGGCATTCAAAGCATTAGCACCTGCTTGCGCGATGTTGTTGGCGGCGTCCTGACTGCCGCCATCCTTGGCATAGCCATCCACCACAAAGAACCCTTGCGCATCCAGCCGGAAGCCCAGCTCCACCAGACTAACGGCCTCGGGCAGCGCCGGATCTCCACCGAAAGCACCCCCAATCATGGTACCGAGAAAAGATCCGATGAACGCTCCTGCTATACCATCACCTCCATAATAAAAATCAACCGCAATACCAATTGTAGCACCAATTGCGCTACCGTACGCTTGCCCCTCAGGATTATTTCCGAATGTTCCACCATCTCCAGCAACTTTTTGCCCAAAAAGACTGCCCGCATAAGCCGCCGCAGCAATATACAGTCCGTCAGAATAATCCGCCCAAGAAAAGCTTGTTGCTGCAAGGCTTGTTTGGGCGGCGGTGTAAGCATATACCGCAAGCTGCGCACCGAGCGCGCCAACAGCAATTGCAGCTAAATCGCCTACTACACCATCTAGTTCAAATATTTCATCAAAAATAGAAGTTGCTACCAAGCTACCTATCGCGCCAACCAAATTATAGGCAATCCGGTTGCCAAAATGAGCCCCAAAACTATCAGCAGGTATTTTACCAGCAATTGTATCGCCTATAGTGCTTCCCAAAGCAGAGCCGACAGCTTTTGCAGCGATCTGAACAGCCAGCTTATCACCCGCAAAATAGCTTGCCAGCTGTCCGCCAATGGCGCCGCCAATGACACCTGTTACCGAAACCGGCCCTTTATAGGAATCATTGTGAACCCGATATCCTTCGGCGATATAAGTGTGCAGCCCCTCTACCGTGAAGTTATAGACCGTATGGCGACCTGGAACCGGCGACGCGCCCGCGAAAAGCGCTCTCCCACTATCAGCCTTAATCAGGGCCTCTCCCGCCTCAAAGGCTCGAATGGTTTTAAAGGTCCCGCCCTCCGACAGAAGCCAATGCGTCGGCGCCAGCATTCCACTTTCCGAAACCATGTCGTCCGGCGCAGGTATTCCAATACTTTCATTACCAAATAATTCGTAATCAAAGAAATTTGTAGATGACATTACCAGGCTCCCTAACGGTATGCGGGTCATAAATCTTAATCGCGTTTTCTACTGCTCAAACTCTACTTAAACTTCCTTACCACTCGACCACAGCCATGCCGCTGCCATCGGGAGATGGTTGATAGCTTTTTACTTTTTTGCCTTTAAAAACCCCCTCGCGGAGTTCCTTGGCGGCTTCGGCCATGCCGCCGAAGGGGACGATCAGGTCCATCAACCACAGGCGATCACCGGATTTCCAATCGGCCGGGCCGAGCTTGCGGATGCCTTGTAGCATGCGGGTCTCCGCCTCCTCCGACAGATAGGCCCAGCTGGCATAGCCGACCGGCACATGGCCGCGATGCCAGAAGAAGCATTGATTAAGCGAGATCGGCGGCTCAACAGCCCATTCCAGATCGGTAATAAAAAGATGCTTATGCGGTTTGGAATGCATCATCAGCCAGGCGACGGAGCCAAAGGCGGTGATTTTTTCGGCTGAGGCGGGCAATGTCTTGCCGCCGTCTGCGCCTGCGGCATCGCCGGGAGTAGCCCCCAGATGCGGATTACCACCGAGCGGTGCACCCGCCGTTGTCGCAGCAGCCTCGGCGGCCTTGGCCACCGCTTCTTCCGCTGCAGCGCGGATCGCCGCCTCATCAATTCCGAAATTGTTGCTCAGCACATTGGCGGCGGCCGCAAGCTCGCTCTGCTTGTTTTGCAGGCTGCTTTTAGAGGGCGTTTTGTTTGGTGATTTTGACATGATACTACCTGAAATTACCTACTGTTTCGTGCGAAGGGCACGTCCAGACGTCAGGATACAGGAATTAACTAAGCTTTGAAAATTACAAAGAAGAACCGTGGCGTTACACACGCTTTTACAGCGGCCCCGCATTTCATCCCCTCAGAATTTGTGGCTTTTGATGCCCCTGCAGGACTTAAGTCCCCCTCAGTCTAGCGAGCGAAAAGTCCCCCTCATACGCCTGATTTACATGACGATTATAAAAGCACAACAATTCTCGCGCCGCAACCTAAAATATTATCAGAACGCAATATATTATAACCAAAAGTGGTTACATTTTTGCCAGAGACGCCAGTTCCGTGCGAACTTCGCCCATAAGCTCACATGTCATACACTCTCCACATTCGTCAAAGCTCCCATCCTCATTCCAGACGGGCCGCCGACAAGTCCAGCAAAGATCGAGAAGTTCCTTGGGGAGATATCTCATCTGGTCCACTTTACGGATAACTGGAAAATAAAAATACCCGGGAGCTGGCGCAGGATAACTGCTTGCACCGCACATTGCCCCTATATGAGGTTGTCTGGCCGGATCCGTCTTTTCCTCCTCACACCAGCCAGTTATCCATCGATCTATCGGCATATTATATTTTTCGTAGAACGATGAATTGACAATACCTGCTTCATACGCGGTAGTGATTATATCGTACCCCATAGAAAACAATCCACGTTGATCAATGGCTGATTCTGAATAGCCAAACTTGCGGTAATTTTTCTGACACCAGTCTACTATCTTACGACATCTCTCGGCTTCCACCTTAAACCGCCCCTCATCATTCACTAGATGAATATGATGAGCGATAACGATATCGTCAGTTTCCCTCAAAAGCTTTGCAAGTACATAGACGCTATCGATACCCCCAGAGAGCATGACCAGAGTCGATCTATGCTCTCTCATTTTAGGCGTACTGAGTTTACCGGTATCGCTCACACCTTGAGTTTCTGACTGCATTTCAGAAGACATTCTCAAGGCCAGTTAAAATAATTGGGCGCGTTGATGGAATTTCCGATAGCGTATTGCTAGTCCTAGCCATAATACTGCAATTTGCACAGACATTACACTCGTCAAATTCACCGTTCTCCCGCCAGATAGGATTACGGCATGTCCAGCACAAATTCGCAAGTTCGACAGGCAAGTACCTTATCTGGTCGACCATAGAGATTATTGGCATTCTATACAATTCCGGGGCCGGGAACGGATAACAAGAAGCCGCGCATGCCTTGCGGAGATGTGTATGACTATTCGCGTCATATACCTTCTCCTCACTCAAACCAAATATCCAGCGATTAGCTGGCCGTTCATATTTTGCCGCATAGGATCGCCCAACTATGCCAGCTTGAAACGCGGCTGCTACTATGTCAACGCTTTCGCCGAAAAGCCCCCGATGATCAATGGCTGATTCTGAATACTCAAGATGGCGATACTTTTTTCGACAGCAGTCTATTATTTTGCGACATCTTTCCCCCTCTACTTTATGCCGACCGTCCTTGTTGAGTAGATGAATATGATGGGCAAGAATAATATCATCAGTTTCCTTAAGAAGTTTCGCCAGTACATAAACGCTATCTACACCCCCCGACAACATTACAATCGTAGTTTTTCGGGCGTTTCCAATACTCTCTATATTCCCATGAAATTCAACTTTATTCATTTTTTTTCTCACAGCAATCTGTTGAACACACTGTATCGAAGGCCTAGTTCAAAATTTGCGTTAAATAAAGTGCCTGATCTATTTGCGACTGAATAAATAATCATCAATATAAGTCCATATAACGGGCACCACTAAAGCCGTTTCTCAATTATTGGTTTCGTCCTAAACATAAGGTGTATAGGCTCCATCACTTCACATGATGGACATTTGCCGCATTCCTCCGCCTCTCCACCTTCCGAGATCACTGGCCTCCTACATGTCCACGACATCCTAACCAGCGCCGGTGGCAAATAACGCGCTTCCTCCATCTTCGTGACCCGATCAAAGAAAAAGAACTTGGGAGGCTCATAAGGAAAGCAGTTTGCAACGACCACAGCTTTGACATGAGGAGAGCGACCTGGATACGACTCTTCCTCCGTGCACCAACCGGTCAGTAGCTTGCTCACCGGATAGTCATTCGCCTCATAGAAAGAACGGCACACCATCCCCGCCTCAAATGCCACAGACATGATATCAAAGCCAAAGCCTTTGAACCCTTTGTGATTGATGGTGGATTCTGAATACCGGAAATCGCGATACTTCGCGCGGCACCAGTCAGCAAGCTGCCGTGTACGTTTGGCCTCAATCTCGTGACGGTTTTCGTTGTTGATAATGTGAACATGATGGACGAGCACAACATCATCGGTTTCCGTGAGCAGCTTGACCAATGCATAGAGACTATCGAGACCGCTTGACAGCATCACCAGGGAAACAGGCCGCGCCGGCTTCAGAAATATTTTCCCGCCTTTTTTCTGGCGGATGGTCACTCCTGTTTCCACTTTCTCCGGCATTATTTCCCTGTCCCCCAACGGTATTCCTCCGAACTCACACAGCGAAGTATATGATCGGGGAAATTAATTTCGCATGCTCGTGCTACTTGAAAAAAGTAATATGGTATGCTTTTAGAGTCTATCGTAAAAATTGTTTTTAGGTAAAATTATTTCATGACTTCTCTTCCCGGCCCAATAGAAACATGGCGAATGATGAACACGGATCCATTGGGTCTATTTCAGAAGGTCGGCGTTGAGCAACAACCTACCCTTAGGCGACATGGTTTGCGGCGGTTTATTACCTTGAGTCATCCAGATCATTTGGAGCATGTTCTCACGACCCATTCTGACCGCTATGAAAAAGGCCCTATTCTGACACAAATCTTGCGGCCCTATTTAGGCAATGGGTTGCTGACAAGCCATGGAGATCAATGGAGGCGGCACCGCAAGATCATCTCACCCGCCTTTCGGGCACGGAACATAGAAAGATATACGCCGATCATCATCGATCATACGGACAAGAAAGTCAGTGACTGGCGAGAGGCAGCATCAAAACGCCTCCCGATCAATATGGCCATAGAAATGTCTGAACTGAGCTTGCAGATTGTGTGTTCAAGCCTTTTTTCAGAAACAATCAAGGAAGCAGAAATTGCGGACATTATTAGCGCACTTCAAAATATTCGGAGTGAAACCCGCCTTGGAGATATTCTGGGGCTGACGGGCCTTTTGCCAAGGATCGAAAAACCGTCTCGCCGTAGAGCCATTAGACTATTGAACGATACCGTCTTAAACGTGATTTCAAGGCGCCGAGCAAGTAACACCTCGTATTCAGATCTTCTCGATCAACTCATAACGGCCAAAGATAATGATACTGGTGAGCCGTTGCCCGAAACTCTTCTGGTGGATGAAATAAAAACGCTTTTTATCGCCGGGTATGAAACAACGGCTGTCTTCCTGACCTGGGCCTTTTATAACCTCGCTTTGTCGGCCCCACTTGATGCGCTCCTTAATAAAGAAATCAAAAACCTGTCATCGGCAAGCCTTCTAGACGACCTTAATTCAGGTCGTTTTCGGGAAGTAGAAAATTTTCTGTCCGAGATTTTACGCCTTTATCCACCTGTCCCCGTTCTTTCTCGGCGGGCTACGGTTGATGACGCGGTTGCGGGGGTTAATATCCCCAGAGGCGCGCTTATAGACCTCAATATTTGGCTGGCTCATCGTCATCCCGACTATTGGCAGGAGCCAGACAAATTCAATATTAAACGGTTCGATGACGCGATTACTGCCAAGCGCCATAAATACGCGTATCTTCCCTTTGGCGGCGGGGCCCGGATTTGTATCGGTAAATCCTTTGCGCTTCAGGAAGCACCACTCATTCTGATCAAAACCCTACAGGCGTTCAAGTTTGAATATAGAGAGAAAAAACAGCCACATTCCGTCGGATCTTTTATCCTGCAACCAAAAGACGGGTTGCGACTATATCCGTCCATACGACAAAACTAATAATAGGCCAAATTTTCTAGTCTACCGCCTGGGCGCTCAAAAATGGCCGGCGCACAATGGGTCGATGATTTCCAGCGTGAGTAGTTGCCGAGCCAAGATAAGCTTTCAGGCCGCCTTCTAAGTTCCAGTTTCAAAAATACGTCTGGCAAAGGCGACTTTGAAATTTTCTGGCGATAATTTGCAGAGGCAAACCAATTCATCCCCTTGGCGGTAATTCGGGTTCTTTTCCAGAAAGAATTTAACACTTTGTCGGGCTTGATGTTTTGCTGGAATGTCCGCCCAGGCCTTTCGTAAATGTCCATGGGATTCAGGAAAATTGAGAGTTCCCGTTGTATCATTATAAATTTTTCCGAACCGCCGCCTTGCCAGTTCGCCCACCAATGGTTTCAATTCATCGCCCTGACCGGCTATATGACAAGGGTAGTAATCTTTGAAAAATGTTTCCAGGTACCGATAGGTTCGATGACCCTTTACAATTAAAAACCAGTAAAAAGGAAGCTCCATATGCTCTCGGTAAAGTTCACCAGTAACTTCCAGAAATTTTCTGCTGAGCGCCTGCGTCCCCCAATAGGCCTCATCTATTATCGTATCTCCAGAAAACAGGACGTGAATTTCCTGCCCGCCAAATTTTTCAGAGGAAATCTCAAGCGTCGAAAACCCTTCTATTCCATGATTTTCGTTTCTAAGCAAAATTACTTTATTCTTCTTAGAAAAATCACTTTCAAATGATGCGAACGTCGTCGCTGCATAATACTTGTTATACAGGTGATATAATTCTTCGACCTCCCCCGCATTCAAGGCATGAATATTCACGCAGTCTGAAATCAGATGGCGGCCCGCAGGTTCCCCCATAACCTGTATTTTCTGCATTTCCCTCACCTTTCCCTAAGTGCTTCTGCTCTATATCTGAGCAGGGGCGTTAGGATATATTCGAGGACCCGGCGGTTGCCGGTTTTAACCTCGACGGTAGCGGCCATACCGGCCGTGAGGTTGACCATTTTTCCCTGTACCTGGATCGCGGAAGCGCTCAGCTCCACCCGGGCGTCATAGACAAGGCCGAGCTGTTCATCGGCAATTGCATCGGTGGAAATATGTAGAACTCTGCCGTTTATGACGCCGTATTTGGTATAGGGGAAGGCCTCCAGCTTGACCTCTGCGTCCTGTCCGACTTTGACAAAGCCGATATCCTTATTGAGAATTTTGGCCTCCACCTCAAGGCCGCTGTCTTTGGGAACAATCACCATCAACGGCTTCGCCGGCTCTACCACGCCCCCCACTGTATGGACAATCAGTTGCTGGACAATACCATCCACTGGCGACGTGAGAGATCGGAGGCTGCTGCGGCGTTTTGCTTTAAGCAGTTCCTGGGTGACAGCCTGCAATTGCCGCTCCGCCTCCACCAGTTCATCAAGGCGGTTTGAGCGGATTTCCGCCTCCTCCCGGGCCAATTCCTGGGTACTCGCTTTAATAGCAGAGCGGGCTTCCTGGATGCCGGCGAGCTCTGTGATTATATCCTGCTCTGATTCAACCTGTACTTGCTGTAGCTCTAGCAATCGCAGCTTGGAGGCAAAGCCCTTCTTTTGGAGGGTGGCGATGGCCTCCACCTGCTGCTCCACGTAAGGCAAGGTGACGCGCAGTTTTTCGATGCGGGCCTCCGCCACGCGGAGCTGAGCTTTGAGACGCGCGCCTTCTTGGCGGTAATAGCTTTTGCGGGTCTTGTCTTCGATGATCTCATTATCGATGCGGCGGCGCTGCAGGTTGACTTGTTCTATGCTCGCCTCTTTCGGGGGCACGAAGAACTTGGCAGGGTCACTCTCTGGATGGAGGAGCGCCCTCAGCCGTGCAATCTCCAGGGATGTCGTCATCCGCTCCTGTATGAGACGATCCAGATCAGCGCTGCTATCAGTCGGGTCCAGCTCAATCAGAACATCACCTGCTGTGACTTCTTGTCCATTGCGCACATGAATGGCCCGCACCACACCGATTTCGGACGACTGGATATATTTGACATAGTCCGTAGGGATAATCTTGCCAGTAGCCGAGGCCACCACATCGATCTTGCCGAACCACGCCCAGGCGGCAGCGATCACCAGAAAGGCGCCGATGCTCAGCATCACGCCCCGACCAGCAGGAGAGGCAGGGGTCTCCATCACCTCAATCACAGCAGGCAGGAATTCATAGTCCTGGCGCTGACGTTTGATTTTGGGGCGGGCATCGTCCATCTTCTTGGCCTCACGCCAAACAGATATCACACGCTTTGTACGGTCAAACATCTTCAAGACCCCCCATCTGCTTATCGTAGAGGTGACGGAAGAGACCCTTTTGTTTGAGAAGTTCTTTGGGCGGGCCATCCTCGACAATGCGGCCCCTGTCCATGGAGATGATGCGATCCACCATTCTCAAGGCTGACATACGATGGGCGATGATAAAGGTGGTACGGCCCTTGACAATATGGGCCATGTTCTGCTGGATCAATTCTTCTGACTCCGCATCAAGCGCACTAGTCGCTTCATCGAATATGAGGATACGCGGTGCCGTCACAAGCGCCCGGGCGATGGCAATGGAAACCAGTATGGGCTTAGCAGCATATAAAAGCATTATTCGGGAAAGCGAAACGCCACGCCAGATAGAACGCCGTG
>JAESRG010000133.1 GCA_016764785.1 Paracoccaceae bacterium
CACGGCCGCCGAAATGGTGCGCAACTATTCCTGGCCGGGCAATGTGCGCCAGCTTGAAAACGTCATCCGCCGTCTGGTTGTCACCGCCAATGAAGAAGATATCTCCGCCGCCGAGATCGAAGTGGTGCTGGGCAATCAACCGGCAATCGAGCCTCTGCGCGGCATTGCTGAGGGCGAAAAACTCAGCGCATCGGTGGCCAGTCATCTGCGCCGATATTTTGATCTGCATGGCGGGGTTTTGCCGCCCGTGGGGCTATATCAGCGCATTTTACGCGAAGTTGAGCTGCCGCTTATCGAAATTGCGCTGGATGCGACCGGTGGTAACCAAGCTAAATGTGCTGAGTTGCTGGGCATTAACCGCAATACCTTGAGAAAAAAGATCACGGACATGGATATCCGCGTGACACGCCGCCGCAAATTGATGTAAAACCGCAACATATGCGTGTCTATCCTGCAATAGGAGCAGATCACGCGGAAAAGCAGGGAAAACCCTGCGCGGCAAGGCGGTATTCAACGTGCAACGGTCCCTGACCGGAAAGTCATTATTGCGAATTGGTCGCTGGCGTCGGCAACGGCGTATTCAAAGTGTGGCTACCTTTGGCCTTGTGCTGTTGGGGCCAGTTTTGGTGGCGTTGACCTATTTCGTGCTCGGGCCTCTGGACCAAGGCGAAAATGGCGCGCTGCTGCGTGTCGTGTTGCTGTCAGACTTCGTCTATATTCTCGTCGTTGCGGCGCTTATTTTACAACGCGTCGCGCAGATGATCGCGGCGCGGCGGGCCGGTTCTGCTGGCTCACGGCTGCATTTGCGGCTGACCTTTGTTTTCGCGCTGCTGGCGCTTATCCCGGCGGTTATCGTCGCCATATTTTCAATGCTGACAATCAATATTGGCCTCGAGGGCTGGTTCTCGGAACGGGTGCGTAACGTGCTTGGCTCGTCGCTGTCAGCTGCGGTTGCATATGGTGATGAGCATAAAGCCGAATTATCTCGCGATGCCGAAGGGTTGGCGTCGTTTCTTAATGCCGAGCGTCAACGTCGTTTCTTTATGACTAATGGTGATCTGCGCCAAGCTTTGGGGCAGGTTCAGCCGCAGATTGAACGTGGGTTAACCGAAGCCTTTATTATTGATGGCGCGGGTACAATTCGGGCGCGCGGCGCGCGGTCTTATGAGTTTGACTACGAGCAACCGAATGTTGATGATTTTGAGCTGGCATTGCGCGATGGCATCGCCATTATCGAAGACTTTAACCTGAATGAATTCAGGGCCTTAATCCCCTTGCGCAGTTTCGAAGACCATTTCTTATATGTCACGCGCACTGTTGATGGGGCGATCTTGTCATTGCTCGACGAGACCCAAGAAACCGTGGCGCTTTACGAACAGTTAGAGAAAGATCGCGGCAGGGTCTTGTTCGAATTTGGTCTGCTCTATCTCGGCTTTGCAACAATCCTCATTCTCGCCGCCGTTTGGCTGGGCCTGTGGTTTGCAGAACGTCTGTCACGGCCGGTTGGTCGGCTGGTAGCCGCGTCGCAGCGGGTTGGCGAAGGTGACCTCGATGTGCGGGTTGTCGAAGATGAGGGTGATGATGAAATTTCGCAATTAGGTACGTATTTCAATAAGATGACCACCCAACTTAAAGCACAACGCGAAGCGCTTGTTGAAAATACAAATCAGATCGAGCGGCGGCGCCGGTTGTTCGATTCAGTCTTGTCTTCGGTCACATCCGGTGTTGTTGGGCTTGACCCGGAAGGTAAGATTGCCTTCGCTAATCGCTCGGCGCAACGGCTACTTTTTACGGGCGATGAAAACGCCACCAGCGCGCCCGAGGATATGGCGCTATCAGTCGCGGTGCCCGAGTTTAGCGAAATGTTTGATGAGCTGCGTAAGGAGCAACGTGCCTCTGCTCAACAACAGATTAATATCATGCGCGGTGGTAAGCAAGAAAGCCTGCTTGTTAGAATGGCGCCGCGCCGCAATGAAGAAGAGACGCTCGAAGGCTATGTCGTTGCTTTTGATGATGTAACTGATTTGGTGAGCGCTCAACGTACTGCCGCTTGGGGCGATGTGGCCCGCCGCATAGCCCATGAAATCAAGAATCCATTAACGCCTATTCAACTTTCGGCCGAGCGCATTAAGCGCAAATTTGGAAAAGAGCTGAGCGCTGATGATGCTGAAATGCTCAGCCAAATGACGGATGTTATTATCCGTCAGACCGAGGGATTGCGGCGCATTGTTGATGAGTTTTCTCGGTTTGCCCGGATGCCAGAGCCAGAGCGCGCCGCCAATGACCTCAGCCAGCTTGTCAAAGATGCTGTACTTTTGCAGCGCGCCGGTCAGCCAAATGTTGAGATTATCGAGTTATTTGAGGCAGGTGAGTTTACCGCTGATATTGATGAGAACATGATCGGGCAGGCGCTGACAAACCTGATTAAGAACGCTGGCGAAGCTATTGAATCATATGTTGAAACTGGAGCTCCTAGTGACTTCAAGCCGATGATCAAAGTGGCGCTTTCACTTGAGAATTCTGACGCTGTGATCACAATTTCAGATAATGGTATAGGCCTGCCTGCCGACCGCGGCAGATTGTTTGAGCCTTACGTTACAACGCGAGATGCAGGCACCGGTCTGGGCTTGCCTATTGTTAAGAAAATCATCGAGGAACATGGCGGAACCCTGCAATTGGTTGATGCCGAAATATTTAGTGAGAACAAACACCACGGCGCTATGGCGGTGATCCGGCTTCCGGTTTTACCGCCAGTTTTGGCCGTGGCAAATGGGTGAGGGTACTATGAGCGATATTCTAATTACCGACGACGAACGTGACATTCGTGAGTTGATTTCGGAAATTCTGAAAGATGAGGGTTTCAGCACGCGGCTTGCCGCCAATTCCGACCAATGTATCGACGCTATTGCTGCTGAGAAACCGTCGCTGATGATCCTCGATATTTGGCTGAAAGACAGCAAAATGGATGGGATCGACATTCTCAAACATGTCAAACGGGAGCACCCGGAAATCCCGATTGTTATCATTTCGGGGCATGGCAATATTGAGATCGCCGTCGCCGCGATCAAACAAGGTGCGTACGATTTTATTGAGAAGCCGTTTAATATTGACCAGCTGATGGTGGTTATTCGCCGGGCAATGGAGATTTCAAACCTGCGACGTGAGAACCAAGAGCTTAAGCGCGGCGATACCGCACCGACTGAAATGCTTGGCGAAAGCGCATCTTTCCGGGCGTTGCGGGCGCAGCTTGATAAGGTGACAAAATCGAACGGCCGGGTAATGTTGACTGGCCAGGCCGGGTCGGGCAAGGAAGTCGCGGCGCGCTATATTCATGCAAATTCGAACCGCGCAGATGCTCCATTTATAACCGTGGCTTCGGCGTCGATTGAACCTGATCGGGTTGAAGAGGTGTTGTTTGGCCGCGAGTCGGTTGAAAAAGGTATTGAGAAAGGTCTGCTTGAGCAGGCCAATGGCGGGGTGATCTACTTTGATGAAATCGCCGATATGCCACTGGGAACACAGTCAAAAATACTGCGCGTGTTGGTTGATCAAAAATTTCAACGGGTGGGCGGCACTGACAAAGTGCAGGTCGATTTGCGGGTGATTTCGTCTTCGAACCGCGATCTCAATGCCGCGATTGAGAACGGAACTTTTCGTCAAGAGCTGTTCCATCGGTTGAATGTTGTGCCGGTTCTTGTGCCGTCGCTTGAGGCCCGGCGCGAAGATATTCCGCTTTTGGCAGAGTATTTTATTGAAATGCTCAACGCTGAACAGGGGCTGCCGCTGCGTAATCTGGCAGAAGATGCGCGCGCGCTTTTACAAACCATGCTCTGGCCGGGCAATGTGCGCCAGTTGAAAAATGTGGTCGAACGGGTGCTGATATTGGGTGAGCCAAGCGGTGATATTACCGCGAAAGAATTGCCAAGCGCCGAGGAAACAGGGTCGGGCGAAGGGCGCGTTGTGCTTTCTGGCGGCTTGGCGACATTGCCACTGCGCGAGGCGCGAGAGCTGTTTGAACGCGAATATTTGCTGACCCAGATCAACCGGTTTGGCGGCAATATCAGCCGCACTGCCAGCTTTGTTGGTATGGAACGTTCAGCATTGCACCGCAAACTCAAAAGCCTCGGTGTGGTAACATCTAACAAAGCCGGCGCACGTGTGGCTTATGTAGAAGATGCCTAGTCGTTCGTAATTGCCGCTTCGTCGCAAAGCGTGTCGAGCGCTTTGCTCATTGCCTTTATATGTCTATCATGAGCCGGTGTTTCTATTGGCTGCGCTGCGGGCCCATGGCCTGTAGCGCAGATATGGCGCATGAAGAGCCGCATTACATGTTGCACACCGGGTTGGGTTACGTCTCGCCGACTGTCGTCATAATACCGACCGCGCATATGTGGGCTGGTTATTACTTCGTAAGATGGGAAATAATAACAATCTTCTAATGTTTTATGGGCTTTTTCTGCGGCAATACGTAAAACAGCTTTGGACCATGTTGTTGAAACAAAAACATGGCGGTTTTCCATTGTTGCGTTTAATGGCACAGGCGAAACAGTTAAAATGATTTTGACGTCTGGGTTCTTGGCACGGATGAAATCAAGCGCAAACTTCAGGTCGGCATAAGTTTCAACCTCGTCAAAATTTTTGAATTTTATGATTTCAGGATCATAAATACCGCCGACGATCCCCGGCGCGAGCGGGAAGATTGCGCCATCTCTACTATCTTCCCAACATTCAGTCAGGCCAAGCGTAAAAATAAACACATCCATTTCTTCAATAGCTTGCCTTATAGCAGTGAAATGTTGTGCCCTATCGGTGCGCAATTCGGCGGCACTACGAAAACCACCGGGTTGAATTTGTGGCCGGAACGGGTCAATAAGCGTGCCGTCATCGCCCAGCGGCCATTCGGATTGCAGCGGCTCAAACTCACCATATGCTCTTTGCAGTAATTGTTTAAGCTGCCTTGTCGTGTAGATATTACCGTAGCGAGCTGAAAACATGCCGTAATTGTTTTTATCAGCTATGCGGGAATGAATGAGCGGATGGGCGTTTTCCGTGATGTGGTGATTGAAACCTTTTTTCGTCAATACCCGCGCAACATGCTGGGCAAAACAGCTGCCAGCTGTAACAATCTTTTGCTCTTTGGTTATTTTGAAACTTGCCGGAGAGACCGGGTCAAACTGAATGGCTTTTGTAATACCGGGGTCTTTCTTCCAAAACTGTTTGTCTGGTAGTCCCGAATAGGGATTTTTCTTCATGCGTTGGCCCCATTCATAACTTGATCAATTTGGTCTAAAATCAACCTGCCGTATTTTGCGTTAGCATGTGTGCCGTCATCATATGAGTACGCGTCGGCGAGTAACCTGTCTTGATCCAGCGCTATTTCTGGTGGTTGAATTGTAACTTTGCTGAATTCACGTGAAAATTCACAGAAGAGTTCAAGATACAGGTCATATATCGCCCGGCGCTGTTCATTGAGCCCGATCCCTTTGTGCGCAATGTTTTGGAAAACTTCTGTTAGTTTACTATTGCTCGCGGTTTTGGTGCCTATTGGCGGCGGCGGGCAAAGAAAAATAAGTTTGGCCTTGGGGAATAGAGCTATCATTTCTCGGCCGATAGAAAATTCCCCTTTCATCGCCTGTTCTAGCGCCATTTTCATGACGGCTATTGGGATGAAGTGGCGCGTATCGTCGGGTAATATTGTCGTATTGGTCACGATCCCATAGGGTTTTTTATGTTCAAATAATGAAAATACATTATGGACATTGCCGCCAATCAGTAGCGTCAAATAGTCAGGGCTATCATTCGTCAGCTTTTCGGGCAAAACAAGTCGACCTTTGGCGTCCACCTTATCGGGTGAAGTGAATTTAGTGACAATTTCGGTATTTTTGAGTTCTTTGTCGGTGGCCGCGGCGGCCAATGCGCGTACATGGCTCATGCCGTAAATAAGACTGCTCAGCGGTCGTTTCTCTTGTTGCATAAATCTGCACTCGACCCCCTGATTTCGCAGCCGACAGGCAAGCAACGGTTGCGCCAGTGCCACGGTAGCTTATTGAGCAGATTATCGGTAGCCTACATATTTGTGCAGCAGCTCAAAAGGCAATACCGGTGCAGATACCAATTTGGGGCGCAAAGGAAAACACATGAAGGTTATCATTTGCGGAGCAGGGCAGGTGGGTTGGCAGATTGCCCGCCACCTTTCGGGTGAGCGCAACGACGTAACTGTGGTTGACGTCAACCCAGATCTGGTGCGCCGCGCCACCGATACGTTGGATGTGCAAGGCATCATCGGCCATGCCTCCTACCCCAGTGTGCTCGACCGTGCAGGCGCGCGCGACGCCGATATGATCATTGCCGCGACCCATTCTGACGAGGTGAATATGGTCACCTGTCAGGTGGCGCATTCGGTCTTTGCCATTAATCGCAAGATCGCCCGGCTGCGGGCGCAATCCTATCTTGATGTGATTTATTCCGACCTTTACCGCTCTGACCATCTGCCGATTGATGTGGTTATTAGCCCCGAACGAGAGGTGGCCGAAGCGGCACTGCAACGGTTGGCGGCCCCAGCCGCCTTTGACACAGAGAGTTTCTTTGCAGGTCAGGGCCAGCTGCTGGGCATTCATATCGATGAAGATTGCCCAGTGATCAACACGCCGCTGCGCCAGCTGACTGATCTGTTTTCAACCCTGCGCGCCATTGTCGTTGGCATCCGCCGCAAGGGGCATTTGTTTGTGCCAAATGCCGGCGATCAGATATTTGCCGATGATCAGGCCTATATCTTTACCGACCGGGCTGATGTGAACCGCACGCTTGAGATATTCGGCAAGACCCAAACCAAGCAGGACAGGGTGGTTATCATCGGCGGTGGCAATGTTGGGCTGGGCGTGGCCAAGGTGCTTGAAGCGCGCACAGACAGGGTGCGGGTCAAAGTGATTGAGCGCAACAGGGCCACGGCCGAGCAGGCGGCTGACGCGTTGGAGCGGACGATTGTGCTTAACGGTGACGGGCTTGATTCTGTGGTGTTGGAGGAGGCGGGTATTTCATCTGCCGACGCGGTTTTGGTGGTCACAGATGATGATAAAACCAACCTTCTGGCTGCGGTGCGGGCCAAAGAGCTGGGCTGCAAGATGACCATTTGTTTGGTCAATGACCCGTCACTTGTGCCGCTGATGGGGCCACTGGCGATTGACGCCTATATTAACCCGCGCGCCACCACTGTATCGTCGATCTTGCGCCATATCCGGCAGGGCCGCGTGCGCGGGGTTTATTCGATCGGTGATGCCGAGGCCGAGCTGATTGAGGCGCAGGTTCTGGGCACTTCGCCGATGGCCGGTAGCCGCATTCGCGATATCAACTTTCCCGAAGGTGTGTTGATTGGCGGTGTGCTCAAGGATGGCAAGGTGATAAAACCCACCGGCTCGACCCGTATTGAAGAGGGTGATGTGGTGGCGATCTTTTCAATGGCCGCCGATGTGCCGGAGGTCGAGCAGCTATTGCAGGTCTCGATCGACTTCTTCTAATGAACCAGAACTGGCTCGGCAGCAGCGTTAAGCCAGATGACACTGCCAAGGCGTTGCCGCTCTTTGTCTACCTCATGGGCATTGGCTCGGCGGCCATGATCATTCCGGCTGCCCATGCGCTGACGCTGGAAGACTTCGACACGTCGCGGATCTTCTTTTACGGCTGCATTTTGGGCAGTGTTTTCACATTTATCCTATCATTGGCCGCACGGGGCCATGTGCCAAAAAGCGTGCCGCGCAGCCAGCTTAGCTCGTTGTTGGGCGCATTTTTGGTGCTGCCAGCCCTGTTTGCCATGCCGTTTCAAGAGGCGGCGGGTGAGCCGCATTTCCTGAACGCATGGTTTGAGATGGTGTCTTGTTTTACCACGACAGGGGCCACGCTTTATGATGATCCGCTCCGGCTTGCGCCGTCTGTGCACCTGTGGCGGGCTTTGGTTGGCTGGATGGGTGGTTTGCTGGTCTGGGTGACCGCCGCCGCTATTTTGTCACCGATGAACCTTGGCGGGTTTGAGGTTGGAAGCACCGCGCAAGTTGCCGGGCGGTTGACCCAGTTTGCCAAACATGTCGGCCCGTCTGAGCGATTGCGCCGCCATGCTATGCGGCTGGCGCCGATCTATGTTGGCCTGACGGCGTTGCTTTGGATCGGCTTGCTGATGGCGGGTGAGCTACCGATTGTGGCGATCAGCCATGCGATGTCGGTACTAGCCACATCGGGCATATCGCCGGTTGGCGGCGTGGCTTCTGGCAGTTCGGGCCTTGTCGGCGAGGCGTTGATCTTTTGCTTCTTTATCTTTGCTATGTCGCGGCTGACCTTTAGCCGGGCTTCGTCCTCTGGCCGGCAATTTGGCTTGCTCAAAGATCCTGAAATGGCCATGGCGGCCTGGATAATCGCTGTCGTGGCAGCGCTGCTCTTTTTTCGTCATTTCATCGGGGCTGCCAATTACGAGGGCAGTGCTGGCGGCTTCATGCAAGCGCTGAGCACGTTTTGGGGTGGCTTGTTCACAGCCGCATCTTTCCTCTCTACCACCGGTTTTGAGAGCACCAGTTGGCAGGAGGCCAGCGTGTGGTCTAATCTGCAACCGGTTGGGCTTATGCTTGTCGGACTGGCGCTTATTGGCGGCGGCGTTGCCACCACAGCTGGTGGGGTCAAACTGCTGCGCAGCTATGCGCTGTACAAACATGGCCAGCGCGAGATTGAGCGCTTGATCCATCCGTCATCTATCGGAGGTGCGGGCGCGCAGGCGCGGCGGATCAGGCGTGAAGGTGCCTATATTTCATGGATATTCTTCATGTTGTTTGGCCTGTCTGTGGCCGGGGTTATGCTGATGCTGTCTTTTACCGGGGTGCAGTTCGAAACCGCCCTTGTGCTGGCGGTATCGGCGCTGTCAACCACCGGGCCATTGGCCAGTGTGGCCGGCGAATATCCGATCTCTTATTCGGGTGTGCCAGAGGCGGGGCGGGTGA
>JAESRG010000134.1 GCA_016764785.1 Paracoccaceae bacterium
GGCACGACATTAGTCAACTGCATCGCCTCTTCTTCTGAATTTGAGAAGCCCGTCACTGTTTTGCCTGCAACAAATGCTGTACCACCTGATGATTTAACATCACGCAACACACCTGGTGCATGACAAACCAAAGCAATCGGCTTATTTGCGGCCAAAAATGCTTCGATAAGCTCAATTGAGTTTAGGTCTTCCGTCAAATCCCAAAGTGGGCCATGGCCACCTGGGTAGAAAACCGTATCAAAATCTGCGGCAACAACATCTGCTAATTTTTTGGTGTTGGCAAGAGCTGCTTGAGCCTCGGCATCAGCCTCGAAACGACGCGTATCACCAGACTGGAAATCTGGCTGGGCACCTCGATTGTTTCGTCAAACAGCGCCGCATCAATTGGTCGACCGATGGCAACGATCAGCGCATTCGGATACCCCTGACGCAATTCAGCAACCCGGATGCTATCGTCCAATCCGCCGGTCTCAAAAAGAACAATGCGTGTATCATTTTGTCGGCCCGTTGTTTCAAAACCAACCGGAGAATCCCGCAAGGCTGTGCGGCAGATCGTGGCCATAACTTCCGAAGTCATCTCAAGCCGCACGTTTACAGTCGATTGGGTGATTTTGGCAACCGGAATGTCGACCGCCAATACAACCAAATTGTCTTTTGTCGAAATTGACCGGATGTTCCCGCCCATTTTTTTAATGAGGCCCCGAGCAACAGCCGGACCAAGAGCGTCTGCGGCAAAACCATCGGTTTTGTCGCTTCGGTTGCCTAACACCATATCGGGCGTCCAGCTTGCCCCGGACAAACCATAATCCAGTTGAAACTCCGCGCTTAACTGTCCGTTACCATACCCAAATTCCAGCACAATTTTATCCATACCGGCCAGATCAAGGAAATAACCAATCAACTGCGCATAGATCTGTTTGAGGCGCCGTTGATCGCCGTATAGCCTTACCGGACAGTTTTCACCGGTATTAACAGAAAATTTGATCCCTGCGCGAAACGCTTCGGCCAAGAACAATTCTTCAAGCTCGTTTGTAAGCTGAGCGGGCTCAAACGTATGAAACTCGATAGACATTTCTTCATTCTGCAATGCCGCGAACTCCAGAATATCTGTCAGCATCCCGATCATTTGCTTGGCAGATTTTTCGGCACGATCAATTAGGTTCTTTTGAGGGCCGGTTGTTTTGCTCTGCCGTAAAAGGGCCAATAGCCCCAACACACCATTCATTGGCGTGCGCAACTCGTGGCTCATCATAGTCAAGAATTTGGTTTTGGATTGACTGGCTTGATCGGCAATATCTGCAAGCTTTCTATTTGACTTCGCCAACAGTTTGAATCGACGGCCTTGCCAACTGCTATAGCCCAATCCGCATAGCAACAGAACGACCGAAACTGCGCTCAATGTCAGGGTAGTGTTTGCGCTTCCACGCATTTGCATATGAATTTCTGACAAAATTTGCGACTCTCCGATAAAAACGGTTTTGCTGAAATTTCGGAGTTCAATTGAATAGGGCACAAACGCTTCGTGAAGCGCCTCAAGTTGGGCGTGATCAAGGGTATCTAACGTCTCGACCCATTCCGCCTGTTCATGGAGCTCAGCAAACAGCCGAATAAGAATCCCGTTGGTATCGTACTCCGTTAGTCTTTGGCCGACCAGCCCGGCTTGGAAAATCGAAATCCTGCTCCACAAAATATCAAATCGCCGGTTTACCTGACGAACCGAGGCGCTATCCTCAGCGATATATTCATGCACGATCTCGCGAAAGCGCAACAGTTCGATTTCCAATTGCATAGCGGACCAGGAAATATTTTCCTGGCCAGCCTTGTCCAGCGCGTCAAGATCGCGCTGGAACGAGACAAAACCGAACCCCGCCATTCCAATTGCGGCGGCAAACATGACGCCAATGATCAGACTGGTTATCGGGCTTCGGCGGGCCATTCTATTTAATATCCATGCGGACAAGTTGCCAAATCAGACGTGCATTATAGACAGGGTCATCAAGTTCGGAATGATCGCTTATCGGATACACAACCCAGATCGGGCCCTTGTCGCGCATCGACAAACGGGTGCCATCTGTGGACAGAGCCAATACCACATCATAGTCAAAAAAGTCGGAAACCGGCACTTCGATCGCGTAATCGTTGCTGGCCGTCAGAATGACCGTGTCCGTCAGGTCAGCATCCATCATTGCCAGTAAGTCGCGCGCCAACGGTCCTTCAAATGCAGTCATTGCATCGACGAATTCATTTTCAGTGTGCAAAATTGCTTGATCTAGGGCCATGACGTCATCTTCACTCAATAATATCTCCACTCCAGTGTTAGAGTTGGTTAATGTCAACATTGTGTCTTGAGCCGTTGCGATCGCAGCAGAAAATATTACTGCCGTAATAGTTGTTAATGCCACCTTAAATATTTTTGGCGAATGGGCCATTGCTCTCTCCTGAGTTTGGTTACGGTTACCTTCTCTGTTGCAAGCCAAGGGCCGCTAAAAAAGCGCCTATTTCAGGAAATTTTCTCGCAGATTGCAAATTCACAAAAATGTGAGTTGCAATATGCGAGTCAGGTACGCGTTTTTCGCAAATTGCAATGGCACTTTGGTAACGCAATGTTCATGACAGATAATAATATATTAACATCATGGCGTTATGCAATTTTATTTCTGCGTAAAAACCGGTGCAAAATGCTCATATTTGTTAATTTTTGCACCCAAGCGTGTCTAGTTTTGCCCAGCATATCCCATAGCGCGCAAGGCAACGGTAATTTCATCCAGAATAATCGGGTCATCAATTGTTGCAGGCATCTTCCAGTCGGTACCGTCGGCAATGTTCGCCATCGTGCCGCGCAGCACTTTTCCTGAACGGGTTTTGGGCAAGCGTTCCACCACCGTTGCCAGCTTGAATGCAGCTACCGGGCCTATCTTTTCGCGCACCAGTTGTACGCACTCGGCCACAATTTCGCCGTGATCCTTAACGCATCCAGCGTTCAGACACAGAAATCCAAACGCCAGCTGACCTTTTAGCGCATCCGCCACGCCGATCACCGCGCATTCGGCAACATCGGGATGCCCTGACAGAACCTCTTCCATCGCACCGGTTGACAGGCGGTGGCCAGCAACATTGATCACATCGTCGGTCCGCGCCATGATATAGATGTATCCGTCATCGTCGATCATGCCCGCATCCCCAGTTTCGTAATACCCGGGAAAGGCCGTCAGATAGGATGATTTGAAACGGTCCTCGGCATTCCACAGGCCCGGCAACGTTCCCGGCGGCAACGGCAGTTTAATCACAACCGCCCCCAGTTCGCCATTTGGCAACGGGTGGCCATCATCGCCAAGCACCTGCACATCGTATCCGGGCATCGGCACCCCCGGAGAGCCAAGTTTCACCGGCAACGCCTCCAACCCCAGCGGAATAGCAGCGACGGCATAGCCGGTCTCGGTCTGCCACCAGTGGTCAATCACCGGCACCTTTAGCTGGTTCTGCGCCCAGATTATGGTGTCAGAATCCGCCCGTTCACCGGCCAGATAAAGCGCCTTAAGGCTGCTGAGGTCGTAATCCTTAACCAGTTTGCCCTCAGGGTCTTCGCGTTTAATGGCGCGAAACGCGGTTGGTGCTGTAAAGAACGACGTAACCTTATGCTGTTCGATCACCCGCCAGAACGTACCCGCATCGGGCGTGCCCACGGGTTTGCCCTCAAACACAATAGTGGTCGCCCCGTAAATCAACGGCCCGTAACAGATGTATGAATGTCCAACCACCCAGCCCACATCAGACGCCGCCCAGAACACGTCGCCGGGTTCAACATTATAGATGTTTTTCATGGTCCAGTGTAGGGCCACCGCATGGCCACCATTAGCGCGGATCACGCCCTTAGGCTGGCCCGTCGTGCCACTGGTATACAGAATATAAAGCGGGTCGCTGCCCATCATCGGTTCACAGGCGGCGGGGTCAACACCGTATTGAAAGGCATGCCAGTCAACATCACGCGGGCCGATTTTGGCGACCTCTTGTTCACGCTGGAAAATTACGCAGAAATCAGGTTTGTGGGTGGCGATCTCAATCGCACCATCAATCAGTGGTTTGTAATGAATCACCCTGCCCGGCTCCAAACCGCAGCTGGCGGCGATGATAGCCTTGGGGGTTGCGTCATCAATCCGCACCGCCAGTTCATGGGCGGCAAACCCGCCAAACACCACTGAATGGATCGCACCAATGCGCGCACAGGCCAGCATGGCCTCCAACGCTTCGGGAATCATCGGCATATAGATCAACACCCGGTCGCCTTTGCCAACACCCTTGGCTTTCAGCGCACCAGCAAGACTGGCAACACGAGTTAGCATCTCAGCATAGGTGATTTCGTGGGAGGACTGGGTCATCGGGCTGTCATGGATCACCGCGATTTGATCGCCGCGCCCCGCCTCAACATGCCGATCAAGCGCGTTGTAACAGGTGTTCATCACCCCGTCGGAATACCACTCATACAAAGGCGCATTGCTGTCATTCAGCGCGCGGGTCGGTTTTTTGACCCAAGCGATCGCCTCAGCAGCCTCAAGCCAGAATTTTTCCGGATCGTTCTGCGCTGCCTGATAGGTCTCGTGATACCCCATATAATCCCCCAAGAATTAACTGTAATGCGTCATTGGCGTCCCTGCCAAAGCTGCGATATTTAACAAACCCCGCGCGGTAATCGACGAGGTCACGATATGAGCCTTATTGCCCATGCCAATCAGAATTGGTCCGATCTCCAGCCCTCCGGCCAGCATTTTCATGGTGTTGCGCACGCCGCTGGCCGCATCAGAAGATGCAAAGATCAGCACATTCGCGGCACCGGTAAAGCGGCTGTCGGGCAAGATCCGTTCGCGGATTTCCTCATCAAGCGCTGCATCCACATGCATTTCGCCCTCATAGGCAAAATCCAGATCCTGCGCATCAAGCAACGCCAGCGCCGCGCGCATTCGGATGCCGGAACCTGTCTGCAGATTGCCAAATTGTGAATGTGAGCACAGGGCGATTTTTGGTTCAATCCCGAACCGCCGCGCATGCCGCGCCGCGCCGCAAACCGTGCCAACGATTTGTTCGGGCGTTGGTTCTGCGTTAATCTGCGTGTCGGCGATAAACAAAGGTCCGCTTTCGTGCAGCATCAATGACAGTGCGCCGCGCGGTTTCAAACTGTCTGTGCCCAGCACCTGATTAATGTAATTCAGATGCCACAGATATTGCCCAAAAGTGCCGCAGATCATGCTGTCGGCCTCGTTTCGCTTGACCATCACCGCTGCAATCGCCGTTGAATTGGTGCGCATAATTGCTTGCGCCAAGGCTGGCGTCACACCTTTACGCGCCATGCAGGCGTGGTAAGTGCTCCAATAGTCCCGAAACCTCGGGTCGTTTTCAGGGTTCACCAGTTCAAAATCAACACCGGCTTTCATCGGCAAGCCCGCAGCTTCAATCCGGCTGGCAACCACTTCGGGGCGGCCAATTAGAATGGGCACATCGTGGGTTTCTTCCATCATCGCGTGGGCGGCGCGCAGCACGCGTTCGTCCTCACCCTCAGCGAACACAATGCGTCGTTTGGCGTTGCGCGCCGCATCAAAAACCCGCCGCATAATAAAGGCGGATCGGTAAACCGAATTATCCAGCTTTTCGCGATAGGCATCAATGTCAGCTACTGGGCGCGTGGCCACACCGCTTTTCATCGCGGCCTCAGCCACCGCCCCAGCCACAATGGCCAACAGGCGCGGGTCAAACGGCTTAGGAATCAAATAATCCGCCCCGAATTTCAGGTCTTCGCCTTTATAAGCCGCCGCCGCCTCAGCCGAGGAATGTTCGTGTGCCAGCGCCGCAATGGCGTGCACACAGCCGATCTCCATTTCATCATTGATTGTTGTTGCGCCAACATCCAGCGCCCCGCGAAAGATGAACGGAAAACACAGCACGTTATTAACCTGATTGGGAAAGTCCGAGCGCCCAGTGGCGATAATCGCATCGGGCGCAACCTTGCGAATTTCGTCAGGCATGATTTCAGGCGTCGGGTTGGCCAGCGCAAAAACAATCGGTGTTTTTGACATCTTGGCAACCATTTCAGGGGTCAGAACCCCCGGACCAGACAGACCCAAAAACAGATCAGCACCGCCAATAACATCGCTTAACGTACGCAAATCACTGTCCTGCGCGAAATCCTCTTTCTGCGGAGACGTCTCAGCCTCGCGCCCCACATAAACCAGCCCGTCAATATCACAAAGCCAAACGTTGCGGCGCTGAACACCCAGTTTTAGAAGCATATTCAGACAGGCAATGCCCGCAGCACCACCGCCGGTGGACACAACTTTGATGTCCTCAAATTTCTTACCCGCAACCTTCAGCGCATTTTTGGCCGCCGCGCCAACCACAATTGCTGTACCATGCTGATCGTCGTGGAATACCGGAATATTCATGCGTTCGCGGCACAGTTTTTCAACAATGAAACACTCTGGCGCTTTGATATCTTCCAGATTAATTGCCCCGAAGGTGGGCTCCAAACTGGTGATGATATCCGCCAATTTATACGGGTCACTTTCGTCTACCTCGATATCGAAACAGTCGATATTGGCGAATTTCTTAAACAGAACCGCCTTGCCTTCCATGATTGGTTTGCTGGCGAGCGCGCCGATATTGCCAAGCCCCAAGGCCGCAGAACCGTTGGTCACCACGCCAACCAGATTGCCGCGAATGGTATACCGCGCGGCGTTGGCAGGGTCCGCTTTGATTTCCAAACAAGCCTCAGCAACACCAGGTGAATATGCCAGCGCAAGGTCACGCCCGTTGGCCAGCGGCTTGGTGGCGCGTATCTCCAGCTTTCCGGGTTTCGGAAATTCGTGATATCGTAAAGCAGCGGCGCGGAGCGTGTCAGATGGGCGGTTGGTCATACTATTCCCTTAGATAGGTTTTTGTCGAAACGTTTGGCCATACAAACAGAGTAGCCGTTGTCAACATAGTCCCCAAATCGTTCACAGTGGATAAATCCAACCTTTTCATAAAATTTAATGGCCGAAAAATGTGTTGGTCCGGTTTCGAGGCGCAATACGCCGGCGGCGCGCGCTGCTGTCTCGACTTTCGCCACTAACGCCGCAGCGACTCCAGTGCCCCGTGCTGTATCAGCGACAAACATGGATTTGAGTTCCGAATTCTTCGTGGAATAGGCCGCCGTTCCAACGGCTATGCCGGCTCGATATGCAAGAAAAAACGTCACGCATGGTTCTGATAAAGCATCAACTCCGAGCCAGTATTGCCCGTCAACTGGGGTGCGATCCTGATGATACGCCCAAAGCGCTTCCAACAATGGCTGCGCGTCTTTCGATGCCGGATCTGCCGTTATTATTCTGATGGTTTCATTCTTCAAAATAGTTGCTCCGGCGCAGCAATCCCATGATTTTCTTGGCCGCTTCAGGGATGTTTGTTCCGGGTCCAAAGATCGCCCGCACCCCAGCGTCGTACAAAAACTGATAATCTTGCTGCGGAATAACCCCGCCGCAAATCACGATGATGTCGCTAGCCCCTGCCGCATCCAGTGCCTTGATCAGCTTGGGCGCAAGGGTTTTGTGCCCAGCCGCCAGTGACGAAATGCCAATCACGTTGACCTTTTTGTCGATGGCCTCTTGCGCGGCTTCTTCAGGGGTCTGGAACAACGGCCCGACTTCAACGTCAAAACCAATATCGTCAAAAGCGGTGGCGATCACTTTTGCACCACGATCATGGCCATCTTGCCCCATTTTCACCACCAGCATTTTAGGCTTATGCCCCTCGGTGCTGGCAAAATCGTCAACTTCGCGCTGAATGGCAGCAAAGTTTTCATCGCCCGCATAGGCCGCGCCATAAACACCTTTCAGGGTTTTGACCACGGCCTGATGCCGCCCGAAAACCTTTTCCATGGCATCCGAAATTTCGCCAACAGTGGCCCGTGCACGCGCGGCAACAACCGCAAATTCCAGCAAATTTCCGTCAGAACGCGCTGCCTGTTCAAGCGCCGCAAGGCTGGCATCACATGCCGCCTGATCGCGATGCGATCTGACCTGTTGCAGACGCCGCACCTGTGCCTCTCGCACAACAACATTGTCGATATCCAGAATATCAATCGGGTCTTCTTTATCCAGACGATATTTGTTTACCCCGACGATGACCTCAACCCCGCGATCAACGGCTGCCTGACGGCGCGCCGCAGATTCTTCAATGCGCAGTTTAGGCATGCCGCTGGCCACAGCCTTAGTCATGCCGCCAACGGCATCGACCTCCTCAATCAACGCCCAGGCTTTTTCGGCCAGCTCAGCGGTCAGGCTTTCAACATAATACGACCCTGCCAGCGGATCGACGACATTGGTAATGCCGGTTTCCTCTTGCAGAATTATCTGGGTATTGCGGGCAATGCGCGCCGAAAAATCTGTCGGCAAGGCAATGGCTTCGTCCAGCGCGTTGGTGTGCAACGACTGCGTGCCACCCAACGCCGCTGACATGGCCTCATACGCCGTGCGGATCACATTATTATACGGGTCTTGGGCTTGCAAACTAACGCCCGAGGTCTGACAATGCGTGCGCAACATTTTACTGCTTATCTTTTTGGCGCCCATCTCGGTCATGATCCGATGCCATAGCAACCGCGCAGCCCGCAGCTTGGCGGCCTCCATGAAAAAGTTCATGCCAATCGCAAAGAAAAAGCTTAGCCGTCCGGCAAAAGCGTCAACGTCCATGCCCGCGTCAATCGCCGCCCGCACGTATTCTTTGCCATCCGCCAACGTGTACGCCAGCTCCTGCACAAGGTTCGCGCCGGCTTCTTGCATGTGATAACCCGAAATTGAAATCGAGTTGAACTTTGGCATTTCAGCTGAGGTATATTTGATAATATCCGACACGATCCGCATTGAGGGTTCAGGCGGATAAATATAGGTATTGCGCACCATAAATTCTTTTAGAACATCGTTCTGAATGGTGCCGGTC
>JAESRG010000135.1 GCA_016764785.1 Paracoccaceae bacterium
TGTGTCCCTGACCGCCTTCAGAACCAAGTTCAATGACCTGAGCTTTACGGTCACGCGGGATACTGGTGATGAGCGGATCACGGTTATCAGCATAGAACTGGGTCGCCGTAAAACTACCATTCACCATATAGCTTTCCAGCTTCACCATATTGACGCCATTGGTGGCAAAGCCCCCCATCGCCTTATACAAAGCTGCCGGAATATTACGGACTTGAAACACAATCGTTGTAATGATTTTCCCGCTTCCGACGTCGGCATGCGCCGGATCAGGCGCACAAATTAAAAAACGAGTCGTATTGTGTGCATTATCTTCAATATGCTTGGCCAGTACTTCCAACCCGTAAATCTTTGCCGCAAATTCCGAAGCCAAGGCCCCGATCTGCGGATCAGCTTGCGCGGCCACCATCCGCGCCGATCCGGCTGTATCAGCCACCACTTCGGATTTCATTTTATGCTCGGTTAAAAACTTACGGCATTGCCCCAGCAACACTGTATGACTTTGTACCGTGTGAATATCCGCCACGCTTGCACCCTTAAGGCCCAATAAATTAGCGTGGACCCGCACAAAATGCTCGCCAATGATATGCAAGCCTGATTCAGGCAGCAAGGTATGGATGTCGGCAATCCGCCCATAAGTCGAGTTATCAACCGGCAGCATTGCCAGATCGGCACGACCCTCGGTTACCGCCGCAATTGCGCCCTCAAAGCTATGACAAGGCAGCACGGAATCGTCGGGAAACGCCTCAGCGCAGGCCTGATGAGAGTACGCGCCCGCCTCTCCCTGAAAGGAAATTACCTTGGTCATCGCCGTTTTCCCCTAATTTGGTCGTTTCGTCGCGCTTTCTACACCTTGATTTCGCCAATGAATAGCGGCTAGAACCCATTTGATGAAATGAATTGGGCTTGACCCCACTTGCGAACAAGGTGACTGCACCCATGAATACAATGTTTTACACGAAAGTTTTAGGCGGCGTTTGCGGGTCGCTATTGGTTTTATTGCTGCTGAAGTGGGCGGCCTCCGCATATTATTTGCCCGAAGCAGCGCACGGCGAACATGCCGAAGCCGCTTATGCAATTGAGGTCGAAGAAAGCCACGACGTTGTTGAAGAAGTCGAAGTGCCGTTCGCGGATCTGTTGGCGATGGCTGACGCCGGTGCCGGTGCCCGTGTTTTCAACAAATGTAAATCCTGCCATAAAATTGGCGAAGGCGAGCATAGCACTGGCCCATCGCTGTTTGGCATTGTTGGTCGCTCGCAAGGCTCCACTGACTTCGGGTCATACTCGGACGCTATGGCCAGCCTTGGCGGCGACTGGACACCTGAATCGTTGAATGAGTTCATCACGCGCCCCAGCGCTTATGCACCGGGCACAGGCATGAGCTTTGCAGGTCTCAGCAAAGAAAACGACCGCGCCAATCTGATTGCGTATCTCGCAACCCTTCAGTAGCCAACATACATTTCCAAAAGGCCGCGCTTGCACCCCAAGCGCGGCCTTTTTGCATTTCACGGGGCAATCACGCAATCGCGCTTTGCACTGCGGCGAAATCAGGTTACCATCCTTGAAAAGATACAGGAGCCGACAATGACCCACCTCAATCGTGCCAAAGCAACCGCAATTGTGAGGGAGAACCCGCCCAAGTGGATGGTTTTCAGCGTTCTGGGTCTTGCTGCACTTTTGACCCTGTTGGCCGGATGCGCACGCGCGCAAGATGACATCACCATCAGCCACGGCATTTCCACTTTTGGAGAGCTAAAATACGATGCTGATTATCCCTATCTCGATTACGTAAATCCAGATGCACCTTTTGGTGGCGAATATTCGACATGGGCGTTTGGCAGCTTTGACTCAATGAACCCCTATATTGTGAAAGGCAGTGCCGCCGCCAGCAGCTCGATCTTTATCGAAACCCTGATGACCGGCACCGCTGATGAATCTGGGTCTGTCTATGGATTGATTGCCGAAACGCTTGAATATCCAAGCGATAAATCATGGGTGATTTTCAACCTTCGCCCCGAAGCACGGTTTTCTGACGGCACGCCAGTGACGGCTGACGATGTGGTTTTCACCCATAACGTATTTGTTGAAAAGGGCATTCCGTCGTATCGCGCCATTGTTGGCGCCCAGATCGCCAGTGTTGAGGCATTGGACACCTATCGCGTCAAATTCACTTTTTTTGAACCGTCAACCAGCAATGAAAACCTGATGCTGGCAGCCGGAACATCGGTTCTGTCAGCCGCTCAGTTTGAGAACCGCGATTTCGCGGAATCAACCCTTGATCCGATCCTTGGCACTGGCCCTTATGTTTTGCAAAATCTCGATGTCGGCAAACAACTGGTTTACGTTTACAACCCCGATTATTGGGGCGCCGATTTGCCGATCAATATTGGCCAGAACAATTTTGAAACCATCCGGTTTGAATATTACGCCGACCCGACAGCTGCGTTTGAAGGATTCAAAGCTGGTGCTTACACTTTTCGAACCGAGAATTCATCGCAGGCTTGGGCTGAAAACTATACCTTTCCGGCAGTCGAAAACGGCTGGGTTGTCACCGAAGAACTTGCCAACGGTAATATTGGTCGGGCGCAAGGTTTCTTTTTCAATACCCGTCGCGGCAAGTTCAGCGATCCGCGCGTGCGCGAAGCCATCGGCATGGCTTTCAATTTTGAATGGTCAAACCGCACCCTGTTTTTTGGGCTTTATAAACGGGTAAATTCATTTTGGCAGAACTCGCCGCTCGAAGCGATGGGTGATATTCCTGCCGATGAACTGGCCATTCTGGAACCCTTTCGGGATCAATTGCCAGCCAAAGTATATGATGAACCAGCCTATATCTATCCGGTTTCCGGCGACAACCAGATTGATCGCCGCCTGATCCGCGCCGCTGGCGCATTGCTGGATGACGCAGGTTGGACCATTCAAGACGGCGTGCGTAAAAACGCCAATGGTGAACAGCTGACGATCGAATTTCTGAACTATTCGCCACTATTTGACCGCATCATTAATCCTTATCTTGAAAATCTGGAACGCCTTGGGATCGAGGCGATAAATAATCGTGTCGATACAGCACAATATTCTGAGCGCGTAGATTCATTTGATTTTGACGTGATGATTTCCACCTATGCCAACGGTCTGACGCCGAGCCTTGGCCTGCGCCAATGGTATGGCAGCGAAAACGCTGACGTGCCATCGCGCAACCGTGCCGGCCTTAAGAACGAAGCCATCGACGCGCTGGTCGAGCTAATTATTTCGGCCGAAAACCGTGATGAGCTAAACCTGCGGACCCGCGCGCTAGACCGTGCCCTGCGCGCCCTGCACATCTGGGTGCCGCAATGGTTCAAAGACGTGCATACCGTGGCCTATTGGGACGTGTACGAGTACGGAGACGTCACACTGGCCCCCTATGCGCTGGGTGTCTCTAGCTGGTGGTGGTATTCCGAAGAAAAGGCTGCGGCCTTGATCGAAGCAGGCGCGTTCTAAGACGATGGGTGCCTATATTTTCCGGCGGCTATTGCTGATTATCCCGACCCTTTTTGGGATCATGGCCATCAATTTTGCGCTGGTGCAATTTGTGCCGGGCGGACCAATTGACCAGATCATCTCAAACCTTGAGGGACAAAGCGACGGGTTTGACCTGCTCGGCGGCTCTAATGCTGATGCGGGCATATCGGGGAGATCTGTTCAAATGGGTGCTAGCGCCTATAAAGGCGCGCGCGGCCTGTCCGAAGATTTTATCCGTGATCTTGAAATCCAGTTTGGCTTTGATAAACCGCCCTTGACCCGTTTTTGGCTGATGATGAAAAAATACATCACCTTTGATTTTGGCGAAAGTTATTTCAGGTCGGTTTCGGTAATGGATCTGGTGTTGGAAAAAATGCCGGTCTCGATCACGCTGGGGCTTTGGTCAACGGTAATTGCCTATATGATTGCCCTGCCGCTGGGCATCAAAAAAGCCGTACGCGAAGGCAGCAGATTTGATTCGTGGACAACGGCCATTTTGGTTGCCGCCTATGCAATTCCGACATTCTTGTTTGCGGTAATGCTGGTGATTGTTTTTGCTGGCGGGTCTTATTTTCAGTGGTTCCCGTTGCGCGGACTGACCTCCAGCAATTTTTCTGACCTGACGGTTATGGGTAAGATGCTGGACTATCTTTGGCATATTTTTCTGCCGGTTCTGGCGGGCAGTATTGGCGGGTTTACCACCCTCAGCCTGTTGACCAAAAACTCGTTTCTGGACGAGATCAAAAAGCAATACGTGATTACCGCCCGCGCCAAAGGCCTGCCTGAGCGGCGCATTCTTTACGGTCACGTTTTCCGCAACGCCATGCTGATTATCATTGCCAGCTTTCCCGGAATCTTCATCGGCGTATTTTTTGGCGGGTCACTGTTTATCGAAACCATATTTTCGCTAGACGGCTTGGGCCGCATGGGTTTTGAGGCCACGATTTCACGCGACTATCCGATCATGTTTGCCACCATCTATGTGTTCACACTGTTGGGGTTGCTGGTCAAAATCTTGTCAGACCTGACATATGTTTGGATAGATCCGCGCATTGATTTTGGTAATCGCCAATCATGAAGCTGTCAAACCTGCAACGCCGTCGTTTGGCGAATTTTCGCAAGAATCGCCGCGCGCTTTGGAGCCTGCGGATATTCATGACCCTGTTTGTGCTGTCACTGTTTGCAGAATTCATCGCCAATGACCGCCCCCTTTTGGTGTCATATCGTGGCGAATGGCACATGCCAATTTTCAAAACCTATACCGATAAACAGTTCGGCGGAGACTTTTTGACCGAGGCCCAATACCTTGATCCCGACATGAAATGCCTAATCCGCACCGGCGGACTTGAAGCCTGTTTTGACCACCCGGAATCTGTCTATGCTGATGCCGCCGACGGAATTGTTGACGGTATTGAGATTGAAAAAGGCTGGGTCATCTGGCCGCTTCTACCCTACAAATTCAACACGGTAGACACGCTAAACGTTGCGACGGCCCCTAGCCCGCCGGATCGGCATCACTGGCTTGGCACTGACGATCAGGCCCGCGATGTGATTGCCCGTATCATCTATGGTTTCCGAATTTCAATTCTGTTTGCCATCGTCGTAACTGTCCCCTCGGTTCTGCTAGGGATCACTGCGGGGGCGGCGCAGGGTTATTTTGGTGGCACGTTTGACCTGATTTTCCAACGTTTCACCGAAATATGGGGCTCAATCCCGATGCTGTATGTCATCATCTTGCTGTCGGCCCTGTTCACAATGAACTTCTGGATACTTACAGGATTATTGGTGTTGTTTGGTTGGAATTCGCTTGATGGGGTGGTGCGCGCTGAATTTCTGCGCGCCCGCAATTTTGAATATGTCCTCGCCGCCCGCGCCCTTGGCGTGCGCGATCGCACCATCATGTTCCGCCACGTTTTACCCAATGCGATGGTCGCCACCATCACCATGTTGCCGTTCTTGATTACGGGGTCGATCGGCACCCTGACCGGCCTCGACTTTCTGGGGTTTGGCTTGCCGTCATCCTTCCCGTCACTGGGCGAGCTGGCACTGCAAGCCAAGGCGCATATCACCTCGCTGTGGCTGGGGTTCTCGGCATTTGTAACCATTGCCACCATGCTGTCGCTGTTGGTATTCATATTTGAGGGCGTGCGCGACGCGTTCGACCCGCGAAAGATATTCCGATGAGCGCCCCCATTTTATCAATCAAAAACCTGACCATCAGTTTTAATGATGACGCCCCCGTTGTGCAGGATGTCACGCTGCATATTCAGGCCGGTGAGACGGTGGCGATTGTTGGCGAAAGTGGCTCCGGAAAGTCAGTGACCGCCCTGTCGACCGTGGCATTATTGCCCGAAAGCGCAAAGATGTCCGGCGCGATCAGCTTTGAAGGTATTGAGATGCTGGGCGCTGATCAACACACATTGCAGGGTATCCGTGGCAACGATATCAGCTTTATTTTTCAAGAGCCCATGACCTCGCTGAACCCGCTGCACACCATCGAAAAACAGGTCAGCGAAAGTCTGGCGCTGCACCAAAACATGCGTGGCCCGCAAGCCCGTGATCGCGTGTTAGAGCTGTTGGCCAAAGTGGGCATAACCGACGCCGAAAGCCGCCTGTCGGCCTATCCGCATCAGCTTTCCGGTGGGCAACGCCAACGGGTGATGATCGCCATGGCGCTGGCCAACCGCCCCAAACTGCTGATCGCAGATGAACCGACCACCGCGCTAGATGTCACCATCCAAGCCCAAATTCTTGAACTGCTGGCCGATTTGCAACGTGATGAGGGCCTGTCGATCCTGTTTATCACCCATGACCTTGGCATCGTGCGAAAAATTGCTGATCGAGTATATGTCATGCAAGAAGGTAGAATCGTTGAATCCGGCGAAACCAACGCGATCTTTGAACGCTCCAGCCACGCCTATACCACCAAACTGCTGAACGCCGCCCCTAGCGGCCGCCCTGCCCCGGTTCCTGACGGGGCCGCCGAGGTGCTGAAAACCAAAGACCTGCGCGTCTGGTTTCCGATTCAACGCGGTATTATGAAACGCACCGTTGGTCATATCAAAGCAGTCAACAAAGCTGACCTGACGATCCGCGCGGGGGAAACATTGGGGATTGTGGGCGAAAGTGGCTCTGGGAAAACCACGGTTGCCTTGGCAGTTTTGCGATTACTCAAGTCCTCGGGCACTATCAATTTTAATGGTCAGGACATACAGGGCTGGCGCAACAATGCTATGCGGCCGCTGCGCAAAGACATGCAAATCGTATTTCAAGACCCGTTCGGATCGCTGTCGCCGCGCATGACCGTTGAGGAAATTATCGCTGAAGGTCTGGGGGTGCACGGCCTGAAAGCCGACACAAACACCATTACCGATGCGCTGCTTGAGGTGGGGCTGGACCCCGATTTTCGCGACCGCTATCCGCATGAGTTTTCTGGCGGCCAACGTCAACGCATCGCCATTGCCCGCGCCATTATCCTGAAACCAAAACTGCTGGTGCTGGACGAGCCAACCTCGGCGCTAGACATGACAGTGCAAGTGCAGATCGTCGACCTATTGCGAGAGTTACAGCAGAGATACAGCTTGGCCTATCTATTTATCAGCCATGATTTGCGGGTGGTACGCGCCCTTAGCCATAAAGTTTTGGTGATGAAAGATGGCGATATCGTTGAATCCGGGTCGGTTGACGATATTTTCAACCACCCAAAAGCCAAGTATACACAAGAATTACTTATGGCTGCCCTAAACTAAGAGCATCCACCCGCGATAATATTGATGGTTTCGTCACGAAATAATCAAAAAGGTCGGTAATCTCTGAAAATACCTTTTTCAGCTGATACGCCGTAATTTCAAACTCAACACTTCATTTTATTCGCCTAACCTTTTGGTTTGCGATTGTATTTCAGTAATTCTGGAACCGCCAGATATCGGCGCGACATATTTCTCGCTGTGTTCTGCACAAACTTGAGTACCCCTAATTCCAAGGTATTTAGTTAACAGATTTTTGTCACAAAAATTTCCCTAAGCATCAACAGCAATTGCATTCGGCACAGGGATGCGATTAAAACTCCAACGTGGCTCCGTGGCTCAACTGGATAGAGCAGCCCCCTCCTAAGGGGCAGGTTAGTGGTTCGAATCCACTCGGAGTCACCAAAGGAATTCCGCGAATATTTGAAAGCACACGCAGCCGGATACTCGAGTTTGCCGCGTCCCCATCCACCCGTAACGTCATCGGCCAAACCAAAAACATGCTGAATTTCAAACAATGCATGGAAGGTGGCCATACCGTTTTGATCAATCTGACCGACAGCGCCAAGGTGCGTAAGTACTCCAGCCACTCCCTCCAGCTATCGAGAAATAACCCTTTCAATATGGCAAGGATTTGTGAGGCAATAGGCTCCCGCGTGGTTGCGCCGTGGCTATCTGTCAATGGGTTCGACCTGATAAATGCCTTATATACGAGAGCACTTAAACGTCGCAGAGATCAGATCTCGTGATGAACCGTTTGCCTCTACCGTTATCCAGCGAAAACATGCCGCCTTGGCCGTTGATGACATCGATGGTCAGGCGCGTGTGCTTCCATGTTTCGAATTGCTTGCCGCCAATATAAAACGGCATGCCGCCGATTTCGCCCATTTGTACGTCATGGTCTGCGATAATTAGGTCGCCGTCTGCATAACACATCGGGGACGAGCCGTCGCAGCAGCCGCCGGACTGGTGGAAGATCACGGGGCCGTGCTCTGCTACGATTTCTTTGATTAATTGCAGGGCGCTTTCGCTGGCTTCTACTTGGTTTAGCAATTGCGATCTCCTTGAATGGCAATGGGATGCGGGTATCTATTGTGATTTTAGGGAACAAAATTATGCGAGCCAAGTTATTTGGTTTTTAGGCACAGACGATTTCGGTATTTGTTCGGTAAATAGATTATCGGCGGCCAAAACGGACCATCTTTGTTGTATTTGTATAAGGTTTCAGTTTTGGGATTCGTGCAGAACAATTGTTATAGGCATGCAAAACGTCAACACGGATTATGGCCTGTGCTTCCGGCCACATTAATGTGGTCTCGTCTGTCGGGGCCACTATGGTGGCCCGACCATTTACACGGGCACGTTGCTGTTCTCTAAAGTCGATAAATAGCAATCCGATATTTGGGTTCAGATGGATGTTGCCCAAGCTGTTATAATACCCGTTACCGGCAAAGTCTGGAAACAAGATTGTTTTGGGGTCTTTGATCTTTAGCAACGGCTCGGGACGACCAGAATCGGATGTGTTGCACCCCCGAAAATTGGCATCACATTCCCCGACATCACTTGCTGTAGCGATAAAGAAAAACGACTGGTTTTCGATAAAACTGGTAAGGGTAGAATTCATATGATCGCGCACAAGTCTGGACAGTTTTGCTTCATCCATACGGTGACGGCTTGGAAACCTTTTGCGCATTTCTACTTCGCCGCGATG
>JAESRG010000136.1 GCA_016764785.1 Paracoccaceae bacterium
ACCCGTCCGTTTAGCTCACTGCCCCATTCTGATCCGCCAGCCGTTAAATCCCAAGATCCAACATCGCTAATTTGTAAGTTGGTATTGACATCGCTCCGAACGAGTGTGCCATCAATCCAGATATCAATAGTTTGAGCGGTACTATCCAAAATCACCTGGGCATCATGCCAACCTGCTTCCGTGAAGACATCATAAACCCAAAAATCCTGCTCAACCCCGTTCACGTCTTCAACACGAACTCGAAGGTCATCTCGAGAAATATGTAATGACATCTTCGTATGATTATTGAAAAGTCTCTGGCCCGTCGTCACCAGATCATTAAGTTCAAACGTTATACTAAACGTCATATCCGTCAGATTGAAGAAGCCCGGATCACGGCCCAAATAAACAACTCCTGAGCCGAAGTTCGTCGCAGCTTCCGCCAACAACGCCTCTTCCGACAGGGCACTGCCCGCCTGGTACAGATCAACCATCATGGTCCCCGTCACCGTGCCCCCATCAGCATCTGCAACCTCATATGTGAAGCTGTCTGCTCCTGCATAGTCCGTCGTCGGTGTATAAGTGTAGCTGCCGTCCGCATTGATGACCACCGCACCATGAGCGGCCTGCGTCCCCAGGCTGTAGACCAGGTTCGAAGATGATGTCTCTGCATCACTTCCCTGCAGGGTACCACTCACCACTTCGTTCACCGGCAACCTAAGAATACCATCCTCCGTCGTTGGCAGCACATTCCCTGCCCCCACATCAAGGGTAAAGCTGGTCTCTACATTGGCACCGCTTCCGTCCGTCGCCGTCACCTTCACCGACAAGCTCCCGACATCGCCACTGTCCGGCGTGCCGCTAAAGCTTATCCCATTAAAGCTCAGCCAAGCCGGAAGTGCACTATCGTCAGCCAACGTTGCCGTATAACTCAGCGCATCCCCAACATCGATATCCGCAAACGCATCAACAGGAATGGCGTAGGAGAAGAGGGCATCTTCCGTCGCGCCCTGGTTCCCGATACCGGCATCCACAGTGGGAGCAGTGTTGACAACTGCAGCCGGATCAAATGTACCATCAGAGAACTCAAACAGCTCCACATCCCGGACAATGTCCGTTCCATCAATACCCCCATTTAGATGCGTCACTGTCCAGTCACCGGTCAGCGTATCTTCCTGAATGCCATACTCAGCCCGCTGGCCAGAGAAGACCGCCGTATCCGCACCGTCTCCACCTTCGAGGATATCGTCCCCGGCGCCGCCCGTCAGGGTGTCGTCTCCGGTCGAGCCAACAAGAACGTCCGTCCCCGCAGTCCCAACCAGTGTCTGGTTTGCAATTGCCTCGGGATTATACACGTCCACTGTCATCTCACCAATCGTGATATTTCCCTCTTCATCGACAAAGCGATAGGTAAAGCTGTCGGAACCGCTAAATCCATTACCCGGTGTATAACTAAAAGTCCCATCCACATTGACGGTGACAGAGCCATTGGCCGGACCTGCTTTCAGGTCATATTCCAACAATCCAACATTTTGCCCATAACCAGCGGACAGGGTTCCATTAGTTACTGTGTCTTTCGGCAGATCAATCAACCCGCCTTCGATTGCCGCCTTAAAAAAGCCGTCGTCATCCATAACGCCATCGGCAAACTCAAACTGCTCAACCCCGCCCAGTTCATCCGTACCGTCACTTCCTGAATTTAAATGACTTATGGTCCAATTGCCCGTCGACGCATCTTTTAAAACACTATACTCAGCAAATGAAGCCGAATATCTGGCTGCATCATCACCCTCGCCACCGACGAGGGTGTCATCCCCGGTGCCGCCGATAAGCGTATCATTGCCAGCGCCACCGATCAGAACGTCATCCCCACTGCCCGTGGTTATGCTGTCATTCCCGTCGAGCCCTGTTACAAGGTGATTTTCTGAGGAAGCCGTGGTGTCAAGCGTCTCGCCACCGGTTGTCCCTTGCGCAAAGATCGCGATACCTTCTATCCGCACCGAACGGCCATCATCAAAGACAATGCTTTCAATGGTATTCTTGTTATCGGTCCAGTCCTGTATCTGTACGTGATCGAGCAACTGCGATGCAGTGGTTCCCGTATCGCTCTCATTGCGGATACCGATATAGAGGTCACTGCCAATCAGCTCAAAGACAAGGTCATCAACTGTGATCCCGGCACCAAGCTGTAGGATGTCATCGCCGCCATTGAATTCCTGCGTCACCCATTGCCCGCTTGTAACCCAAACGCTATCACCGTTTCCGTCAGTTCCCCAATGGCTGGTATCCTGATAAGCCGATTCTTCATAGAAGTCGTGGATCTGGTCCTGACCGTCGCCAGTGCCAAAGTAATACGTATCATCTCCAGAGCTGGCATTCAGGATATCGTTGCCAGCGCCGCCCGTCAGGACGTTGGCTTCCGAATCACCAGTTAGCGTATCCGCATAATCAGAGCCGGTCACATTCTCGATATTGGAAAGCACATCGCCCGCGGCATCGCCGCCAGACGCTGTTTCAGCCAGAAGATCGATGGCAACTGCCGCTGCGGAAGTATTATACAAAGCCGCATCAACACCATCACCACCGTCAAGTATATCCGCCCCCGCACCGCCAACCAATGTATCAGCGCCAAGGCCGCCAAGTAGACTGTCATCGTCCGACCCACCGGACAGACTGTCGTTTCCTGATCCTCCAGAAAGCGTGTCATTTCCGGCATCGCCGAAAAGACTGTCCCCCCCAGTACTACCTGTAAGCGCATCCGCGCCACCACCGCCCTTGAGTGTCGTGACTTCATCATTGCCTTGCAGTACGTCCCCATATTCACTTCCGCGCAAGGCCTCTATATCAACCAACACGTCACCCTCGGCATCACCACCAGAGGAACTGCCGCCAACGAGATCGATATTTACACCAACGGTTGACGCTTCATAGGAAGCCCAATCCAAACCGTCCCCGCCATTTAACGTGTCCTCTCCGCTTAGTCCGAAGAGTATATCGTCACCACCGCCACCAAATATTCCATCACTACCAGCGCCGCCGATAAGGGTGTCATTCTCAGCCGTACCAAGAACAACACTCCCGTTAGAGGATCCATCTGAATTGGGAGAAAGAGCGCCCGTCGCAAGTAACGCTGAGAATATTTCTACATCCGGTCCCGTTTCGAATTGCAATATTTCGATCCGGTTCATTTCATTCAACCAGTCGCGAATAACAATTCTGTCCTCTACTTCAATGGCGGTTGCATCAGGCGTAGAAACGTCTTTAATACCGATAATCAGGTTTTCGCCATCGACCATGAACAGCAGGTCTTCGAAACTGACACCTGCCCCAAAATGCAGAATATCGGTTCCCCCATCCTGCTGAACAAGTTCTGTAACGTGAATTTCACGACTACCATTAATAGTATTTACTTGTTGGTATGAGGAATAAGGTGCTTCGCCAGAGCTCGTATCTTCTATCGTCACTGTGATATCGTATGTATAGTCAACACTTTCTATATTTGTCTGAAGTATTCGATAATCATCGTAAATATGGTCTATTCCATCGCCGATATTAAAGCGGTAAATGTCATTCCCCGAACCTCCTTCTAGAAAGTCGTTAGCAGCAGCACCTTCGAGGGTATCATCTCCACTCCCTCCCGACAGATAATCACCACTAGAAGAACCCACCAAACTATCATCGGCAGCAGAACCCATATATTCAGAGACGAGGCTGCTGACCAGGATTTCCGGACCGCTATCAAATTGTATTTTTTCAATCCTGTTGTTTTCATTCGTCCAGTTTTTAAGCAGTACGCGGTTTTCCATTTCAGAGACTTGCTGCCCCGGAAGCAAATCGCCGATTCCGATTAACAAGCCATCATTCATAAATTCAAAAACAAGATCGTCAACGGTTATACCACCCGTAATATTTATCACGTCTTCGCCGGCATCAACCTGAGTTTTGTCTATTGTTTCATACCAATGCTTTACGTTAATTGTGGAAGCCGATACCCATTGCGAATCTTCGCCATCCCCTACAGAATGTGCCGGAATTACTCTATTTTCCGTCCAGTAGGACGTCGCTTTTTGCTCAAGCCATTGGTCATCGAATATTACCTGCGCTCCATTTCCTGGCCCAACATTATAGGTATCATTTCCAGCCCCCAAATTAGCGTACTTATGATCAATAGAGAGAGACGTGTTCTCATCTGTGGAATTTGCGCCTTCGATGACAATCCGGCTTTCAAGATCAATCTCGGTTCCATCTTCAAAGCGGAGTTTTTCGATACGACTAAAGTCACTGATCCAGTTCTGCAAAATTACTTTGTCGGTCATTTCAAAGGCAGATTGCGACGGGTAGCGCGGATCAATTATTCCCACTATAAGATCATCACCGATCAACTCTATGCGCAAGTCGTCATAGCTTAAACCAGAACCAACCCACAGAATATCCTTTTCACCGGCGGTCCGATCTTCGACATACGTCCCTCCTGTGATAACGCCCTGACTGCTGCCATTTGTCTCAGTAAAGGTCACTTCCTCGCCAATATTCGAGAGATCATATTCTTCGATGATCCTATCTGTCCCTGACCCAATTGAAAGGAAGTATGAATCGTTCCCTGTGCCGCCGATAAGGGTATCGTTACCGCCACCGCCTATCAGTTGATCATCGCCAGTACCACCATCAAGAACATCGTTACCGCTGCCTGCGGTCAGGACATCGTCGCCGTCACCGCCTATTATGTAGTTACGTCCCTCGCCGCCCTCCAGCATATCATTCCCGTCGCCACCGTCGAGCATATCATCGCCATCACCACCATTGACGGTATCATCACCAGCACCAGCATTAAGGGTATCAAATCCCTCACCTCCATCCAGGCGATCATCACCGGCAAAGCCTTCAAGGCTGTCATCCCCGGCACCACCTTCAAACACATTTCCCCATTCATCACCGAGCAGGGTATCATTGTCCGTGCTACCAACAGCCCCCTCTACATGATCAAGGGTATCAGTGAAATTATAGTAGCCGGAGACAGCCGCCGTACCAGCTTCCAGATCTACATTCAGTTGATACGTGTTTTCCCCAATCTCATCATCCTCGATTTGAGCAATGGCGGAATAGTCGACCATATCAACGCCATCACCACCGTAAATGGTATCCGTGCCGGTGCCACCGAAGAACATATCTCCGCCTATGCCGCCATACATAAGGTCATTGGATTGGCCGCCGATGATGGTGTCATCTCCGTGATCGCCGTAGAGCTCATCTGCACCTTCTCCGCCAAGGATCAGGTCGTTGTTATCTCCGCCATGAAGAGTATCTGCGCCCGTATCACCATCGAGAATGTCTTCCCCTTTACCGCCTTCAACACTGTCATTGCCTAGTCCTGCTGCAAACTCATTGGCATAATCATTGCCCACGAGGGTATCATTATGATCTGAGCCAATGACGCTTTCGATATTGCTAAGATCATCGCCTTCAGCATGACCGCCAGTGCCGGTTCCTAATTCAAGATTAACAGAAACTGCAGCATTGGAACTCTCGTATGATGCTGCATCAGCACCCTCCTTGCCATCAAGAATATCTGCTCCAAGACCACCTTCGAGAATATCATTCCCGGAAGAACCGGTCAGGGTATCGGCATAGTCAGAGCCGATGACTTTCTCAAAATTATATAGCTCAGTGACTTGTGCATTGCTGTCGACCGCCTGCTCATCAGTCAAAGAAACATTCACGGCAGCCGTATCATTAGCAAAGCTGACCGTATCCGTGCCTGTCCCACCATCCAACGTATCCGCGCCTGTCCCGCCGTCGATAATATCATCACCAGCAGCACCGCTAATTACATTCCCGGTCAAGGTATCATCAGAGCCGGTCAAGGTATCGTCATACGAAGAGCCGATCACATTAGCAAAATTGCTGATGTTATCTCCTTCGGCATCACCACCAGATGCCGTATTGGCACCGAGATCGATCGAGACTGCAGCGTCTGAACCTACATAGGAAAGAGTGTTGATGCCCGTACCGCCATCAAGGCTGTCCGCTCCTTCTCCGCCCTCCAGCAGATCATCGTCATCTCCTCCGAGCAATGTATCCGCACCGCTACCACCGAATAGTCCATCCTCTCCGGCAGCGCCTTCCAGCAAATCGTCGCCCGCTTCCCCGGCGATGGCGTTATCACTCGCATCCCCCTTCAAGGTATCGTTATGAACCGAGCCCAACAGATTTTCTATATTGAGCAGAGTATCGCCGGATGCATCACCGCCCGAGACTGTTGCGGTTGCTAAATTGACCGAGACAGCTGCAGCAGACCCCGAATATGCGGCTGTATCTACGCCATCGCCTCCATCCAGCGTATCGGCACTGGCTCCCCCTTCAAGGCGGTTATCATTTTCGTCCCCGACAATATCGTCGGCAAAGGCCGACCCAATAATATTTTCAATACTGGTCAAGGTATCGCCGTCGGCATAACCACCAGAGACTGTCCCGACGGCTAGATCCACAGCCAACGCGGCATCTGACGCTTCATAGCTCGCCGTATCCTGGCCCGTATTGCCATCAAGCTGATCTGCGCCGCTCCCGCTGATCAGCGTATCGTCACCAGCGCCACCATAAAGCTCAACACCGCCGGCACCACTTGTGGATAATGTATCATCGCCGTAGCCGCCAATGGCAATTTCGGCATTGACCAACGCAAGATCAAGAGAAATTCCGTCAACACCTTCAATTATGATTGTATCGATATCGCTGCCGCCATCTATGTCCGCCAGCGTATCCTCGGCATCAATATAAAGCGTATCATCGCCCGCGCCGCCGAGGAGAGTGTCGGCGCCTTCACCGCCTTGCAGGACATCATTTCCGGCGTTGCCTTGCAAGCTGTCATCGCCCGTTTCGCCTATCAGTTGGTCGTCGCCACCATTGCCCGTCAGAGTATCATCACCAGCGCCGCCGGAAAGTGCAACATCGGTGGCTTGCGAAGTATAAATCTGGTCATTCCCGTCACCGGCAACAAACCCTTCAGCATTATACACAGAGATATCAAGATCGAGGTCTTCCGTCCCCTCATACATGATCAGATCGTCCCCAGCGCCTGCATCAATGGAGCCGTTCGCTAAGTCATCTGCATCGATGTTGAGTAGATCATCACCGTCGCCACCCAGCAGCGTGTCGGCGCCATCGCCACCTGTCAGCGTGTCATCGCCCACCCCACCGGTAATATGATCATTGCCTTCATCGCCATTGATCATGAAGCCTTGAGTTTCCGCAGCGTCCACCGATATGGTGTCATCTGCGAAACCCGCTGTGAGGAAGGAACCAAGAGCGGCGGTCAGAACAAGGCTTTCGCCCTGGTAATTATAATCGTTGTTGGTGAAGAGGACATTGTCTTTATCTTCGAAGTCAAAACGGGACCAGCCCGCACTTATGCCGTCGATGGTTTCGTCAAGTTTCAAGCCATGGGCGTAGTCAAGGTAAATACCATAGGCCGCACCAGTCGCATCTGTGGTCTCGCCAATTTGTGTGAGCTCACTATAGGCGACAATTTCGTTGCCCTCCATAAAACGGCTGCCATAGGCACCTTCCAGATCAATCTCCGTGATGCCGTGACGGTGCAGCCCCTTAAGCTCGCCAATATCCGTTACACCATCCTGATTGATATCCGTCCAGACGCGAACATTATCAAACTCCGTATCCAGGCTATTGAAAACACCGTCACTGTTGGTGTCCAGGCTGGAAAGAGACGGTGCCAAACCGTTCAGCCCCGCGTGATCGTAATAAGCGGAGAACATCTCGCCGATCTCCGTGATCTTGCCGTCGTTATCGCGATCCAGCACCAGAATGCCATCGCTCGCGCCAACCCAACCCGTCTGCTCCTTGTACCCGTCATTATCCATATCAAAGAGAATGCCGCCATCTTCCCGCGATACCAGATCAATCCCGTCGCGGCCAAGATCAAGGGCAAAGATACTATTGTCACCGCCGCCCAGGGCCAGAAGGGTAAGCACATCGTCAACAGAAAGCGGCCCTTGCCCAGACTCTGTGAACTCGAAACTTTCAATCCGGTTCTTCTCTTCGCCCCAGTCACGAATGGTGAGCGTACTTGTTTCCTCGTCAATTGAGTTTCCGACGGTGACAATAAGGTCATTGCCGATCAAACTGAAACTGACATGCTCTTCAAGGACACCCGCCTCGAACAACACCATGTCCGCTGCGCCAGCATCCTCTTCAACATAGGACGTAAAATCAACGTTTTCTGCATGCCGCAGCCTATCGACATTCCCCGAATATATTTGCCCGGTTACTGTTTGATGTGCGCCATCTTCGTCATGCCAATAAGAAATTTGTTGCGAGCCTAATGTCTCTCCAATACGTCCCCAGTAACTAACTGATTTAGATTCAGTTTCCAAATCCCAGCGGGTATCAAAAATTAGATCGTCACCGGAGCCCAAACCAAAATTATAGACGTCGTTGCCCTCACCCCCCATCAAGGTATCGTCGCTATCAGCCCCGCCCGAAAGAGTATCGGACGCCGATGTTCCTTCAATAAGGGTGCCCGGGCTTTCCGCCGTTTGCTCATAAAATACGGGGGCTGTTGCCGACGAGAAGACATCCGTTGCCACTGCCGACAAATCAATACTCTGACCATTTTCTAGATCGAGAGCCAAAGTGACATCAAATTCTTGCCCGCTCAAGAACCGCAGCGTATCAAACTGATTCCAGGTAATCACCCAATCCCTGATCAGGAACGTCTCTGTGTAATCCGCTGTGTCTCCACCGGGCGGCGCGGGATTGGCGACGGTAATGGTCAGGTCATCCCCGCTGAGACTGAAATTAAGCTGGTCGGAATAAATGCCAAACTCAATGACCAGAGTGTCCTTGCCTTCT
>JAESRG010000137.1 GCA_016764785.1 Paracoccaceae bacterium
CGCATTGCAATGCGCTACGACAGATGCCCGGAGCTCTTCCTCTCAGCCATTATTCTGGCTTCTATCGTGTTATTCTGGTTATGAGTCCTGACCCTAGAAACCGTTGGTTAACAGAATCTGAATTCGCAATGCTGTTATGCGCAGCGGGTAAGGATTTCAGGTCAAAATTCACTTTACGTTTATTTTTATTGGTTGGGTTTTATACTGGCGCTCGGAAAACTGCCATTCTGGAATTGGAGTGGTCACAGGTCGATTTTGAAAAGAACGTGATCGATTTCAATAAAGATGGTGTCGTGGAAACCAACAAAAGACGGGCTATCACGCCAATGGCCCCAGAATTGCGCCGCTTTCTTCTGCGCCGTTTTAGGCGCTATAGCAATCAATCGTCTTTTCTATTCCATCAGAAAAAGACCCCCTCAAAGAGGGTAAAGCACATTGAAAAAGGGTTTCGCGCGGCGGTTAAACGAGCGGGATTAAAAAATGTTGTCCCCCATACACTACGTCACACAAGAGTAAGCCTTATGGTTCAGGCTGGTGAAAAAATTCAGGACGTGTCGGCTTTCATGAATATGACCTACCAAACCCTTGAAAAGGTATATGCACATTTCGATACAGAGCGCTTGCAAGAAATGGCAATGCGAATAGGGCGTTCACAGAAAGGACGCACAACGAAAAACAAGGATCAACAGAATAAGGAAAAATTAGGACAACCTGATAAAACTTTGAAAGGGTAAATCCAATGAATTCAATGACTAGCAATTATCAACTATACTCCGAAGGCAGAGGTCTCGCGTTCGAATCGCGACGGGTGCACCAATCTTTTCAATAGGTTAGGTAGTTTTTGGCAGGTACTTAATCTCACCATTTCCGGATTTTTTCCAGATCTGTACGTATTTGAGCGATTTTTATGCGTACCAATTGGCCTTGAGCAAAGAAAAACCGTCGAGTGGGCTGCAACCCACATCGACGGCATATTAATATTCTCTGTAAATTCATCATACCGTTTGTCCACGTCGTTTTCAAGTTCGAACGGCGGTGCTTCATGAGGGACGTTCTCAAATATAGTAGCATCAAAACTGACACCGTCACTTTTCGAAAGTATCGGCAATTTGCCGTCGAGAAGTTAATTCGAGAACACGGGGTTTCGCGTCAGAAAGCGCGAACACTAAATTTGCTCCTCGAAATTTTAGAGAGTTACCGTGTTTCCTTTTCTAAGGGCACGTATCGGTTTCAGACCAAGCGTGTTTCCACTAAAATGATCGCCGACGAACTTGGGGTCACCGGCCGCTATGTCCGAATGTTGCTGCGAATTCTCGAAAATGCCGAAATCATCATCGTTCTCAGAAGACGCGTTGGAAGGTTCATGAGCCTCTGGAATGCGTTTGAATTTTCAGGATTCATTGCTTGGTTGTCGATTTATGCACAAAGCCACAGAGCTCCAGTTCCCCCTAAAGAAGAAAATAATCATAGATTATTATTTACACAAATTCATTTTCCAATTCAAAATCTCACGACATATGACCACAGACATAAATACTGGCGCACTATCGCGTTCGAGGTTTTGCCTTCAGGAAAGCAGATGCCCTGTTTGGCACAACTCTCATTGCGTTTTCGCCTCAACCTTCGAAAGCTTCACATCGGCCATGATGATCTAAGCATTATTCCGCGTTGGAAGGCATTTGTGAGGAAAGCATTGAGCTTCCAAGACAGTGCGAGGTTCGCTGATGCAGCGTAATTGTATGGGAACCACAATGTTGCGCGACTGGCTGCATAAAACAGTTGTAAGCAGCTGCGCAAAACCTTCCCGCAGCGCCCCCCATATGGCTGGCGGAGGGAAGGTTTTGCAGGCGCCTTTGGCGGCTTCGATCTGGCACAGATCGGCGGCGCAGCCGCTTAGCGGGGTTTTGGGGCGCAGTGCCCGAACCGGCATGTTGCTTTGCAACATAATAGTCGGTCAGTATTGTGTTTCTTTCTGTGGGGGGCATTGAGCATGTCTGGCCCTCAGTTTTTTCACCTCCAAAGCTACTCACGCAAGTCCTATAAAGCTGGGCAGAGTGTCGAACAAGTTTTGGCAGAAGCGGCGCGCGATCCAGTGTTTTCTGGACACGTCGAGAACCCTAAACCACCGAATATGATTTTCGGAATAACACCTGAGGAAGTTGGGCAACGACACGAAAATATGGTTGCGCAAGGCCATGTCGATGTGACTTTGTCCGATGGATCGACAGCACGCCGTGGCATTAGAAAGGACAGGCATACGCTGATGACCGCCGTTGCCTCCTATCCGCTTTTGACCAAACAGGTGGCCGAGGGATCTGAGAGCCATGAGGCCTACCAAGAATGGATCGCGCTAAATGTTCGGTTGTTGCAGACGATGTTTGGCGATCGGCTCGTCTCAGTAATTGAACATGTTGATGAGGAATATCCTCATCTCCATGCGTTTATTTTACCGATTGGCGATCAGAGTTGTTCTGCAAGACATCTAAATCCGGCGTGGCAGGCCAAGGAAGAGGCCGAAGCCCTTGCCAAAGACAGCGGCCATTCCCCAAAGGCGGCGGTCAAGCTTGGAAACGCCGCATACAGGGCGAAAGCGCGCGAAATTCAGGATGAGTATTATCAGCATGTAGGACTTCCAGCCGGGCTCACACGAACCGGCCCTAAGCGAGAACGGCTGTCGCGCGCCCAATGGAAGGCACGCAAGGCTACTGCGCAACGTGAAGCTGAACTGGTTCGTCAAATGGCGCAACGTATAGAATTAATTGCCGACAACGAGGCGGGCTTTGAAAAGGCTGCAAATCAGAAGACTGAAGAGATCGCGGAGAAAATTGAATTGGCGGAGAGCTTTATAAGGGATGCGGAAGTCGCGCGTGATGAAGCACAACGGGCTGCGGATCGGGTCTTGTCGGAAGCAGAGCGCGCGGCGCAAGACACCATGAATGCAGCGCACCGTGGCATTTTGAACGAACAGAATGACCTTCAGGCCCAAAAGGTGAAGTTATCTCGGGAACGATCACTGTTTGAGTGTGAGAAAGAACGGTTGCTCTCAAAGTCTGTACAGGAGACGGCAATTGTTGCTGCCAAAATTATCTTGGGCGTTCTGGCTGGGACCGTGACCATGGCGCAGGATCGAACACGGCTTGAATTCAAGGATGAGGCGTTAGGGGAAAAGGTCGAAACCCTACAGCTGGGTGCGGTTTTGCATGACTTGGTTCTCGCATTCTCCAATATTTGGAACCGCTTGGTTGCCAAGTTATCCAGCGAGGATCTGCAAAGCGAGCGTGATGCGGCGGCTGCACCGTTAAAGAAAATCGTTACCAACCAATCAGGAGGTATGGAGCTGTGATGGATGATCTTGATAGCCGACTAGCATCGTTGCAGGAAAAACGTCTGAAGGCTGGAGAGGCGAGCGAACATGAAGCTGAACGGCTGGTCCGTGTTGTTGCCAACCATGATAAATCGGTGCGAGAAACGTCACTTTCTCTTGATGGCTTAGAAACCCGTGTAGGTGTTTTATCTGGAGCTATCGGATTTCAAGAGAAAGGGCTTCGACGAATTCGGTTGCAGATTTTTACGATCATGGTCGTGACAGGCACCTGCGCAGCATTGATCCTCGCCGTTGCATTTTGGCTTGGCGCACAGATTAAGCAGAATGCGCAAAATGAAGCTTCGGCCATCCGTGATACCAATGCAGTTGAGGTCGCCCAAGTTCAACAGATGGGAGAGTGGGCGTTGGCTGACCTGAAAATTCAAATATCGGAGAAACGGGCTGAAATAGAGCGTGAAATAGGGAGTGTGGGCACAGAATTGACCGTTCTGACGGAAGATCGTGACACTGTTCGCGCAGAGCTCGAGCAGTTTGTTGCGCTACGTGATCGTGTGGGGTTTCAACTGGTGGAGTATCGGGGGCGAACCGTTGTTGTCGTTCCAGATGGGGAGCGGTTGCGTCGTTGGCGTGCGCCAGAATTATCAAATTTGGCCTCTTTCAATGGTCGACTGTATCGGCTGACTGACTAAAATAGGGCTGTCTGATGCTGCATATCAGTTACGGTATGGCGTAAATGTTTGAAATTTACGTTGCGGCGTAATAATTGTTAATATACGCTCTGGCGTAAAAGGAATGTACTATGACCACCATCGCCCGCACCCCCGCGCAGATAGGTAATGCTCTGCGCCGTGTACGAAAGGATAAAGGCCTGACACAAAAAGACGTCAGTGAACGTACCAACTTGCGTATAGCCACGATATCTTCGCTGGAAAACGGTGATGCGGGGACGCAAATCCGTACGATCCTTGCGGTGATGATGGTGCTACAACTTGAATTTCGCGTCGCTGAACGCGGCTCTGACCAACCCAGCCTTGAAGACATTTTCTGATGGCGCGTAGGCTTACAACTCTGCTGAACGGCCGCTTGGTCGGATATATTGAGATGGCCCGCAGTGGTGCGATCTCGTTTCAATATGCACCAGAGTGGCTGGCTTGGGAGCATACTTTACCAATTTCCCTGTCGTTGCCTTTGCAAGAGCAGACCCATATCGGTGCGCCAGTTATTTCTTATTTGGAAAACCTGCTACCGGATAATCCGGCTATCCGTGAGCGCGTTGCAATCAAAGTCGGTGCGGGCGGCACAGACGCTTATAATATGCTTGAAAAGATCGGGCGCGATTGTGTGGGTGCGCTACAGTTCGTCGTTGGCGATGATGTGCCCGAGGCGCTAGGGCTGGAAGGTGAGCAGGTTTCTGATGCACAGATAGCCGCGATGCTGCGCAATCTTGCCACGGCTCCGCTTGGGATTGAAGATGATGATTTTCGCATCTCTCTTGCTGGCGCGCAGGAAAAAACGGCGTTACTGCGCAAGGATGGCGTATGGATCAGACCAGTTGGAATGACGCCAACAACGCATATATTGAAAACGCAACTTGGCGTGCTACCGAACGGGATCAACCTGTCGGATAGTGTTGAAAACGAATTTCTGTGTATGACTTTTTGTCGTGCGATGGGGGCGGATGTTGCCGAGGTTGAGATTGTCGACTTTGAAGATGTTCGCGCGCTTTCCGTCACCCGATTTGATCGGCTTTGGACCCAAGACGGACGCTTAATCCGGCTTCCACAAGAAGATTTTTGCCAAGCGCTTGGATACCCTCCAAGTCAAAAATACCAGATGGACGGAGGGCCGGGCATCGTTGAAGGGATGCGCCTGTTGGCGGCCAGCGACAAACCAAACGATGACCGCTTGGCATTTTTTGAGACACAACTGCTGTTCTGGTTACTCGGAGCTACAGATGGACATGCCAAAAACTTCAGCATCGCCTTGCGCCCAGGCGGCGGGTTTCGCATGACACCGCTCTATGATGTATTGACGGCCCAAAAAGCTGTTGATGATGGCCAGATCCAGCATAATAGGATGCGGTTGGCGATGGCTGTTGGCGATCACAACCACTACAGGATTAATGAAGTGGTCAAACGCCACTATGCCCAAACAGCAAAGTCGTGTGGATTGCCAGACATTGATGGGATGATTGATCGAATTACGGCAAAGATTGATGTGGCGATCGAGATCACCCGCCAAGTGTTGCCGCATGGTTTTCCAGAAGATTTGGCGAGGTCAACATTCTCTGGGATCGAGAGCCGCGCTGCATTTTTGCAGTAATTGCAGCGCTGGGAGGCTTTGATCACATCTGAGATTTTTGAAAGAGATCTGTTATCGGGACATTTAGAGTCTGAGCAATCCGTAAGATTACTTTCAGTCCAGGATTGCGCTCTCCGCGCTCTATCCCGCCGATGTAGGTTCGATCGAGGTCGACCTGCAAAGCAAAGCCTTCCTGCGAAAAGCCGTTATGCTTGCGTAACTCACGCAATCTCTTGCCAAAATCATCTATCGTAAATTTATCTTCCATACGCTGTTAGCGCAAAAAAGACGTTTAATCGTCTACGGACTTATCGTATCATAATGGACGTAAGGAGATTAAAATGCACGAATTCCAAGAAACCTCATTCATTCAGTATCTGCACCGCCATGACGCTGTCGCTCTCAAACCGGAAGATCCTCAAGCGTTGGCTAAGGATTTAAATCTACAGGAAAAGGATCTGACCCCAAAAGTCGCAAGCGAGCGGATACTTGATATATCAGACATGGCAAAACTTCTTTTTGCGGCTAACCGCATCCGTAAATTTGGCAAAAAGAAGCATCTCATACAGGCGGAAAGGGCCGAAAGGCTCTGTCAGCTGCATCCAGAGTTTGGCGTGGAAGCTAAAACCATTTTGGCCAGGCACGCATTGATGCTGGGAGATTTGTGATGAGTGAACAAACGTGCCCGTTCTGCAAAACCCAACTGGATGCAGAGGCAACGGTCTGTCATGGCTGTCAGGCTTTCCAGGGGATCGGCCGAGGGGGCGCAAACGGCACTGTCCGTCAACCACATGAAGTCAAAGCAATTGCGATCCTATTTTATACCTTGTGTGGTCTGGGTGTAATCCTGTTTGTTGTGGCGCTATCTATGGGTGGGCAGGATTCTTGGATTGGAATTGCTCTGGCCATCATTGGATTCGCAGGCGGCAGGTTTAATGGCTGGAGGTCAGAGAATAATATCCAGTGGTTTCGAAAACAGTAAGGCGGCCGTCACATGATAAATTGGTACACAGCAGATACCCATTTTGGACATGAGAACGTCATTCCGTTTTGCGGTCGGCCTTTTCGTAATGCCGGGCACATGGATACGGTGCTGATCGCGAACTTGTGGGAAAAGGTTCAGCCCGAGGATGATTTATGGATCTTGGGCGATTTTGCATTTGGCCCGAAGGCAAAAGAGCAGGATTACCTCGAAGGGATATTCGGTCAGTTGCCCGGTGCGCGCAAACACTTGATCATTGGAAACCATGATCTTGAGCCAACGCTGGCTTTGCCATGGGACAGTGTTTCCCATCTGGCCGAAGTCCGTGATGGGCCACATAATCAAGCGCACACATTGTGCCATTATCCAATGATCACGTGGAACCATGCGCGTCGACAGGCGCTGCATATGTTCGGTCACGTTCATAACAACTGGCAAGGGTCGCGCAACGCGGTGAACGTTGGCGTCGATCAATGGGATTTTATGCCTGTGAGTTTTGAGAAAATTGCGCGCCGAGCTCAAACGCTGCCAGTGAACAAGCATTGGGAAGATGTTGAGCATTAGCGATTGATGTCACGTGCAGACCATCCGACGTCAGCATTGGATATTAGATATTAGATATTAGACACGCAAAGCTAATTTTCATCGTCTGTAAACCTACGGCATGGCCCGCGATGAGGGGCAAGGGCGTGTCTCTGCCGGTTTGGCCGCGCTTCGGGCAACGGCAGCGAAGACCGGTCGAGAACAGTCATCAGATGGGATCAAGGAGCAGTTGGCGAAGATTGTGGAGCGCGATCAGGGCCGGGAAAACCCAGAAGCCGACATTCCAGATGCGAAGCGCGAGTCCGTGCAGGAGCGGTTAAGTTCACTACTGGATCGGTCAAAGCCGGTGCAGGTCGAGCAAGAAAGAGACGAGCCGGAGCTGGACGATGAAAAAGGAACGGTACCGGGATCGCAATATTGATGATGGGTACAGTTTGTAATTTTTCTGGACGTGTCAGTTTTGGATTCAGTCTGGCTCACCGAGCACGGAACGGATAGAATGTGCATGGAATTGAGACAGGTGGGGATCACCGGATGGTGGATTTTTTCACCGTATAAACCCTGAATGAGAACCGCCGTTCGGGAAAATAGGAGATTGCATGCATAACCAACAGCCAAAACCGGATTCTAAGAGATATTCCGACTTGATCTCTGAGATACAAAAAGGCCTTATTAAAATCCCAAAATTCCAACGGGATTTTGTCTGGAGTATCGAAAAGACAGCACAACTATTGGACAGCATTCTCAAGGGTTATCCGATTGGAACGTTTATTCTTTGGCAAACGGACGAAAGAATAAACGACATAAAAAACATTGGTAACTTGGATATTCCAGATACACCTGATGGAACAAAGGTCCAGTATGTTCTGGATGGGCAGCAGCGGATTACTTCACTCTACGCTGCATATTTAGGTGCAGAAATCCGGAAAGTAGGCGAAAAGAAGGTCTCAGACTACAATCAAATCTATGTGGATTTGGAAAACGATATTGAAGACGACGAAGAGCCAGTAATTACTGGAGAGAAGCCTGAAGGGGAGCACATTTCTCTGAGTGAAGTGTTAAATTTCATGGAACACTTTAAGGATATTCAAGCACGATATTCCGACGAGCATTTCAATAAAATTCAGTCCTATTCCAGGGCTTTTGACACATACGATTTTTCAACGGTTTTACTGCGAAAGGAAAACATAGACTCGGCCATTGAGGTGTTTACGCGCATAAACACCGGCGGCCAAACACTCACATTGTTCGAGATCATGTCCGCCAAGACATATGACGAAGGCCAAAAATTCGACATGCAAGTTAAGTGGTCTGACTTCATTAAAAAGTTGGAGGAAAAGAAGTATGAAGGCGTCTCTAGTTCACTCATATTGAGCTTGCTGTCGCTCATTTTGAGCAAAACAAAAGAGTGCAAGCGGAAAACAATTCTGAATTTGAGCAAGCAGGATATTATTGATCATTGGGATGAAGCAATCTCGGCCCTTGAACATAGTATCGACTATTTCCGCACATCATTCGGCATCCCTGTTTCCCAGCTTTTACCCTATGATGCACTGCTGGTTCCGTTTGCTTACTTTTTCTACCACCACAAAGACAAACCCGGCCCGGAGCAACGTAAATATCTGGAGGAGTTCTTTTGGCGGATTTCCCTTTCATACAGATATTCGAGT
>JAESRG010000138.1 GCA_016764785.1 Paracoccaceae bacterium
GGTGTGCCCGTGGCGATAAGATGCGCAAACGCCAAGCCGCTGGCCGGCGTGGCCTTAAAACCGCCGTAACACCAGCCGCCATTGAAAAATAGCCCATCCACGGGGGTTTTGGTAATGAACGGAGACCCGTCCATCGACATATCCATAATGCCGCCCCAACTGCGCAATTGCCGCACTTTTCCAAGGGCCGGAATCATTGACATTCCAGCCTCGGCCACCTGCTCAACCCTCGGTAGATTGCCCCGTTGGGCATAAGAATTATACATGTCGAGATCACCGCCAAATACCAAACCGCCCTTGTCGGACTGGCTGATATAGAAATGACCCATGCCAAAACTAACAACGTGGTGAACGAACGGTTTGATGCCCTCGGTGACAAAAGCCTGCAAAACATGGCTTTCGATCGGCAGGCGCAGCCCCGCCATTGCCCCAACTTGCGAGGATCGCCCTGCGACAGCCATGCCAATTTTTGCCGCCTTAATCACGCCGCGCGATGTCTGCACCCCGCATACTTTGCCATCAACAATATCAAACCCCGTGACCTCACAGTTTTGAATAAGATCAACGCCGTGACTGTCGGCTGAACGCGCAAACCCCCACGCCACGGCATCGTGCCGCGCCGTGCCGCCGCGTCGTTGCACCAAACACCCCCGGATCGGAAACCGCGCGTTGTCCATATCAAGATAGGGTGCCATCGCGTGGGTTTGTTCACGATTCAGCATTTCAGCATCATCACCCTGCGCGATAATCATGTTGGCTCGGCGTCGATAGGCTGCAATTTGTTCGTCACTGTGGCACAGCTCCATCAAGCCGCGTGGGCTAAACATCACGTTGTAATTCAGGTCTTGCGACAGACCTTCCCACAGTTTCAGCGAATGTGAATAAAACTCAGAATTGCCAAGCTGCCCGTAATCGGCCCGCACAATCGTGGTGTTACGCCCAACATTGCCACCGCCCAGATAGCCGCGTTCAAGAACTGCAACATTGGTCACACCATATTTTTTCGCCAGATAATGCGCCGTTGCCAAGCCATGCCCACCGCCGCCAATGATGATCACATCATAACTTGGTTTCGGATCAGGGTTGCGCCAAACCGGCCGCCAGCCTTTGTTGCCAGTGAACCCTTGTCGCAAAATTTCAAAAGCTGAGTATTTCATTTCGGCCTCAATGTTTCGAACCTGAATTTGCCGGATAAAACACCGGTTTGGCAAGGGTTTAATCCGAAATTGCGTCGCAATTTTGTGCTTTGGTTGCACGTCTGCACGTCAAAGGATATAGAAGCCCCTAAACCAAACAAATCGAGTCTCAAAATGCCTAAAATTAACGGAAACGAAATCAAGCCCGGCAATATTCTGGAGCACGAAAAAGGCCTGTGGATTGCCGTTAAAGTCAGCCATGTAAAACCCGGCAAGGGCGGTGCATTTGCGCAGGTCGAAATGAAAAACCTGCGGACAGGTTCAAAATTGAATCAGCGTTTCCGCTCGAACGACAAAGTTGAAAAGGTACGGCTTGAGCAAAAAACCCAGCAGTTCTTGTATGAAAATGACGGCATGCTGGTGTTCATGGACACAGAAACCTACGATCAAATTGAATTGCCCGCCGATATTCTGGGTGATCGCCGCCCATTTTTGCAAGACGGCATGACCATCCAGATTGAATTTCACGACGAAGAAGCCCTAAGCGCCAGCTTGCCGCAAAAAGTGACGTGCACCGTGGTTGAAACCGAACCCGCAGTTAAAGGCCAGACCGCTGCGAACAGCTTTAAGCCTGCGGTGTTGGATAACGGCGTGCGCGTGATGATCCCGCCATTTGTCGGGCAAGATGAAAAAATCGTGGTTAACACAGAAACAATGGAATATGCCGAACGCGCCTGACCTACCCACACTTTATCACAGCCCGGATTCCCTGTTTAGCCAATTTTGCCGATTGGTTTTGGCCGAGAAGAATGTCGCGTATCGCAGCATTGTTTTGCCTTTGGGCCCACCGGGCTATAAGAATTTTCAGCCTGATTATGTCAGGCTAAACTCTGGGGCAACGGTACCGACGCTTGTGTTGGATGATTTGGTTTTAACCGATATCGAACAGTATATTTATAAAATAGATAAAATATTTGCCGGCCCAAAAATCGCTGGTGACAATAGGATCACCACTGGAAACTGGGTTGTCCGCGCGCTGGCCTTGCCTCATATCGACATCAAATTTTCCACGAGGTTGCAACGTTACGCAGGTCAATTTCAGAACGCAAAATGTATCCGTGAGCTTCAAAAACTGGCGCGGACCCATCCGGACCTAACGGATAATTACCACGCAAAAATTGAAGATATCAAGGCCCATACCGAGACTCTCAAAAAACCGCACCAATCAAAGCTCGCCCAGCAACGGTTTAGTTCCGCGATGGATACCCTTACAGGAATGTTGGAAAAAACCCCGCATTTGACCGAGAAAAATTACACCGTAGCCGACACGATATGGACAGTGATCGTCGCCCGCCAACAGCTGTTGAAACGTAATCCGTTTCAACAGCGCCCCGCTTTGGAAGACTGGTTTACCCGCATGAAAAGCCGCCCCAGTTATCACACCGCCAATATCATTGACCATGCACGCATTCATCCAACGCTCAAAATGTTCTGGACCCTCTGGCGTTAGGCTGAAAAACCGCCTATAGGGACTGTTCCCTCGAAAACGGTGATCCAAATGTCGCAAGCCTCTGCCAATCTGAACCTGATGATCCAAGCCGCCCGTGTGGCTGGCCGCAAACTGATCCGTGACTTTAATGAGGTTGAACACCTTCAGGTCTCAACCAAAGGCCCCGGCGACTTTGTGTCAAAGGCCGATAAACTGGCGGAGGAAACCATCCGCGAAATTCTGATGGAAACACGTCCTAATTATGGCTTTCTGGGTGAAGAATCACCCGAAGTATTTGGCCAAGATAAAACCCGCCGTTGGATCGTTGACCCGCTGGACGGCACCACCAACTTTTTGCACGGGCTGCCGCATTGGGCCGTCTCGATTGCGCTTGAGCATAAAGGCGAAATTGTCTCAGCCGTGGTTTATGACCCGATCAAAGACGAAATGTTTACCGCCGAAAAAGGCGCTGGCGCTTGGGTGAATGACCGCCGTTTGCGGGTATCTGGTCGTACCAGCATGATCGAAACTATTTTCGCCACCGGCCTGCCCTTTGCGGGCCGCGCTGACCTGCCAGACACATTGCAAGACCTTGCTCGCATTCTGCCCCACACCGCAGGCGTGCGCCGCTGGGGTGCTGCATCGCTTGACCTCGCTTACGTTGCAGCCGGTCGTTATGATGGCTATTGGGAGCGCAACCTAAAGCCATGGGACATCGCTGCGGGCATACTGCTGGTCAAAGAGTCCGGAGGACTGCTGGACGGCATGACTAAAGATACCAATCCAATTCACACTGGTGACCTCGTCGCCGCTGCCGAACCGATCTATGATCGCTTTGTGAAATTGGTGCGCAACGAAGACTAGCATCAATCTTCTTTGTTGCCTAAATACTCAAGAAATCGATGCCGCAGTTAAGGCCACCACCCGACTGCGGTGAGGGCTCCCGCCTGTTGGCGCCAAATCCTGACGGATTGGGCACAACAGTTGGGCGTGGCCTCGCCTGCGGCTCGGCGGATTATGCCTTGATCAAACGCAAAATTGCCGTGCCAGCCTGCATATCACCTGTCGCGCGGTCAAACCTTAACTGGGCGATGCCAAAACCATTCAGGTTGGTAAACAGCGTACCCACAACTTTGTCGTTGGCGGTTATCGCCGTACCAACCGGTTGCGAATCACCGGTCACAGAAACCCGCGCCAGTCCCTTTTTCAGCTCTGTCTTATGTTTCATCCGCGCGGTTATTTCCTGCCCGACATAACAGCCTTTACGAAAATCGACCCCGTTCAGCCGTTCAAACCCGGCTTCAAGAATGTAGGTTTCATCGGGCAGCAGCTCCGTTTCGGGAATCACGTTTTCAATACGCAGCGCATCAAATTCCGCTGGCTCCATCGAATCAACGGTCAACGCAGCGCCATAGAACCGCCACCCCATCGCGAGATTGCGCGGGTCCGTGACTGCACCCGTTGGAAAGTCACCAACACCACGCCAAACAGCCAAATCGTCGGCCTCAATCGTCACATCTGCCCGCAACCGATACATCATTAGCCGTTGGGCCAAGGCCTGTGCGCGGGCCATGTCGACATCCAGCAGAATATCATCACCATCCGCGATCAGGAAAAAATCGAATAAATATTTGCCCTTTGGTGACAACAACGCTGCATAAACCGGCCCGTTTTTCAGCCCTGACACATCGTTGGTCACCAGATCTTGCAAAAACTTAACCCGATCAGCCCCGCCGATTCGTAATACTTGCCGCGATTTGTCGTGAAAGCCTTTGGTCATTGGCGCGTCTCCCTTTTGGTTCTATATAGTCCGCCAAGCAGTCAAAGCCACCCCGTAAGGAAGAATATGCCCGCGCCAGTCTCTGTCATCGTGCCAACCCTTAATGTCGCCCGCAGCATTGGCCCCTGCCTTGGTGCCATTGCCCAAGGGCTAGATTATGGCGTGATTGCCGAGGTAATTTTGACCGATGGCGGTTCAAGTGACGATATTTCAGAAATTGCCGACACCATTGGCGCCGCGTTCATCACTGGGCCAAAGGGGCGCGGCGCTCAGCTTTCGGCGGGGGCAAAACAGGCCAAAGCCGACTGGTTTTTGTTCATTCATGCGGATACGGTTCTTGCCGAAAACTGGCCACAAGTCGCCCTTAGTCATATCGCGCAAAACCCCGATAAAGCTGGGTATTTCATCTTAAAATTTGACCAATCTGGTTTGGCCGCAAAAACCGTCGCGCGCTGGGCAAATTTTCGCAGTCAGGTGTTTGACCTGCCTTACGGCGATCAAGGCCTGCTGATTTCGCGAACGCTTTACGACCAAATTGGTGGCTATGCCAACATCCCCCTGATGGAGGACGTTGCGATGGCAAAAACTCTAAATGGCACGTTGATCGCACTGGATGCCACTGCGACCACCAGCGCTGCGCGGTATCAAAAATATGGTTGGTTTCGGCAAAGCCTGCGAAATTTTAGCCTGTTGATGCGGTATAAACGCGGTGTTGATCCTGAAAAATTAGCGGCACAATATCGACGTTAACCGCCAAATTGGAGCCGGTATAACTCAGCGTAAATGCCTACATTTGCCAGCAATTCTGAATGTGTGCCGGCTTCAGCAATTTGCCCTTGATCCATGACCACAATCATATCCGCGTCCATAATCGTCGCCAACCGATGCGCGATGATCAACGTTGTGCGACCGTCCGACAAGGTCGCCAGCGCCCCGCGAATTGCAGCCTCGCTTTCGGCATCCAATGCTGAGGTCGGCTCGTCCAACAGCAAAATCGGCGCATCGCGCAGAATAGCCCGCGCGATCGATAGCCGCTGTTTTTCGCCACCAGAAAACGTCGCGCCTGCACTTGAAATCAAACTGTCATAGCTGTCAGGAAGCTCCGTTATGAACCCGTCAGCCGACGCCGCTTTTGCCGCAGAAATAATTTCGTCCCGTGTCGCACCTTCGCGCCCAAAACCGATATTTTGCGCAATAGATCCGCTCAGCAAAACTGAATCTTGCCCCACAAGCGCAATTTGACGTCGCAGCGATACTTGACTGACGGCACAAATATCGATGCCATCAATTAAAATCTCGCCAGATGTAACATCGTAAAGCCGCGGCAACAGGTTAAAAATCGTTGATTTTCCGGCCCCTGACCGGCCAACAAAGGCTACGGTTTTACCTGCGGGAATCTCAAGATTCATACCTTTAAGGGCCGTTTTACCACCCGGATAGGTGAAGGTAACATTCCGAAAACTAATCGCCCCTTTTGCGCGTGGCAATTCGGCCGCGCCGTCAATATCGGCAATCGTATTTTTCAGATCAAGAATTTCGTAAACCCGATCCAAGGCTGCTTCGCCTTGCTTCACCATAGCAAAGGTTTTGCCCAAATTACGTGCCGGCTGTGAAACCACGCCAAAGCCAGTCATCAGCCCCATGAAATTCGCCAGCGTTGTTGTCCCGTGACTTAAGCGCCACGCAACCACCACCAGCAGACAGGCAATCGCCGCCCCGGAAAGGGATTCCATGATCGGTGACAATCGCGCGCCAAGCGTAATCAGGCTCCGCTTTAAGATCAGCAGCCGGTCAAAAATTGAGCCAGCACCTTTGATCAAAAACCCCTCAAGCTGATAGGTTCGCGCCATGCGAATACCCCCCAGCGCCTCGGAAATATCACCTGTCATTAGCGCAAGATCGTCTTGTGTTGAGCGCGAAACCTTGTGCAAACGCGCTCCGATCCGATTGACCGGCAGAACGGCCAGCGAAAACACTGCCACCAACGTCAGGGTAATCACCCAGTCAATGGTTAGCATTATCGCGATGGTGGCCAAAATTATCAGAATCGATGATATTCCCCCAAAAATACTGGAAACCGACGCGCGGAGGACCTGAATATCTGACGTAAACCGCGTTGCCAACGCAGTCGGCGACTCATTTTGCAAGGCAGCTAAATCTGCATAAACTAGTTTTTTATGCATGGCTTTTTGCAGGTCCGTCTCAGCGTTCACCAGCGCAATATTGGTGCGGGTCTGGAAAAAATATGTGCAGATCCCTTTGGTAGAGGTCAGCGCCAAAATTATTAGCGGCCCCCACCAGATCACCGAAGTGCTGCCCGTCTCAAACCCGGTGATGACTAGTTGAATGCCTTTTGCATAACCAGCAGCGGTTACAGCACCGATCAACATCGCAAAAATACCGATAAAAACAAGGCGGCGATACTGCGATAACCACTCGTGCCAGAAACGACGATACGGGCCGGATTTTTCTTTATCTGCCATTATTGCTCCGGCGTTTTGAGTTGGTACCGCTTGTTTACGTGGTCTTTTACCAAGGCACAAGAATGGCGCGCGTTTTGGGCTTTTCCTTGCCGAATATTTCGGTAGTCTGGCGCAAAATACAGGAGAATATAATGAGCCTTTCCTCAGGTCGCGACCTATTTATGACCCCCGGCCCCTCGGTCATGCCCGATGCCGTACTAAATGCGATGCACCGCGCCGCGCCCAATATTTATGAGGGTGAGCTGATCGAAACAACCGACAGTATCATTGCTGATTTGAAAACCATCGCCGGAACAACCGGTCAGGCAGCGATCTATGTCAGTAACGGTCATGGCGTGTGGGAGGCCACAATAAGCAACGTCTTGCAACCCGGTGACAAAGTTCTGGTTCCGGCCACTGGCCGTTTTGCCCACGGCTGGGCAAATGTTGCCAGCCAAATGGGTGTTAGCCCCGAAATTATCGAGTTTGGCAGAGAAACACCCATTGATGCCGACCAGATTGAATCGCGACTTCGCGAAGATAAACTGCATGAAATCAAAGCAGTATTGGTCACGCATACCGACACATCGACCAGCGTTCGCAACGATATCTTGCCGATTCGTCATGCTATCGATGCCGCCAATCACCCTGCGCTATTGATGGTTGACTGCGTGGCCTCATTTGGCTGTGAACGATTTGAGATGGACAACTGGGGTGTCGATATCGCCATAACCGCCAGCCAAAAGGGCCTGATGACGCCACCGGGAATGGCCTATGTGTTTTTTAATGACAAGGCTGCAAAAATTGCACAAGCAACGCCAAAAATGTCACCCTATTGGGATTGGGAGCTGCGCGTTAGCGGCACTTTTTTCTATCAAAAATTCTTTGGCACTGCGCCAACCCACCTTCTTTTTGCCCAACGCGCCGCGCTGGATATTATGTTGGCCGAAGGAATGGAGACCGTTTGGCATCGCCACCATACTTTTGCAAAAACGATCTGGGCCGCGGTTGAAGCATGGGGCGAAAACGGTCCGTTTCGCCTCAACATCCAAGACCCGGCCTTTCGGTCAAACGCCGTAACAACAGTGCAAGCCCAAGACACCAATTGCGTGCCGCTGCGCGACTGGTGCACACAACAAGCAGGTCTAACCCTTGGCCTTGCGCTTGGTTTTGAAGGTGACGAATACGGCAACGGTAACAACGTTTTTCGCATCGGCCATATGGGTCACCTGAATCCACCGATGGTTTTAGGCGCTTTGGCAACAATTGACGCCGGACTAAAAGCGCTTGGCATTCCGCACGGCGGCGGCGCACTTCAGGCAGCAACCAAAACCATTGTGTTGTAATAACAATCTTCTTTGTTGCAAAAATACTCAAGGCCGCGCCACCGGTTTTTTTGAGTATTTAGACAACAAAGAAATCAGACAGGTGGCAAAACCACTGTGTCAAAAAACACTTCTTCTAGGTTATCCCCGGCGCCAGCACGATCAACCACCATAAAATCTTGCGGTTCACCCAGAACCAGCAACGGGTGATGCCAAACGTTGGCACCATATTGCAGCCCCTGATTCCCCTTGCAGTGAAATACGCGTAGCGCATTTGCGTTAGGGGTTTCAGCCACAACAGCCAGCCAATCACGGCCACCAAGTGGCATAAAGGCTTGCGACCCAAACGGGTGGCGTTCTAGCATCGCAACCGTCAGCGGGCGCGGCCGACCACGAAAAATCGACAGGATCACCTGATCATCGAACTGTGCCGTTGCTAAGGCGTGAAACCGCGTGGTGAAGCCCGCGTTGATCTCAATCGCGCTGCTAGGGTCAGCTTCGATCACCTTGCCAAACGGTGCAAATGCGGCCTGAGTTAAGGGTTCGATCTTCATAGTTTCAACTTCGGATGCCGGTTCACATCTTTGTATAACAAATACCGAA
>JAESRG010000139.1 GCA_016764785.1 Paracoccaceae bacterium
CTGGCGGGGCAAGGGCTGAACCTTGGCATGCGAGATGTGGCATCACTGGCCGAGGTGCTGGTTGAGGCCGCGCGGCGGGGCGAAGACATCGGCACCGCGCCAGTTTTGGCGCGGTATGCGCAGTGGCGTGGCATGGATACGGTGGCGCTAAGCGCCTCGACCGATTGGATAAATTGGTTATTTTCTAACGATAATCTGATGCTGCGCGGGGTCCGCGTGGCAGGTTTGGCCGCGCTGAATAATATGCCTAACCTACGCAAAACCCTAATGCATGAGGCGGCGGGCCTAAGCGGAGACTTGCCCCGTTTGTTGCGTGGGGAACACATCTGACGGAATGCCGGTAACCCGTGGATGATATTCAATAATATGCGATTTTCGCTCGGACACCGATATGTGCAGCTTATCGGTGATATCTGGCCCAAAGACGCGCGGTTTTCGGGTCATAAACCACCGCGCCAAACCTGAATAACACCCTTGCGCTGGCGCTGATGCATCGACATCAAGCCCGTCACGCCAGTTGATTGGCAGCGGTAACCCGCATTCCTCGGCGCGTTCCAACATCCAAACCAGCGGAATGTTAGACAGGGGCCGGGCCTCAGGCATGTCCAGATTATGGCCACCAATGTCGCTGTGGGCCCCCGGAAACCAGACCTGTTCCAACCGGCCCTGCCAGTTTGGTTGGCAGGCCCACGGGATCGGCGTAAAGGCAACGCGGTTTTCATCGCAGGCAAGCGCCTGAAATGCGTTTCTGATGTTTGATGACAGGCTGTGATTATGAAATTCAGTGGCCATCGGTGCCAGCCGGTTGATGATCGGGTAAGGCAAGCCAAGCATTTTGACGGTATCCCAGACACCAATCATTTCAATGCGAACAGGTTGACGATGGCCATACTTCTGTTTGAATTCAATGGCCGCTTCGCCAAGAATCGCCTGCTGATAATAATGCAACGCTTGGCTTACCCGCCGCCCGCTGACCACGTCACGCCGCAGCAACCCCATTTTTGCAATCATCCCCGCGATGGAGCGCACCGCGTAAGCGCCTCGACTAAAGCCAAACAAAACGATCTTGTCACCCGGGCGATAGCGCGCTGAAAGCTGACGGTATCCGGCCAGAATAGACCTGTTAATTTCCGCCCCCGACGCAACATTTATCCATTTCCATAGCCCTTTTCCTTGAATTCCCGGATCATAGGCAACGGTCAGGTCTTGGCGCGCGGGCATCCCTGCCAGCAATTTATAGACCAATCCAGCGTTGGTTTCCTGCCCGGGGGCCATCCGGCTAAGCGTGCCATCAACGATGAAAACATGAGTGCGCAAAATTGGATCCTTTGAGGTTTCAAACTTTTAACAAACCTCATGCACCGCGCCAATCACTTTTATTGCACGCATTTCCGCCCTTTCCCTTGCCCCGCAGATTCGGTAAAACCACCAAAATTGATTGCGTTGGGAACCCGAGATGGAAAAGAACTTTGATGCCGCCGCTGCTGAAGCCGCGATTTATGAAAAATGGGAAAGCTCGGGCGCGTTTAAGGCCGGCGCGAATGCCTCACGCGCTGAAACCTTTACCATCATGATCCCGCCGCCAAATGTCACTGGCAGCTTGCATATCGGCCACGCGTTTAACAACACCTTGCAAGACATTCTGGTGCGTTGGAAACGTATGCAGGGCTATGACACCCTGTGGCAACCCGGCCAAGATCACGCGGGTATCGCCACCCAAATGGTGGTGGAACGTGAACTGGCAGCCGAGGGTGAAACCTCGCGCAAAAAAATGGGCCGTGACGCATTTGTTAAGCGGGTTTGGCAGCAAAAGCAGAAATCCGGCAATATCATTATTGATCAGTTGAAACGCATCGGGTCCAGCTGTGACTGGTCGCGCAACGCCTTTACGATGTCCGGCGCACCGGGGGCGCCGGCGGGTGAGGAAGGCAATTTCCATGATGCCGTCCTTAAGGTTTTTGTTGATATGTACAACAAAGGTCAGATCTATAAGGGCAACCGTCTGGTCAATTGGGACCCGAAATTTGAAACCGCGATTTCCGATCTTGAGGTCGAGAATATCGAAGTTGACGGCCACATGTGGCATTTCAAATACCCACTGGCTGGTGGTGAAACCTATACCTATGTCGAGAAAGACGAAGACGGCAATGTGACCCTGAGCGAGGAGCGTAATTATATCGCCATCGCCACCACTCGGCCTGAAACCATGCTTGGCGACGGTGCGGTTGCGGTGCATCCAAGCGATGAACGCTATGCGCCGATTGTTGGCAAAATGGTGCATTTGCCGCTATGCGATCGGCTTATCCCGATTATTACCGATGAATACCCTGACCCTGATTTTGGCTCGGGTGCGGTGAAAATCACCGGCGCGCATGACTTTAATGACTATGCGGTGGCCAAACGCAATAACATTCCGATGTATCCGCTGATGGACACCACTGGCCATATGGTAACGGGTGATATCGTGCCAAAGGCGTATCGCGGTATGGACCGTTTTGTCTGTCGCAAAGCGGTGATTGCCGATATCGACGCGCTGGGCCTGATGACCCATGTCGAAGACAAAAAGATCATGCAGCCGTTTGGCGACCGCTCAAAAGTAGTGATCGAACCGATGCTGACCGACCAGTGGTATGTGGATACCAAACAAATCGTTCAGCCCGCGATTGACGCTGTGAAGTCCGGCGAAATAACAATCATGCCCGAGAGCGACCGTAAGGTCTATTTCCATTGGCTAGAGAATATTGAGCCGTGGTGCATTTCGCGGCAGCTCTGGTGGGGGCACCAGATTCCGGTTTGGTATGGGCCAGCCATGTTGAAAAAGCCGGGAGAACTCTCGGTATCTGCACGCACAATGCCCGCCTTTCCCGAGGATGACTTTGACGACAAGGGTAGACCCTTCGACATCACCCGCGTTGAGTCATTTTGCGCTGCCAATTCGCAAGAGGCATACGATCTTGCGGCAAAATTTTATCATCCGTTGCCTGTGCGGTTGCTGGAGGATGAAAACGATTACAAGCTGGCCTGCGAGCATTGGCGTATGGGTGACCCAGCAAATCCGGGTAAGATTCAACCTATTCCGCTATACCGCGACCCCGACGTCCTAGACACATGGTTTTCCTCCGGCCTCTGGCCCATTGGCACACTTGGCTGGCCCGAGGAAACGCCGGAATTCCAGAAATACTTCCCGACTGACGTGCTGATCACCGGCTTTGACATCATCTTTTTCTGGGTGGCCCGCATGATCATGATGCAACTGGCCGTCACCGATAAAATCCCGTTCCACACGGTTTATGTGCACGCGCTGGTGCGCGACGAGCATGGCAAAAAAATGTCAAAATCAACCGGCAATGTCATTGACCCGCTAGAGGTCATCGACGAATTTGGTGCTGACGCGCTGCGCTTTACGCTTGCGGCGATGGGCCGTGACCTGAAGCTCAGCACCGCGCGTCTGACCGGATACCGCAATTTTGGCACCAAACTTTGGAGCGCCGCGCGTTTTGCCGAGATGAACGAGTGTAAACCCGTCGACGGGTTTGACCCAGCGCAGGTGACAATGACGCTCAATAAATGGATCGTTGGCGAAACAGCCAAGGCGCTTGAGACAACCAACAAAGCGCTTGAAAGCTATCGTTTTTCAGATGCCGCCATGGGGCTTTATGCATTTGTTTGGGGTAAAGTTTGCGACTGGTATGTTGAGCTGACCAAGCCGGTATTCCATGGGGATGATGCTCAGGCGATTGCTGAAACCCGCGCCACGATGGCATGGGTGATTGATCAATGTCTGATCATGCTGCACCCGATTATGCCGTTTATCACTGAACAATTGTGGGGCGATATTACCAAGCGGCCAAAAATGCTGGTTCACGCCGATTGGCCGACTTATGGCAAAGACTTGATCGACGCTAAGGCAGACGCCGAGATGAACTGGGTGATTGGGTTGATTGAGTCGATCCGCTCGGTGCGCTCAGAAATGCGTGTGAATGCGGGCGCGAAAATCCCGATGGTGCAGCTTGATTTGTCTGACGATGGCAAAGCCGCGCTGAAAGGCAACGCAATGCTGATACAACGGCTTGCGCGGGTCTCGGACATCACGGTTGCTGACAGCGCACCCAAAGGGGCAGTGACAATCACGGTTGAGGGCGGCACGTTCTGCCTGCCGCTGGCCGATGTGATTGATCTGGATGCCGAAAAGGCACGCCTTTCCAAAGCGATGGAAAAGCTGGCAAAAGAGGCTGGTGGCATCAAAGGCAAACTGGCAAACGAAAAGTTTGTTGCCAAAGCACCAGCGGCAGTGGTTGAAGAAAACCGCGCGCGGCTGGTGGCGTTGGACGCCGAGGTTGCCAAACTACAAGCAGCCATGCAGCGGCTGGCGGATCTGGGGTAAACCAACCGAAAGGACCCAAAATGCGATTGATACTGAGTATTATTCTGGTTTTCGGGTTGCTCAGTGGCGCCAGTGCACAGGGGCGTTATCCGGCGGATGACATCATTTATCCCTCAGCCATTGGTCGTGAAGCCGATGTCGCTTTGGTGCGGTTTTATCAGCAATGGAAACGGATATACCTGTCGGACCGTTGCGGTGATGGTCAGTATTTCATTGATATTCGGGGTGACGGCAAGGCGGCCTATGGCGGCTCGGCTGACGGGACCATCACGGTTTCTGAGGCGCATGGCTATGGCATGTTAATCACCGTAATGATGGCTGATTTTGACCCGCAGGCACAGCAAATTTTCGACGGAATGGTGGCGTATTTCAAAGCGCACCCCGCCGATTCATCGCCCGGCTTGATGGCATGGAATCAGGTGGAGGGTTGTGTGGATGCTGGCGAAGATATCGGTGGCAGCAACAGTGCCACCGATGGTGATCTCGACATCGCCTATGCATTGCTTTTGGCTGATAAACGCTGGGGCAGCGTTGGGCGGTATGACTATTTCGCTGAGGCTGAGATCGTGATGAATGCGGTGCTTGAATTTGAGCTATCAGCCAACGGATCATACCTGACCATTGGCGATTGGGTTAATCTGGAGGACGATCAAACCTATGTAAACATGACGCGCAGCTCAGATTTTATGGTGTCGCATTATCGTGCATTTGAGATCGCCACGGGTGATCGCCGGTGGCGACGCTTGCGGCGTGGCACCTATACGTTGATGCTGAAGCTGGCCCCAATTACTGGCTTGATGCCTGATTTTATCACTGGTCTGCCGCGACACCCTGTCCCTGCGCCGGCGGGAATTCTTGAAGGGCCAAATGACGGTGCTTACAGTTGGAACGCGGCGCGGTATCCGTTTCGAATTGCACTGGATTATCTGTTGTTCACCGAGCCGCGCGCCAAGTTGGCGATGGCCCCGCTGAACGTATGGATCGTGCAGGCAACCGGGGGTGACCCGCGACGGATCGCCAGTGGATACGCGTTAAACGGCGCGGTTTTGCCTGATGCATACGGCAACGAAATGGCGTTCGTGTCGATGTTTGCGGTCGCTGCGATGCTGAACCCCGCAGGACAAGATTGGCTGGATGCTTTGTGGCATGATATTGTGGCAAAAAACCTCAATTCTGAAGATTATTTTGGCAATACCCTGAAGATGTTGGCTTTACTGGCCTTAAGCGGCCATTGGCAAGCCCCCTGATCTGGCCGTAATTTCGTTTGCCAATCGGGTGTTTGACGTGCAAAATTGCCTAGACAATTTTGCGGAGACTAAGATGAAATCACCTCGATATACACCGCTTGTGGCATCGCTGCCGTCAACTGTGCCGTTTGTAGGGCCAGAAACGCAGGAGCGGGCGCAGGGCGCAAAATTTGCGGCGCGTTTGGGCGCCAACGAGAATGTTTTTGGGCCGTCTCCGAAAGCGACCAAGGCGATGGCAGAGGTTGATATCTGGGCATATGGTGACCCTGAAAATTACGATTTGAAACAAGCGCTTGCGGTGCATCACGACGTTGCCCCCGAAAACATTGTAGTCGGTGAGGGCATCGACGGATTGCTGGGCTATCTGGTGCGAATGCTGGTGGAACACGACACGCCTGTGGTGACATCGAAAGGTGCGTATCCGACGTTTAATTTTCATGTGGCGGGGTTTGGCGGCGCGCTGAAAACCGTGCCGTTCAAGGGCGACTTTGAGGACCCCGACGCGCTGATCGCCAAGGCCCGCGCTGTGGACGCTAGCCTGATTTACATCGCTAACCCTGATAATCCGATGGGCACATGGCATGGTGCCGAAATCATGCAGAAAATGATTGATAACGTGCCGAATGGCGCGGTGCTGTGTCTGGACGAAGCGTATGTCGAATTTGCCCCTGTCGGGACCGCGCCCGCACTGGATGTTTCAACCCCGAATATTATTCGAATGCGCACCTTTTCAAAGGCTTATGGCATGGCGGGCGCGCGGGTTGGCTATGCGATTGCTGAGGCGAGCTTGATTGATGCGTTCAACAAAGTTCGCAATCATTTTGGCATGAATCGCGCTGCGCAGGCAGGCGCATTGGCGGCGTTGGGGGATCAGAATTATCTGGCGCAGACGTTGAAAAACGTCACCGCAGCCAAAGCGCGGATCGGCGATATCGTGCGCTGGAACGGGTTTGAGCCTCTGCCCTCGGCCACCAATTTTGTGACCATTGATTGCAAACGTGACGGCGATTATGCCCGCGCATTAGTCAGTGCGTTGATCGCACGCGGCATATTTGTGCGGATGCCGTTTGTGGCCCCGCAAGACCGATGTATTCGGGTTTCAGCTGGGCGCGAGGTTGATCTGGACCTTTTTGAGGCGGCGTTACCGCAAGCAATAAAGGCAATATCATGACTGATTATCCCCGCGATATGGTTGGCTATGGTGCTGATATTCCGGCTGCAAATTGGCCGGATGACGCAAAAATAGCCCTGCAATTTGTGATCAACTATGAAGAGGGCGGCGAGAACTGCATTTTGCACGGCGACGCGGCCTCTGAGGCGTTTTTGTCTGAAATCGTGGGTGCTGCGGCATGGCAGGGCCAGCGGCATATGAACATGGAATCGATCTATGAATATGGGTCGCGGGCCGGGTTTTGGCGATTGCACCGAATGTTCACTAGTCGCGATATTCCGGTCACGGTTTTTGGCGTCGCTATGGCATTGCACCGCAACCCTGAGGTGGTCGTGGCGATGAAATCAGCCGGATGGGAAGTCGCCAGCCACGGTTATAAATGGATTGATTACAAGGATGTACCGGAAGATGTGGAACGCCAGCACATCGCCGAGGCCATCCGTATTCATACCGAAGTCACCGGCGAAAAACCGGCGGGAATGTATCAGGGACGATCATCCAAGAACACTCATAAGCTAACGATGGAGGCTGGTTTCGAGTATTCGGCTGACACATATGCTGATGAGATTCCGTATTATATCGACGGGCCTGATGGGCCGTTTTTGATGATGCCGTATACGTTAGACGCCAACGATATGCGCTTTGCCTCGCCGCAGGGGTTTAACTCGGGCGATCAGTTTTATTGCTATTTGAAAGACAGTTTCGATGTGCTTTATGCTGAGGGCGGGCGGATGATGTCGGTTGGCCTGCATTGCCGTTTGGTCGGGCGGCCCGGACGGGCCGCAGCGCTGGCACGGTTTTTGGATTATGTGCAGGGGTTTGACGGGGTTTGGTGTGCCACACGGCTTGAAATTGCACAACATTGGCGCAAGGAGCATCCAAAATGAATACACATGGCAAACTGAATTACGTTGAATTTCACAGTAAAGACCTTGAGGCCACCAAGGCGTTTTTCATCGTGGCTTTTGGCTGGTCATTCACAGATTACGGGCCTGAATATACGGCGTTTTCAGATGAGGGTCTGGACGGCGGCTTTTTCAAATCCAATGAACGCGCCGACGACATCAAAGGCCATCCGGTGCTGATATTTTACAGCGACCGGCTAGAGGAATCGCTGGCTGAGGTCAAAACTGCGGGCGGCTCAATCACCCGAGAAATCTTTGACTTTCCCGGCGGACAGCGGTTTCATTTTACCGAACCCGGCGGTAATGAATTTGCGGTTTGGGGGGAACTTCCACAATGAGAACTTATGCAAAACCGGTGGGTGGGTTGCCTCCGCAAACTGAAAAACTGACCAGCAGTGCGATTTTTACGGGGGCTTATGCGGTCATTCCGCGCTCGGTGATGACTGACATTGTGACCAGCAATCTGCCGTTTTGGAAAGACACACGTGCGTGGATCATTGCGCGGCCCATGACCGGGTTTTCCGAAACATTCAGTCAATATATTATTGAGATAGCGCCGGGGGGCGGTAGTGACGCGCCCGAACCGGACATGGGTGTTCAAGGTGTTTTGTTTGTGGTTGGTGGTGCGATTGAATTGCATCTGAATGGTGTGGATCACGTGCTAGAAACCGGCGGATATGCCTATATTCCGGCCGGTGCGGTGTGGCGGGTGCTTAATTCGACCAACCAGCCGGCAACATTTCACTGGATCCGCAAACGCTATGAAACGGTGGATGGTATTGATCTGCCTGAGGCATTCGTGACCAGCGATAGCGCTGTTGCCCCCATTCCGATGCCCGATACCGATGACGCTTGGGCGACCACGCGGTTTGTTGACCCCAGTGATATGCGCCACGATATGCACGTCAATATTGTGACGTTCCAACCCGGCGGTACCATTCCATTTTTGGAAACCCATGTGATGGAACACGGGCTTTATGTGCTGGAAGGAAAGGCGGCTTATAAGCTGAATAATGACTGGGTAGAGGTCGGGCCCGGTGATTTCATGTGGCTGCGCGCCTTCTGCCCGCAGGCCTGTTATGC
>JAESRG010000140.1 GCA_016764785.1 Paracoccaceae bacterium
GGTGAAAAGAAATGCAGGCCGATGACGCGTGATGGATCAGCAACCGCTTGGGCAATTTCGCCGACATCCAGATAGGACGTGTTTGTGGCCAGAATGGTATCCGGGCGCGTGACCGCATCAAGGCGGATGAAAACATCGCGTTTGACGGCCATATCTTCGAACACCGCCTCGATCACCATATCGGTATTGGACAGGGATGCGTAATCGGTCGCCCCTGTCAGGGCGGCTTGTTTATCTGCCAAAGACTGTGCATCGATCAATCCGCGTGCATGGCTTTTATCCAAGGTTTCATTAACGCGTGCCAGCCCTGCGGTCAGGCCAAATACCCCGCCGCCAATCACGATCACACTTGGTTTTTCCGGCATTGCAATTCCTTTTGGCTCACAGTTCTAACAACAGCAAAGGCTGTTAGAGCATGAATTCACCCTCTGTGTAAAAGCCGAATTTTATCGGTGCGGTGGTGGCAGGCTGGTTTATGCGCAATCACACCAATCATGTATCACAACTTGCAAGCCGTTCAATTTGGTGCAAAAATACATTGTCGGACATGGGCGCAAGCGCAACATGAGCACCGGCATTTTACGAGGTCACAATGCTAAACAATACCCGCAAGGGGATCATGTTGATGGTCCTCACCACCATCATATTTGCGATTCAAGACGGCATTTCGCGCCACCTAGCCGGGCAATATGGTGCGATTACGGTCGTGATGCTGCGCTATTGGTTTTTTGCCGCATTCGTGATCGCCATCTCGGCCTCTCGCCCTGGCGGGGTGCGCCGCATCGCCCGCACCAGCCAGCCGTTTTTGCAAATCTTCCGAGGCGTTTTGCTGGTTGCTGAAATATGTGTCGCAATCACAGCATTTGTAATGCTGGGCCTTGTTGAGGCCCATGCCGTGTTTGCCAGCTATCCGCTAATCGTTGCAGCCTTGTCTGGCCCGGTTTTGGGGGAATCAGTCGGTTGGCGCCGCTGGCTGGCCATTTTTGTTGGCATGATCGGTGTGTTCGTGTTGCTAAATCCCGGCGAAAAAATGTTTAGTCCCGCGATACTGCTCGGAATTTTGGCCGCCGTCATGTTTGCACTTTATAGCCTGCTGACCCGATACGCAGCCCGCAAAGACAGCGCCGAAACCTCGTTCTTTTGGACAGGCGTGTCGGGCGCAGTAGCCATCACAATCATTGGCGTGTTTTTCTGGACCCCGCTTGACCAAAGCGATTGGGGTTGGATGGCTGCACTATGCGTCGGCGGAGCGCTTGGCCATTACACCCTTATCAAAGCATATGAAGCGGCTGAGGCCTCAACTATTCAACCGTTTGCCTATTTTCAACTGCTGTTTGCATCGACTATCGGGGTACTTATCTTTGCCGATATTCTTGAAACCCGACTGCTGATCGGCGGCGCCATTATTGTGTCAGCTGGGTTGTTCGCCCTGTTTCGCGAAAAACGCAAAAAGACATAATTTCCCCTTTCCAAGGTGTAGTTTCTATGATTGCTTTAGCGCAACAATCACGGAGACGAAATCATGAAAACCGGTGGACAAATATTGGTGGACTGTCTTGTTGAACAAGGTGTCAAAACCGCGTTCGGCGTGCCGGGCGAAAGCTATTTGGCGGTGCTGGATGCGTTTTATGACACCACAGAAATCAAACTGATCGGCAACCGCAACGAGGGCGGCGCCAGTTTCATGGCCTGCGCCCACGGCCAGTTGACCGGCCAGCCCGGTATTTGCTTTGTAACCCGCGGACCGGGGGCGACGAACGCCTCAATCGGGGTGCATTCTGCCATGCAAGGCTCTAATCCGATGATCCTTTTCATTGGTCAGGTTGGCACAGATATGCGTGGCCGTGAGGCCTTTCAGGAGGTTGATTATCGGGCATTTTTTGGCCCCATTGCCAAGTGGGTAACCGAAATTGACAACGCCGACCGGATTCCCGAAATAATTGCGCGGGCGTTTTCCACTGCGATGTCTGGCCGCCCTGGCCCCGTGGTGATTGCCTTGCCCGAAGACATGCTGCGCAGCCTCACCGACGCCAAACCCACCAAGAAAGTTAAAATCGCTGAGCCCGCCCCTGCACCCGATAGCATCTATCAGCTACGCAAATTGCTGGCGCGCGCAGAACGCCCGTTGCTGCTGATCGGTGGTGCTGGCTGGTCAAGCCAAGGTCGCGCCGATCTGCAAAAATTCGCTGAGAACAACAATATTGCCGTTGCCAGCGCGTTCAGGTTTCAGGACGTTCTTGATAATCACTCCCCCAGCTATATCGGCGATGCGGGGCTTGGCAAAACTCCGGCACTTAAGGCGGCCATTGCCGAGGCAGACCTGATCTTTGCCCTGAACATCCGGTTTGGCGAAAACACAACTGATGGATATGAGCTGTTCAACGTGCCGGTGATAGACAAAGTGCTGATCCATAGCCACGCCAGCGATCTGGAACTGGGCAAAATCTATCAACCAGACCTGCCCATTCACGCGGGCCCAAACCAAATGGCGGCGGTGCTGGCTCAGCTTGACCTGCAGGGAAACTGGGGGGATTGGACCGCAAATGCGCGCGATGCGTATGAAAAATCTATGACCCTGCCGCGCCGCGATAACGGTGTTGATATGGCTGCGGTTGTCGCGCATCTGCAAACTGCTTTGCCCGACAATGCGATTCTGACCAATGGCGCGGGTAATTTTGCGATCTGGCATAACAAATTCTTTGAATACGGCCCAGATGCCCGCCTACTTGCCCCGCAATCCGGCGCAATGGGGTATGGTCTGCCCGCCGCCATTGCCGCAAAAATTGAACATCCCGACCGCGCTGTGGTCTGTGTCACTGGTGACGGCGACTTTCAGATGAACATGCAGGAACTTGGCTGCGCCATGCAAGCCAAAGCCCGCCCCGTCGTTCTGATCGTCAATAATGGCACTTATGGCACGATTAGAATGCATCAGGAGCGCGATTATCCGAACCGCACCAGCTTTACCAATATCGAAAACCCTGATTTTGTCGCCATTGGTAAATCATTCGGGTTCCACGCTGAACGCATCACTGAAACCGACCAGTTCGCCGACGCCTTTGATCGCGCCATGCGCTCATCCACCGGCGGCATTATTGAGCTGATCATTGACGCTGAAAACATTACTCCCAAACAAACTCTGACAGATATACGAGGATAAAATGCCCGAATTTAACCGCATCCTGATTACCGGCGCCGCTGGCAGCCTTGGCACTTATTTGCGCCACGGTTTGAAACACCTGACCACCCATATGCGGTTGGTTGACCGCGTTGATATGGGCGAAGCCGCGCCGGGCGAAGAGCTAATCGTGATGGACCTGTCCGACCATGACGCCGCCATTGAGATCACCAAAGACGTTGATATCATTCTACATTTTGCGGGTGTTCCACGCGAGCAATCCTTTAATGAAATCATGACCGACACCCTGCCCGCCGCCTATCATATGTATGAAGGCGCGCGCTTGCACGGGGCCAAACGGGTGGTTTATGCCAGCTCGATCCACGCGGTTGGTTTTGAAGAAGTTGATAAAATTCCGGGCACCGAGGGCCGCCACCGCCCCGATACATTCTATGGCATGACCAAATGTTTCATCGAGGATCTCGGCAGTCTTTATTGGGATAAATGGGGTATCGAGAGTGTCAATCTGCGGATTTGTTCGTGTTTTCCAGAACCCGCCGACCGTCGGATGTTGTGGAGCTGGCTCAGCTTTGACGATTGCGTGCGCCTGACCGAATCCGCGATGACCGCGCCGCGTGTGGCCTTTTCGGTGATCTATGGCACGTCGGATAATGCCCAAAGCGCCGTGTCCAATGCCCGCGCCAGCCACATCGGTTATCAGCCCAAAGACAGTGCTGACGGCTACGCCGAAAAAATCCTTGCCGAGACAGATCGCCAAGACCCAAATGACCGTGTTGCCCGTGTGGTTGGCGGCTGGTTCACCAACCATCCGCACCCCGCCGATGAAAGCTGATATTGTCATCTGCGGTGGCGCTGTTATCGGCAGCGCCATCGCATGGTTTCTTGAGGATCTTGGCTTTGACGGCGAGATTGTCATCGTGGAGCGCGACCCAAGTTTTGCAAATTCATCAACCGCGCTATCGGCCAGTGGTATTCGTCAGCAGTTTTCACAGGCGATAAACGTGCAAATCAGCCGATTTGGAGTGGATTTCATTAAATCCGCACCAGATCGTTGGGGCGTTGATCTGAACCTGCATGAACAGGGGTATCTTTACCTAGCCAATACCGAGTCTGGCGCGCAAGTGCTGCGCCAAAACCACGCGGTTCAGGTTGAAAACGGCGCAGATACGCTGCTGCTTGACCCTGCGCAACTGGCCGCGCAGTTTCCACATTTGAATGTCCATGATCTGACGCTGGGGTCCTTTGGCCCCTCGGGCGAGGGTTGGTTTGATAATATGGGCCTGTTGAATGGGTTTAGACAGACCTCAGACACCAAACGAATTGTTGATGACATCACCGGCTTGACCCTGACAAACAACAAAGTCCAAAGCGTGCAGTTGGCCTCGGGCGGTACGCTTTCTTGCGGCGTTTTCATCAATGCCGCTGGCCCGAACGCGGCAAGTATTGCGGCAATGGCAGGTATTGAGCTGCCAGTTGAGCCTCGAAAACGCACCAATTTCATGTTTGATTGCGCCAATTCGCCACCACCAACTGTACCGTTGATGATCGACCCAACCGGTGTTTGGTGTCGCCCTGAGGGTCAGCATTTTCTGACCGGATGCTGCCCAACCGACGACGGCCCGGTTGACCCCGATGATTTCACCCCCGATCACACCCAGTTTGAGGAAATCATCTGGCCCGCCCTTGCGGCGCGGTCCGTCAATTTTGAAGCCATCAAGGCATCGCGTTTTTGGGCTGGTCATTATGCCTATAATACCCTCGATCAAAACGCTGTCACCGGACGGCATCCTGAGATTTCCAACTTCTTTTTTGCCAACGGGTTTTCCGGCCACGGATTGCAGCAAGCCCCCGCCGTTGGCCGCGCCATTGCCGAATTGGTGACCGCTGGCAGCTATCAAACCCTGAACCTTTCGCCGCTGGGTTTTGAGCGCATCCTAAGCAAAACCCCGTTTGAGGAGAAATGCGTGATATGATATGGGAATGCCCCTCAGCTGAGAAATTGATGCAGGTTGTTGACGCCACTTGGCCCGCAGCACAGCAAATTCCCTGCGGGCCGTTTATGCTGCGCGACGGGCAAGGGGGCGGCAAACGGGCGTCTTCTGCATCATTGGAAAGCACCCGCTTTACGGACACCGACATCATCGCGGCCGCGACCGCGATGCACGACCTAAGCCAACCAGCCCTGTTTATGATTCGGGACGGCGAAGAACATCTTGACCAAGCGCTCGACACCCTCGGCTATCGCAGCTTTGATTTTGTCACGCTTTTTGCCAGCCCGGTCAAAACCCTGACCGCGCTAGACAAAAAAGACCTGTTTGCCCTTGCTGCCCCTGAACCCATCGCCGCGATGGCTGAGATTTGGGCCGAGGCTGGCATCGGCCCTGCACGTCAGAACGTCATGCGCCGCACCGATGACCCGAAATCCTGTTTTCTGGGGCGGCTCAATGACACCCCTGCTGGGGCTGCGTTCGTTGGCATTTTCAGCAAAATTGCCATGGTTCATGCTCTAGAAATTGCTGAGCCTCATCGTCGTCAAGGCCTTGGCCTGTTGATGATGGCGGGCATGGCCAGCTGGGCTGAAACCCAAAACGCTGATACATTTTCACTTGTTGTCCTGTCGGACAATTCTGCCGCTTGCGGCCTTTACCGCCACCTTGGCATGACCGAGGTCGGCCATTATCACTATCGTATAAAGGAAAACCCATGACTGATTTGCCCACCAGCCTGAACCTGCCAATGGTTGACCCTCTGCCTGAAGGCACTGCCAAATTTTCAAAATTTGTCAGGAAAAACTGGGGCTGGTGCCCAATGTTTTGCAGGCTTATGCGTTTAACATCGTTAAACTGAACGCGTTTACAGCGCTTTACAACGACCTGATGCTTGGGGAAAGTGGCCTTAGCAAGCTTGAGCGCGAGATGATTGCCGTCACCGTATCATCCATCAACAAGTGTTTTTATTGCCTTGTGGCCCACGGCGCAGCGGTGCGCGAACTGTCTGGCCGCCCCGAATTGGGCGAGGCTTTGGTGATGAATTACCATGTTGCCGACCTGACCAACCGCGAACGCGCCATGCTGGATTTTTCGGCAATGATGACTGAACACAGCGATGGCATTAAAGAAACTGACCGCCAAGCCCTGCGCGACGTCGGGTTTAGCGACGCTGATATCTGGGACATCGCTGCTGTTGCCAGTTTTTATAACATGAGCAACAAAATGGCGTCGGCGATTGGCATGATGCCCAACCCCGAATATCACAACGCCGCGCGTTAGGGCTTGAATCGGTTGGGTTGGCTGGATATCATGGTTATATTATAACCTTAGAGGGCAATATGCCAACCCACTGCAAAGCCTGTGAAAACACCGATAGCGCCACCAAAACTCTGACGGATCGCGGGGTGCGTCTGACGGTGTTACGCCGCGATGTCTTGCAAGAATTACATCATGCCAAGCAACCCCTTGGGGCCTATGATCTATTTGACAACCTGAAATCAGCCGGCAAAGCCTCGGCCCCGCCAGCCGTTTATCGGGTGTTGGATTTTTTGGTTGAACAGGGTTTGGCACACAAGCTCCGCTCGCTGTCGGCTTATGCAGCCTGCTGTCTGGGGCCGCACGCGCATCAGGCGATATTTCTGATATGCCGATCGTGCGGCACCGTAAATGAATGCGATATTGCCGCGCCAAAATCCTTGACCGACACCGCTAAGTCCACCGGATTTCGCATTGAAGACATCACCATCGAAGCCATGGGTACCTGTCGTTCCTGCACAGAGGCCCCGAATTGAGCCCGTTGATTTCGGTCAAAAACCTGGCCGTCCGCCAAGGTAAACGCGAGCTGCTGCATGATATTAATTTTGATCTAGTCCCAGGTGAGGCCGTCAGTCTGATTGGCCCCAATGGCGCGGGTAAAACCACGCTAATTAGGGCGATGATCGGGGTGATCAAACCCACAACCGGCAGCATCCAGCGGCGGGCCGGATTGCGGCTGGGCTATACGCCGCAAAAGCTGCATCTTGAACAATTAATGCCGATGCGGGTTGACCGGTTTCTAGCGTTGTCAGGCGAAAAGGCCTGCACCAAACGCGATGCAATGCTAGATCGGTGCGATGCCCTTAGGCTGAACAACACCCGCATGACTGATCTTTCAGGCGGCGAGTTGCAGCGTGTTTTGCTGGCCCGCGCCATGATCCGCAAACCGGATTTGTTGATACTGGATGAACCGACCCAAGGCTTGGACCAGTCCGGCGAGGCACGGTTTTACGCCCTGCTAAATGAAATTCGTGCTGAAAGCGGCGTGTCGGTTTTTATGGTCAGCCATGACTTGCACGTCGTGATGGCCGAATCTGATCGGGTGATCTGCCTGAACACCCATATTTGCTGCTCGGGCGCGCCAGAACAGGTATCCGAAGACCCAAGTTACCACGAATTATTTGGTGCGCGCGCCGGTTTGGCGATCTATCAGCACCACCATTCCCATTCCGAGGATTGCAACCATGATTGATGCTTTCCTGCTGCGTGCCCTGATTGCTGGCGTGATCATTGCACTTGCCGCCGCCCCGTTGGGGTGTTTGGTTGTGTGGCGCCGTATGGCGTATTTTGGAGATGCCACCGGCCACGCGGCCTTGCTTGGCGTGGCCTTGGCGATGAGCTTTTCGATGCCGTTAATGGTTGGCGTGATCATCATTGCCGCGGCCATGGCCCTGACAGTGACCTTTGCAACCCAGCGCGGCAACTATGCCATGGATACGGTGCTTGGCGTCTTCTCGCACTCAGCACTGGCAATTGGCCTTGTGGCTGCGGCCCTGCTGCCCAATGTCCGCCTGAACCTGATTGATACACTGCTGGGCAACCTTTTGACGGTCTCACCCAATGACGTCATCATGATCGCCATTGGCGCGGCGATCATCTTTGCCATCCTGTTCGTTTTCTGGCGCTCGTTACTAAACGCAACTCTGTCTGCCGAACTGCTGGTCGCTGAAGGTGGTTCATTACTGCGCGACAGATTGATTTTTACCCTGACGTTGGCATTGTTTGTGGCGCTATCGATGAAATTGGTTGGCGTACTGCTGATCACCGCAATGCTTATTTTACCCGCTGCCGCAGCTGCGCCGCTGGCCCGATCACCCGAACGCATGGTCGCTATTGCGGCTGCAATCGGCGTGGCCTCGGTCATTGGTGGATTGTGGTTAAGTTGGGAGGCCGACACCCAAGCCGGCCCATCAATCGTGGTGGTTGCAACGCTGTTTTTTGTGGTGCTGAACGCCCTGCCACGGCGCTAGGTTAGGAACAATCAACCAATTGGGCTTCGTACCGATTAGCCCGATTCTGCACCTGCCGTGCCACGTTAGTAAGCCAGTCTTTTTCACGGTATGTCCCGCGGGAATACCCCGCGTGACCCTCATGATAGGCCAAATAATGGTTATAGGCATCATCCATCGCAATGCCGTTGCGACGGTTGGAATGGCTCATATACCAACCGATGAAATCGGTTGCATCGCGAAAATTATGCCGCCGTGCGCGGGAATTCCCGGTACGGTCCTGATAATCGCCCCATGTGCCGTCAAGTGCCTGCGAAAACCCGTAAGCCGACGAAA
>JAESRG010000141.1 GCA_016764785.1 Paracoccaceae bacterium
CGGTAAAGGTCAGGTTGTCGTCATCAACACCCGCCGTTTTTACGATACAACCGTCAAGCGCGATGTTGCCATACAGCACCGCCAGCCCGCCATCTTGCGAGAACGCGTTTTTGGCCGAGCGGATAATCCCGCCAGCCCGATCCCGATCCAGTTCTTTATAGCGACGATCCTGCGAAAAAGCCTGCGTGGTCCGAACGCCGCCGGGTGCTGCTTTGTAAAAGCGCTCAACCTCAGGGTCGTTTGATACCGCAATATCCCATTTTTGCAGCGCGTGACCCAATGTTTTGGAGTGCACCGTCGGCGCATCGGCGTGGATCAAACCGGCGCGGTTTAACTCACCAACAAGGGCCATGATCCCACCAGCACGGTGGATATCTTCCATATGAACATTGACGATCGAGGGCGCAACTTTGCACAAAACCGGCACTTTACGCGACAGACGGTCGATGTCTGACATGGTGAAATCAATGCCGCCCTCATAGGCCATTGCCAGCAGATGCAGCACCGTATTGGTGGAGCCACCCATGGAAATATCCAGCGTCATAGCGTTTTCAAACGCGTCAAAACAGGCGATATCGCGGGGCAAAAGACCCGGCTCGTTGCCCTCATAATGACGTTTGGTGATGTCGACAATCTGACGACCGGCGCGCTCAAACAATTCTTGACGATCAGCGTGCGTAGCCAACATCGACCCGTTGCCTGGCAAGGCCAACCCCAGCACTTCGGCCAGACAGTTCATTGAGTTGGCGGTAAACATACCCGAACACGACCCACAGGTCGGGCAGGCGGCTTCCTCAATATCCTGCACCTGTTCATCGGTGAATTTATCATCGGCAGCGGCGATCATCGCGTCGATCAAATCGACCTTCATTTCCAGATCATCAATGGTGACCTTGCCGGCCTCCATCGGGCCACCAGACACAAAAATCGCCGGAATGTTCAGACGCATCGCTGCCATCAACATCCCCGGTGTGATTTTATCGCAGTTGGAAATACACACAATCGCGTCTGCGCAATGGGCGTTGACCATGTATTCCACACTGTCGGCGATAATCTCGCGCGAGGGCAGTGAATACAGCATGCCGTCATGGCCCATGGCGATGCCGTCATCCACGGCAATGGTATTAAATTCCTTGGCCACACCGCCCGCGTCTTCAATCTGGCGTGCCACCAGCTGCCCGAGATCTTTCAGATGCACATGCCCGGGTACAAATTGCGTGAACGAGTTGACGACCGCAATAATCGGCTTGCCAAAATCGCCATCTTTCATGCCGGTTGCGCGCCAAAGGCCACGGGCCCCCGCCATATTGCGGCCATGGGTGGTGGTACGAGAACGATAACGTGGCATGAGGGCTACTCCGGTAAAACGTGTCAGACCCCCTCGGTTAGCATAGCTGATCGACGGGTTCTAGGTGTTACCGCCGTGAAACGTCAGCGAATATTTTGCCCGATTGTTGGCATGGGCCCTATTTACAAGAAATCGGCGAGGGTCTGCTTAGCAGCTAAAACCGCCTTGTAAGTTCTGACATTAACACTGCCGCCAAACCTGAAACGTTAAACGAGTCAAGATTTTTGCCGGGCACCCAACCATCGCCTGATGGCGATAAGTGACCAGATTCCCTCAGCAATAAAAAAGGGCATGGACCCGATCAGCCAAGCATAAATTGCAGCCAACGCGCAGCCAATGGCAAAGGTCAGAACGAAGACGGAGTGTCTACTCTCCAGAGCATAGGAGCTGACCATGATGATAACGGCAACAAGGCCGAGCTGGGTGATCATGTTTTACCTTTTTTATTTTGCACCCAATCCGGCCATGCTTGTCTTTGGGAATCTAGCCCTAAAACCACAATCACCTGTCGTTTCGCCACGAACTAGTTCAAAATTTTCCCGTCTGGCCAGCCAATGGTGTATTCCAAGGCAATGCTTTGCGTTTCACCGTCGCCCAGCGAAAACTGCCACGCCAGCACGCCGCGCGTGTCGTCAAAGTCAACCACAGTGGGGCGGGGGCGACTGGAATAATCGATCTCAAGATCTTCTTGTTCGGAATAGGGGACACGTCCATAGGCCACTATATCCCATGTGCGGCCCGAGCGGTTTTCAACCACCAGTTCGTATTCCTCAATCCGTTCATTGCTGGTGGTTAGCACGCCAGACTGGCCGTCCTCATACTTGCGGGTGATCCGGCGGGCATCAATTCCGTCGATAATGCCAAAACCAAGGGTTTCAGTGACGCCGGGCGCGACCAAAATGTTGAGGTCTTCTGATCCATGATATGCCCCGTCGCGATAAAAACGAAAATTACCCGGCAGGATGATTTGATTACTGGAATTGGTGAATTCAGCGATCAAAAAGGTTGGGCTGTCACTGCGGGTCAGGTTGACTTGCGCCGTAAGATCAGCCGTCAAAACAACCGAATTGATGCTGACCAATACTTCAGATCCATCGCCTGCGATCGTGGTCCCATCGGGCAAATGATATAAAGCGTTTGCGCCTTGGAAATCCATGCCGCCACCGGCTATGCGGGCGGGTTCTTCAATCATGACAACACTTGGTGCGATGTACATGTCTGCTGCGGCAGCGCGCATTTCTTGGCGCGGTGGTACCGGGTCGGTATAGCGCAGGTGGTGACCGCGTGGGTCGTCCAACTGGGTTTGAAATGATGGCCGTGCGGTTGACAGAGATATCGCTGCGTTCTGCCAAACTTCGCCAGTATATTGAATCACCGTCGCCTTACGATGAATGCGCATTTCACCGCTGTCGGTATCCAAATAGACGTCATAAACGGGGCGCCACCCACTGCGCCCAGCCGCATCGAGATAGCTGATCTGGAAAACGCCGCTAACATTATCACTAACCTGAACATCAAACGTCACCATTTGACGCGGATATGGCGGTAATCCTGCCGCATTTAGCGCAAGGTGCAGGTCTTTCAATTCTTCGTGCATGTCTGTCAGTACAACGGTCAATGCGGCGATTTCAATCTGTGCTTGGTGGGCTTCTTGCATGGCGCCCAGCGATTCAGAACCAACCAGTTCAACCATTGCTGTCAACGTTTCAATCGACAGAGCGCCGTTTTCTAGCGCGCCACCGGCTTGCCCTGCTTGCTGTCGCCCAATTGTTTCCAAAAACCGTAGTCGCGCATTGCTGGCATTGATCCGCAATTGAACCGCAGCACTTTCCTGTTGTTTGAGCAGAATATCGGCGTTTAGTGCGTCGATCTGAGCTTCAATTTCAGCCCGTGCTGCGATTTCGCGATCATCTGGCGGCAGCCGATCACGCCGCGACCCTGTCGCGCCAAATACCAGCCCATCACCACCGAAGATTTGCAGCGAATTAATCCACGCCCCTTCAGGCACATCGACCAGCACCAATTCATGCCGCCCAGCTGGCAGATCAAACGCCACATCGCGGGTCACCAATGCGCCCACCGGGTAAACGGTTACCGCGCTAACCGTGCTGCTAAGGGTGAAGGTCTCGGCCATTGCTAGGCTAGAAATCAGGCAAAGCGGGATTGGTAAAATATATTTTAACATCAAATATCTCCGGTTTTTTTCTACCATGACGCGAAGGTGTGCGCCCTTCAAGGCGCGAGGAACGGCACAAGGCGGAGTTCCGCGTACGGTTTTTTCGTCAGTAAATTGAAAAAGACAGGCAGGAACGTAAAAATACTGGCAAATAGATAAAAATTTAGCTATGCAGGGGGGAGATATTAACGATTTTTTAAGGAATGAGAAAAATGAAAAAACTCCTGACAACTGTTGTACTTCTTGCAAGTGCGTCTGCCGCTGCTGCCGGTAATCTTGCCTATGTGGCCCCACAGGTCGAAATGCTCGAAAATCCGGGCACTATGGGTGGTTCCGGTGCTTGGCTGATTCCACTGGTTATTGTTGCTGTGCTGGCGTTGGCGCTAACCAGCACGAGAGATGAGACGGATAATTGTACGTCTCGGTCAAACCTCCGCATCGCCGAACCTGTGTGCAAAAAGTAATGCACTTGGCAAACCAGCATATGATCCAACTGCGTAGATATTAACCGAAGCTAATGAAAAACGATTTAAGGAAACCCAAATGAAAAAACTTATTGCGACCCTTGCCATCCTTGCGTCTGCAACCGCAGCCACTGCTGGTAACCTTGTCTATGTAGCCCCAGACGTAATTACTCTGGAAAACCCGGGTACAATGGGTGGTTCCGGCGCTTGGTTGATTCCGCTGGTCATTATTGCTGTACTAGCGCTGGCGCTGACAGGAAACGACGAAGAGGAAGAAGTGCAGCCCATGCCTGTAAGGTAGGGAGTTAAGTTATCCTAAAACACCCCCGTTAACAGCTGTTAACGGGGGTGTTTTTTTGCCGTTCTCAGGCTTTTTTCAGAATTCGCCGGCCAAGCAGCTCAGCGATTTGCACAGCATTCAACGCCGCGCCTTTGCGCAGATTGTCTGACACGCACCACAGGTTCAAACCATTTTCGACAGTAATGTCCTGACGAATACGGCTGATGAACGTGGCGTATTCACCCACACATTCAACCGGCGTTGTGTACCCGCCGTCTTCGCGTTTATCGATCACCAAAATGCCGGGGGCTTCGCGCAGAATGTCGCGGGCTTCGTCCTCGTCTAGGAAATCTTCAAACTCGATGTTGATCGATTCTGAGTGGCCCACAAAAACCGGCACCCGCACACAGGTTGCGGTGATTTTGATTTTCGGATCAATGATCTTTTTGGTCTCGGCAATCATTTTCCATTCTTCGCGGGTATCACCGCTATCCATGAAGGTGTCGATATGCGGAATCACGTTAAAGGCGATCTGCTTGGTAAACACACTTGCCGCGCGTTCTTGTCCCGGCACATACATACCTTTGGTTTGCAGCCAAAGTTCATCCATCGCTTCTTTGCCGCCACCCGAAACCGACTGGTAAGTTGACACAACAACCCGTTTGATGGTCGCGCGGTCATGCAGTGGTTTTAGCGCCACAACCATTTGCGCGGTCGAGCAGTTGGGGTTGGCGATGATGTTTTTGTTTTTAACCATCTCAATGTCGTCGGGGTTCACTTCAGGCACGATCAATGGAATGTCGGGGTGGTAACGATATAGCGACGAGTTATCAATAACGACGCAACCCGCAGCCGCGGCTTTGGGCGCGTATTTCTTGGTGGCGTCCGACCCGATGGCGAACAACGCGATATCCCAGCCGCTAAAATCAAACGTGTCCAGATCCAGCGTCTTTAGGATTTTATCCCCAAACGCACATTCCGTGCCCAGTGAGCGGCGCGAGGCCAGCACAGCAAGTTCATCAACAGGAAATTCGCGCTCATCCAGAATGTTCAGCATTTCACGGCCGACACTTCCAGTGGCACCAACAACGGCGATTCTGTAACCCATAGTCTTTCTCCGATTAGCGGTAAGCGAGGCGGTTTTTAGGCTTTTTTTCGTTGGAATGAAAGCCCCTTATCGCCGTAAAACATGGCGATAGATCAGCGTAACCTGTGAAAAGCTGACAAACAGCAGCAGATACCACGACCCCAGCTTGGCGATTGAGGTAAAGCTGAACCCCGTCGCGCCCGCATAAAGCCACGTTCCGGTTATGGTGCCGATGTTTTCCGCCAGATATAAAAACAGGCTGGCGAGAAAAGCTGCGAATGCCAAAGGCATCCATAATTGCGCGCCAAACGGGGTGAAATAGATGCGGGTGCGCCAGTAAAGCAGCACTGTGGCAGCCATCAAGCCATAGCGGACATCCCAGACAAAATGATGGGTGAAAAAGTTGGCATAAATCGCGACGGCCAGCACAATCGTCAGCCAAAATGGCGGAAATCGTTCAAAACGCATATCAAATATCCGAATGGCCCGTGCGATAAAGCTGCCGACCGACGCATACATGAAGCCCGAAAACAGTGGCACGCCTGCGATTTTTAGCAACCCGGGTTCGGGGTATCCCCATGACCCCATATGTAGTTTAAAAATCTCCATCACTGTGCCGCAGATGTGAAACAGCAATATCACTTTGGCCTCGCGCCAGCTTTCCAGTCTGAGAACCAGAAACAAGGCTTGGCTAACCAGCGCAAACACCACCAGAAAATCATACCGCGCCAGCGGGGCATTTTCGGGCCAGACCAGTGCGGTGATAATAATTGCCCCTAGCATCACTCCGGCAAACAGGCTCGCCCATGCCATTTTCAGGCCAAACATGATGAATTCAGCGAGCGCGTGGGGCAAGTGACGTCGTGCCATATCGCCCAACCGCCGCTCAATCGTCAGGTTATGCTTGGTCATTTAAAATTTCCTTGCTCAGACAGACCGTTTTTGAACAGCGTCACAAGAAAATCAACCATCACCCTGATCTTTAGCGGGGTACGGCGATGCGCTGGGTAAACGGCATAAGCCGTCAAGCTAGAGATGGTCGGCAGGTCAATACCCTCAAGACAGATCAGGCTGCCATTGTCGATTCCGGGTTGCATCAAATAGGCGGGGCCAACGGTGATGCCCAGCCCAGATGCGGCGGCACTGGCCAGCGCTTCGCCGCTATTTGAAAAGAACCGAGACAGCCCTTGGTATCTGTCTTTACTGGCTGAATTGGTGCGCCAAAATTGACGGGAATAGGCGTCAGATTCAGTATAGCCCAACACATTATGTTTCGATAATTCTTGCAAGGTTGACGGTGTTCCGAATTCTGCCAAATAGATCGGAGACGCGCAAACAGCTGTATCAATCGCACACAGCTTGCGGGCGCGTAGATCGCTATCATTCAGTTTGGCGATGCGGATGGCCATGTCAAAACCGCTATCGTTCAGGTCAACAAAACCATCATTCAAGTCCAGCTCCAACGCCAATTGCGGATGCAACGACAGGAAATCACCCATGTGTTGCGCCAGAAATTTTTGACCAAAAGCAACCGGTGCCGAGATCCGCAACAAGCCTTGCGGAGATAAGGATTTTTCCGAAATGGTGGCTTCGCTTTCGGCGATATCCAGCAGTATCCGGCGGCAGAATTTCAAATACGCATCGCCTTGCTCGGTCAATACCAGTCGCCGCGTACTGCGTAATATCAGCTGATTACCAAGCCGGCTTTCCAGCGCGTTCAGGTGTTTGGTCGCCATTGTCGCTGACATTTGATTCATCTGCGCAGCGGCCGAGATTGAGCCTTCCTCGATGATCGAGACAAATATCCGCATGGAGGTCAGTTGGTCAAGCATTCAACACCTATGGTGTGAGATAAAGAAACTAAATAGCTCATTATTAAATGATAGTTGGAGGTCTAGCTAAGGGTCAAGCCAAAATGGCAAAATCAAAAAGGGGAATACCATGATTAACAAGCTGAACCACGGGGCCGCGACAGGCCCGCTTGTCATCGGCGTATCGTTTCAACTGCAAAACACTGTCCGCAAATTCGTATCAGCTAACGTTATGCAAGCCGGAGGAAACTCAAATGTCTAAAACGCTTCCAACCTTTTTTATCCCGCATGGTGGTGGTCCTTGTTTCTTTATGGACTGGAACCCCGCTGGCGCGTGGGACAACATGCGTACATTCCTTGAGGGCTTCGTGCGTGACCTGCCCGAGCGTCCAAAATCGCTGTTGATCGTCACCGCCCACTGGGAAACCAAAACACCAACCGTGTCGACCAACCCGCAACCCGATCTGCTGTTTGATTATCACGGCTTTCCAGATCATACCTATGATCTGACATGGCCCGCACCGGGTGATCCGGTTCTGGCACATAAAGTGGTTGATCTGCTGGAGCGCGCCGGAATTCTGACCGAAACCGACGATACGCGCGGGTTCGACCACGGCGTCTTTATCCCGATGAAAGTTGCTGTGCCGGATGCCGATATCCCAACGGTAATGTTGTCGATCCGCCAAGACCTCGACCCGGAATTCCATATCCGGCTGGGCAAGGCTTTGCGCCCACTGCGCGATCAAGGGGTGCTGATTGTCGGCTCTGGCCTCAGCTATCACAACATCGGCGCGCTAATGGGTCGTTCAACCCCCAGGGGCGCGGCAGAGTTCGATGACTGGTTGACCAAAGCCGCCACCGCCGCACCTGAACGCCGCGAAAAAATGCTGCCAAAATGGCAAGACGCCCCCGGCGCACGTTTTGCCCACCCGCGCGAAGACCATCTGGTGCCAGTTTTTGTTGCAGCTGGGGCGGCGTCTGGCGAACAAGGTGTCAAAGTTTACGATGACACAGTGCTTGGCGCGCGGGTTTCCGCGTTTCGATTTGGGTGAACGCTGCCTATGGTATTCCCATACACAGGCTAATCAAGATATAGTGGGGGCGAATCTTACCAAAAGGACGCCCCCATGCCCGTCACCCCCGAGCAACAAGCCCAAATTGATGCGCAGCGCAGCCAGACAGCCCAGACAATGCGTGCCACCGTTCCGGCGATGGAGGCGCATTTATACAAAGCCCATGACGTGCTCGACCACGGGTTTGTCCGCGTTATCGACTATATGGGTGACGACAGCGCGATTTGTCAGGCGGCGCGGGTTTCGTATGGCAAGGGCACCAAGGCAGTCAGCAATGACGCTGGTCTGATCAAATATTTGATGCGCCACTGGCATTCGACACCGTTTGAGATGTGCGAGATTAAGCTCCACGTTAAACTGCCGGTGTTTGTGGCCCGTCAATGGATCCGCCACCGCACCGCCAA
>JAESRG010000142.1 GCA_016764785.1 Paracoccaceae bacterium
ATGCCAGTCAATATCATAGTCCAACCAGAAGTGTTCGACAGGGATATTGAGTTCTGGCGAGGTATCGCCGTCACAAGACGGGAGATAGCTGGGATATGAGACACCCGCAGAGCGTTTCAATGTATGTGTTGCGTCGATCCGTTGAAAGCACCGTTCGAAGCTGACCTTCGCCGCATAGCGAACGAAGGTCAGCTTTTAGGTTTTGGGTCAGTTGTTGACGCAAAGGTCAAAGCCATCTGACGTTCAACAACCGATGTGGAACGTCGCGTATGTTTGACTCGACGCTTGTGGTTTTCTGAATCTTATCAACGGGCAGCGTCATTCAATTCTGACCCAAACTTCAAGCATTTCTGGCCCAACCAAGACCTTCATCGCGGCTTTGGCTATTGGCGGAACCGAAATGGGCAAACCGCCGCGACGCGCTAATTCGTTAGCATTCCTATTGGGATTTGTTATTGAAGCTCGTTACGATTCTTCCACGGAACACAGCCAGATAGTTCAAAGTCCGCAGCATTTTCTGGTACAGCGCGCCCGTTGATAGTAGTGAATTGGTCAGTGCAAGCCCATTCTGGGAAAAGGCCATCAATTATCCCTAAGGGGGGCGAGCTTACCTTTGCCCACGTGTTTGCCCAATTTGTGGACTCAAGATTAAGAGAATTAGTAAAATCTGTTCCGGTCAATTCTGAGTTGGAAAGATCAGCAAACCACAAATTTGCATAACCGAAATCTGCCCCCCATAAGGTAGAATTACTTAGATTAGCTCTTCCTAATTCAACATAGCTGAGGTTTGCGAAAAACAAAGAAACTCCGCTCAAATTTGCGTTCGACAGCCAAATGACTGGAGCGTCTTGGGTCTGGAATGGACCTCTACGCTCCATACCTTTAAAGAGTTCGTTCAGGCGGGTAGGGCGCTGGCATCTTGTAGTAGGATTTGTGGCACCATCAGCCAAACCAGTTAGTACTTCGCCTCCCATAGCTCGACAGGACAAATCAATACCATTCAACGGAACGCCTTGGCTTGCAAGATATTCTAAAGCGCGGACTTTTCCGGAGTTACCAGGAACTCTAGTTGCAAGATTCTGCCATGCTGAGTCTATTCGTGTTTGTTCAATTTCTTCGAGCGTCGCGTAGGAGACCATGCGGTTGAGTTTCGCCTCTTCGGCTGCTTCCCGAAGTGCCTGTGCGGCGAATGCTACGCTGATTAGTCCCGCGCAAACTGCTAGCACCTCTAGCCCAATGAAAAACGGATGGCTTTTTAGTCTGACCGCAAATGAGCATGACGGCGAGCCATGCGTAGCTTTTTTGAAGTTATTTCCAGTGGTTTTGCGATGAAGGGCGGCACGTTTATTTCGAAGTCTGCGGGTCATCTGATAGTCCTAATTTCTGTAGTAATTACATCTGGTTGACTCGTCGCTCCAAAGTCAACCTTGCAGTCTTCGAATTTGCATGTGTTGCGTCGACCAGTTGAAACCACCGCTCAAAGCTGACCTTCGCCGCATAACGCTGGAAGGTCAGCTTTTAGGTTTTGGGTCAGTTGTTGACGCAAAGGTCAAATTCATCTGACGTTCAACATGAATTGATATCTCGGAGCATTGCATTGTCCAGCATCTGCTCTGCAAGCAGCTTTTTCAGCTTGCCGTCCTCGTTCTCAAGCACACGCAACGGTTCGCATCAGATGGCTCCATTCCACCGTACTTCGATTTGTATCTATAAAACGTTCGGCGCTAATCCCATGCCGCCGACATAGGTCAGGCGCGCTTAACGCGTCAAGATAGGCTTGGTTTGGGTTTCAACTTTTTTCAAAATATCTTTTGTGCCGTAGGGCGCGTTCACCAGAATCAGGCCGCTGCCGGTCATGCCTTCACCGTTTTTCAGATTAAAGCTGACTTCGTGCCGGATGGTCGGCAATTTAAGGCCGTTGATCAGGTCTAGATGCCGCCCAGCGGGCAGGACAGGGTACCAGATCATCAGCGTGGCTTCGGGCCATTTTGCCACCAGCCGGTGGGTGAAATCGGCAACATCAAGATATTCGGATTTGATCTCGTATGACGGATCAATCAGTACCAAACCTTTGCGAGGCGTAGGCGGTGAAACCGCAAACACGCCTTCATAGCCGTCACGTTTATGCAGCGATACGCCGTCGCCCATCAGGTGCTGGCGCAAGCCGCGGTATTCGATGGGGTGCAGTTCCATCAGGTGCAAACGGTCTTGGTCGCGCAACAATGTGCGGGCAATCAACGGCGAGCCGGGATAGGCGTCAGGGCCGTGTTTGGCGTGGATCGTTTCTAGCACCGAGGCCAGCGGGCAAGTGGGCAGGGTGATGGCGTTGATGCCCTCAGCGGCCTCATTGGTTTTTAGCGATTCGGGTGACGTAAGGTCATAAAGGCCCCGACCCGCGTGGGTTTCAAGATACGAAATGCCGCGCTGTTTGCGGGTCAGCAGGGTCAGCAGTTCAGCAAGCACCATATGCTTGTGCAGGTCTGCGGGATTTCCAGCGTGATAGCTGTGTTGATAAGATAACATGTGGCCTCGGGGTTCAGAATTTTGGCCTGTTTAGCTGCTAATTCGGACAATGACCAGAAAGTGAGAGCGAGGGGGTTTTCGAACGACCTCGAAACGCCTAAATAGAGCGAGACTGATACTCCAACCAAACGAGGTTTTGACATGCAAGCAGGCATTACCCTTCCGAATATCACTTTTCACACGCGGGTGCGCGACGAATCCATTGGCGGCGACAATCCGTTTCGTTGGCAAGACGTAACTACTGCCGATTATTTTGCCGGCAAACGGGTTATCCTGTTTTCGCTGCCCGGTGCGTTTACTCCGACATGTTCAACCATGCAGTTACCCGGCTATGAAAACGGCGCGGCTGATTTTGCGGCCCTTGGCATTGACGAGATTTACGTGATGTCGGTGAACGACACCTTTGTGATGAACAAATGGTCGTGGGATCAGAAACTGGAAAACGTTAAGGTCATCCCTGATGGCGCTGGCGAATTTACCCGCCGCATGGGCATGTTGGTGGACAAATCCAACATCGGTTTTGGTCTGCGCAGCTGGCGTTATGCATCGGTGATTAAAGACGGTGTTGTTGAGGCTTGGTTCCAAGAACCCGGCATCGAAGACAATCACGGTGCTGACCCATACGGCGAATCCTCAGCTGAAACCGTTATGGCGTGGCTTAAAGCCAACGCTTAATATCTGAAATTACGGCCCTGCCAATGGCGGGGCCGTTTTGCAATTGACTCCCCCAACCAAACGCCTATAACCCCGCCATCCGGTGCCGCAAGGTCTCGGGTATTGGTGTTTGTGGCCCTCGCAAGGGGACGCCTGTCACCTGGCTAATACTGGCTAGGTAAGGAAAACACCTTTCATATACCTACCAAATGGTGGGGCTTAGAAAGGATCCAGCTCGTGACTAAACGTACAGCTGCCAAGTATAAAATCGATCGCCGCATGGGCGAAAACATTTGGGGTCGCCCTAAATCACCCGTAAATCGTCGTGAATATGGCCCAGGCCAGCACGGCCAAGGTCGTAAGCAAAAACTGTCTGATTTTGGTATTCAGTTGCGCGCCAAGCAAAAGCTTAAAGGCTATTACGGCGATCTGACCGAAAAACAATTCCGTCGTATTTATGCCGATGCTGACCGCATCAAAGGCGATACAGGTGCAAACCTTGTTGGCCTGCTGGAACGTCGTTTGGACGCTGTTGTTTACCGCGCCAAATTCGTACCAACAATCTTTGCGGCACGTCAGTTTGTGAATCACGGCCACGTGACTGTGAACGGCAAAAAAGTGAACATCGCGTCTTACCGCGTTTCCGAGGGTGACGTGATCGCCGTTCGCGAAAAGTCCAAACAGATGGGCCTGATCATCGAAGCGATTGCTTCTGCTGAGCGCGATCTGCCGGAATACATGAACGTTGATCAGACTAAACTGACCTGCGAATTCATCCGCACACCAACGCTGGGCGACATTCCTTACCCAGTTGTGATGGAACCAAATCTGGTTGTGGAATTCTACGCGAAAAACTAAGGTTTTTCGACATCATTTTTGGAAAAGCCGCGCCAATTGGTGCGGCTTTTTTTTATTTTTCATACGTTAATATATCTGCTGGCTGACAGTCGAGCGCTTCACATATTTTTTGCAGCGTTTCGAATCTGATGCCCTTCACTTTGCCGGATTTCAGCAGGCTAATATTTTGTTCGGTTATACCCACCGCTTCGGCGAGTGTCCGTGACTGCATTTTGCGTTTGGCCAACATTACATCGAGGGTTACAATAATTGCCATCAGATGATCGCTTTATTGTCTGTATTTATTCGCGCCGCCTCAACCATGGCCCAACCGATCGTCATGATCAGCCCGCCGAAAAGCAGTAATAAATAGCTACTCGCGCTGATTTGGATCAGGAGCTGTTTGCCGTCGGCTGGGTTGTCAAATGTCAGGACCAGGACAACAAGAGTTGGTGCAAGGATCGACGCCATGCCCATGGCTAAAATCGCCTTGCCAAGCGATTTGACGGTTGCTGCCGCCCGTTCACTTAGCACAGCTCCTTTTGTATAACTTGTGAACAAACGCCAAAGCATGTGCAGCGCTCGAAAACTTGGCAATAGCAGCAGCGCTGCCAGAGTCGATAGTAAAAGGTGTTTCGTAAGCGGTAGGCCATTGGCGCTGATATCGCCAAAACTATTTTGCACAACAGTATTCATTACCGGTGGATAGAGCGTAAGGCCCAGCAACATTATTAACAGGGCCATAGCCGTAAAAATCACTGCCCATCGCAGAAAAGCGCTTAGGCGGCGGATATAAGTAAATTCCATATTGTAATTCCTGTATTGAGATCATAACTTATCGTAATACAATAATTATATACTGTCAAATGAGGAAATTATGAGAAAATTAATCTACGCTTCAGTCTTGCTGATGTCTGCCTGTGCGCAAATTCCATTTGCGACTCGCTCGGCATTACAGGATTTAGATTTTATGACAACGGATGTCGCAGCGATGCGCTTTTCGGTTGTGCACGCGGTGAATATTCCGTTGGCATCTGCCGCGATTTTCACAATTACAATGGGAACACCCGAGGGCGTCATGTCAGAAAGCTTTGAACTCGTCAATTTAGCGGAGCCGCTGTTCAATGACACTCAAGTTCGAGATATCTTTGCGATTTCCGATGGTGATCGCGCGCGCTTCGATGCCCTGCAACGAAATATGCGAGCATTAAAAGAAAAATATCCTGACGAGAGCAATGGTTCTGTCTCGGTCAGCGCAACGGGATGCCTGACCGGCGACGCGCCGGATGGACCGATGCTTGTGTCCGTCGCTATTGGCTTAGAGGACGAAGCGGGATGGCTTACATTGCTCCGCAACGTTGATCTTCGAACCTTGGCGGTTGAGGGTGCAGCAATACAGCGTTGCGGCACCTGATTGTGTCAGATGTCGCTGGCCGAGGTAATCACTTTGCCGAGCAGACCATAGGCAATTGCCTCATCGGTGTTCAGCCAGAAATCGCGTTTGGTGTCTTCGGCAATTTTTTCCTCAGACTGGCCGGTGGCCTCAGCGAAAATACGTTCGAAACGTTCTTTCATGATTTTTAGCTGCTGGGCTTGAATCTGGATATCCGAGGCTTTACCGCCAATGCCGCCACTGGGTTGGTGCAGCAAAAACCGTGTATTTGGCAGGCAAAACCGGTTTTCTTTCTTGGCGCCGATGAAAATCAGCGCACCAGCACTGGCCACCCAGCCCGACCCAATAACCCGCACCGTCGGTTTAATGAACTTAATCAGGTCGTGTACCATATCACCGGATTCCACATGCCCGCCGGGCGAGGAAATAAACATGGTGATCGGGTCATCACTGACCGCCGCCAGCGCCAACAGGCGTTCAACGGTGGTTTTGGCCAGCTTGTCGTTGATTTCGCCAACCACGGTTACATAGCGGTTTTCGAAGGTAATACGTTCTGGTGAAAACGCTTCTTTTTGATCGGTATCTTTATCGTCGCTCATTTGTCCAAATGCCTTACATAAGTCTGGTTGCGCTAAATATCGCATGTTCTTTTCAGAAGTGTAAACACCCCAATTACAGTGGCAGAGGCCGTTGCTCTGCGATGGTCTCCATAGCGAAGTAAGACGTCACCGAGTCCAGATCAACCTTTGCGATCAGCCTTTGATAAACAGCATCATAACTTGCCATGTCTGCGGTCACCACCTTCAGCATATAATCGTAATCACCACTGATGCGGAAAAAATCCGTGACCTCGCGGATCGTACCAACATGGCTACGAAAAGTCTTGAGCCATTCAGCTGAATGATGCCGCGTGCGCAGCATCACAAACACCACCAGCCCCAACCCCAGCTTTGTTCGGTCAAGCCGCGTGGTTTGCCCCAGAATAACCCCGCTAGCGTGCAGGTTTTGCAACCGCCGCCAGCAGGCATTTTGCGACAGACCAACAATTTCGGCCAGCTCGCGCTGTGATCTAGACGAATCCTGTTGCAGGGCATTCAGCAGGTTTCGGTCGATTTGATCTATGTTTTCGATATTCATGCGATCAACTGACACAAAATATCGTTATAAAGCAATGATTACGAAAGAAATTCTGCGCTTCTTTGTTGTTAAAATACTCAAAACACAAGGATCGTATACATGCCGCTGTCGAAATTCCGCAAAACCCTGACATCACCCACCCTGATCGATGACCTGCGCAAAGGTTTGATTGGCGAAGGCATGATGATCGGAGACGTGCCCTTGATCTATGCTGACTACGTGGCCTCGGGGCGGGCCTTGCGGCAGGTGGAGGACTTCGTGACCGATCATGTGTTGCCGTATTATGCCAACACCCACACCGAAGATTCGTTTTGCGGACGCTATGCCGGCCAGCTTCGCGAACAGGCGCGGGCGGAAATCGCACGGCTGACACAGGCAGGGCCGGACTGTTCGGTGATTTTTGCGGGCTCAGGGGCGACAGCCGGGCTAAACCGACTCGTAAGCTTGTTGGGGGTTGAGCAGGCCCAAAACCCGGTGGTTTTCATCGGGCCGTATGAACATCACTCCAACATTCTGCCGTGGCGCGAAAGTAATGCGCAGGTGATTGAAATACCGGAATGCCCATCGGGTGGGCCGGATTTGGCGGTATTGGAGCAAGCGTTGCAGGATCACGCTGGGGCGGATCTAAAAATCGGCAGCTTTTCGGCGGCCTCAAATGTCACAGGGGTGATTACCGATTCGACAAAAGTATCGCGTCTGTTGAAAAAACACGGGGCGCTGGCGATTTGGGATTATGCTGGCGCGGGTCCGTATCTGGACATTGATATGGCCAGCGGCACCGATGCCGAAAAAGACGCGGTGGTCCTGTCGCCGCATAAATTTCCGGGCGGGCCGGGGGCCTCGGGGCTGCTGATCTTGCGGGAATCTGTGGTGAAACGGGATACGCCAACCTGGCCCGGTGGCGGGACAGTGGCGTTTGTCTCCCCGTGGGCGCACGAATATCTGGACGATATTGTCGCCCGAGAGGAGGCCGGAACCCCCAACATCATCGGCGACATTCGTGCAGCGCTGGTGTTTATTATCAAAGATATGATCGGGCAAGATGTGATTTCGACGCGCGAGTATGAATTGAATGCGATGGCGATCAAGGGATGGTTTGATAACCCCCACCTGACTCTGTTGGGGGTCGAAAACGATCACCGCCTGCCGATATTTTCGTTTCTGGTACAGGACGCTGCGGGCAACAATATCCATTATGCAGATTTCACCCGAAAGCTTAGCGATCAATACGGCATCCAGTCCCGCGGCGGCTGCGCTTGCGCCGGCCCCTATGGGCATCGGCTTTTGGAGGTGGATAAACCCCATTCAGAAGCCTTGCATCGACAGCTAACCGCCGGAAACCTGCACGCCAAACCCGGCTGGATCAGGCTAAATTTTAGCTATTTGATGAGCGATGAAACCGCACAGTATATTATCAATGGTGTGAACACACTGACGAAAGAACTTTCTGGGAAGGCTAGGGTCGCCAGCTAATTCGTTTCTTTGTTGCCAAAATACTCAAAAATCCGATGGCATAGACGAAGGCCAAGCTCAAAGTTCGCGTTGTTCTTTGGGCAGAAAAGGCACTGCCGGTTCGGCGGATTGCAAAATTATGTTTTGTTGGCTGGAAGTTTTCGTGCGACTGGGATAGGTCAAAGAAATGAGCATTTTCAAAACGATGACGATAGATGAAGCCCGAAGCCTACCCTTTTGGCGCCGTCCAGTTGCTTTGCTGGTGGTGCTGGCCGCGGCCCTGCCGCTAGCGTTCTCGGTATGGTCGGTTCTGCTGAACAATTTTGTAATCGAAGTCGCCGAATTCGACGGGTCAGACATCGGCTGGCTGCACACAATTCGCGAAATTCCGGGATTTTTGGCGGTTGGCGTACTGGCAATTATTGTTTTTGTCCGCGAGCAGGTTCTAGGCATTGTCATGATGTTTGTGTTGGCTCTGGCCGTTATGGTCACCGCTTGGTTTCCATCCTTTCAAGGGTTGCTGGTCACCACAATGATTGGTTCGTTCGGCTTTCATTATTATGAAACTGTGAACCAGTCGTTGCAATTGCAATGGATTGAGAAAAGCAAGGCGCCGCAGAC
>JAESRG010000143.1 GCA_016764785.1 Paracoccaceae bacterium
CGCACTCTTGGCCGTCTGGCCCGTTTTGTTGGTCTTTGGCATGGTTGTTGGCGGCATTTATCTCGGCTGGTTCACCCCGACAGAAGGTGCGGCAGTGGGGGCCTTTGGCACCGGGCTAATCGCTTGGTTCAATGGCGGGCTAAACCGTGCGAGCATGGCCGAAAGCTTCTATGTAACCGCGCGTTCAACCGCGATGATCTTTTTTATCGTGCTCGGGGCGGCGTTTTATAACGGGTTTCTGGCGCTTACCCAAGTGCCGCAAGAAATTGCCAATTGGGTTGTTGCTCAAGGCTATAGCCCGGTTGTTGTGTTGGTTTTGATCCTCATCTTCTATCTATTGCTCGGCTGTTTGATGGATTCATTGTCGATGATCCTGCTGACCATTCCTATCTTTTGGCCGGTCATGCAGCAGCTCGATTTTGGCTTTGTCTCAATGGCTGAATTGCATGCCGTGCGGGCGGCCGAAGCGTTGCGAGAGGGGATCGTGCTTGCGCCGGATATATTGCAAAACATACAAGACACGCTGGCCGCCGGGGCCGAGCTGACCCGCGACCAAGTACGCTCGCTCGAGATCAGAGGCGTCAGCAAAGGCGCGCTGGACCGGCTAAACACCGAACAGGTCGCCATCTGGTTTGGCATCTTGGTGCTGATCGTGGTCGAGGTTGGTCTGATCACGCCGCCGGTGGGCATGAACCTGTTTATTATCAATGCAATGGACCGCGAAACGCCGATGGTCGAGACCTATAAAGCCGTGATGTTCTTTGTGGTTTCTGACATTATTCGCGTAGTATTTTTGGTGGCATTCCCCTTCATCACGCTGATGCTCATACCGTGGTAGCGATCTGGTCTTGGCGCGCCGCGCGGCGGTTAAAAACCGGGTCAGTTTTGTACTGATAGGCGTTCGACCCCTCTATGAAAAAGCATAATGGCAGGCGCGGTCAGTCGGGCAGGCGCGGCATTTTGCTGCGCTTTGTCATGATTTCAGAAAAGTGCGTTATATTGCAGAAATAGGCATTATTATGCTCATTTTGTGAGTGACTCTTTGCCCAAAATTTAGCAGTATATTTTTAGGGAGAGCGTCAAATGTCTATTCAAGAATTCTCAGAATTGATGGGGGAAATTGCTCGAAGCATTTCTGACCATGCGGTCGATCAAGACCTCGCTAACCATCTTAATGCGGCGTTTCCCAAAGACGGGAAAACATTTCAACGTATCGCTGCACTTTGCGTCGAGGGCGAGCGAGACGGTTGGCTCATGCGCCATGAGGCCGGCGGCATCAAGTTTGGCCGGGCGCTAAAGCCCGACCAAGAAGCTGGCGCGTTCAGTGTTGATGTCGTGCGCATGAAGGATGTGAAAGGGCCGCATCATGTTCACCCAAAAGGTGAAATCGGCGCGATATTCCCCATTGATGGGGCCGCCAAATTCGATGGTTTTTCGCAGGGGTGGTATGTCTATCCCCCCGGATCAGACCATCACCCGACCGTCACCGAGGGGGATGCATATGTTTTGTATTTGCTTCCCGAAGGAGCAATAGAATTTACCGGGCGGTAACCGGATTTCGAACAGAATTAAGGGAAAAACCATGCCATACAATGGAAACGCAGCCAATTGGTTTTTGGAACGGCATTTGGCCGAAGGTCGTGGGGGCAATATTGCTTTCAAAGAGGCCAATGCCAAGGGTCGAGAAATCACCTATCAGGCATTATCCGAAGCATCGGGCAGGGTGGCGCATGCGCTTTCAAATGCCGGAATACGGCGTGAAGAACGCGCCGCAATGTTCGTGCTCGACCAACTAGAGTTCCCGGAGATATTCTGGGGGGCGCTCAAGGCGGGTGTGGTGCCAATACCGCTCAACACGCTTTTGGCCACTGATGTTTATCGCACAATTTTGCAAGATAGCCGCGCGGCAATTGCCTTTGTTTCAGAGGCGCTATTACCGGTGGTTCTGCCTGCAACAAAAGATTGCCCCGACCTGCGCAAGATCGTGGTCATCGGCAAGGCGCCAAGCCAAACGATTGATTATGATCAGTTTCTGGAGGGCGCTCTTATCCAGACCCCCGTGCCTTGTAGCGAAGACGAAGTAGCGTTCTGGCTCTATTCATCGGGTTCAACCGGGCAGCCCAAAGGTGTGCGTCATGTTCATGCCGCCTTGCAAGTTACCTGCGATACTTACGGCGCACAGGTCTTGGGTATACGCGAAGATGACGTTGTTTTCTCTGCGGCCAAATTGTTTTTTGCCTACGGAATGGGCAATGGCATGTCCTTCCCTATGTCTGTCGGCGCGACGGCAATTCTTTTGGATGGGCGGCCAACCCCGGCAGGTATTTCGGAGATTTTGGCGACCCACCAGCCGACAATTTACTGCGGCGTGCCAACTCTTTACGCGGCGATGATCCATCACTGGGAAGAGGCGGGCGGGCCGCCAGTCGCGCAATTTCGGACCTGTATTTCTGCCGGTGAGGCTTTGCCCGCTGAGATCGGCAAGAAGTGGAAAAAGCTGTTCGGCGTCGACATATTGGACGGTGTCGGCTCTACCGAAATGCTGCATATCTTCATCTCGAATAAAGTGGATGACATTGAATACGGCTCGTCCGGCAAGGCCGTGCCGGGATATGAAACCCGGCTGGTCGATGAGGAAGGGCAAGATGTTGGTACTGGCGTTGTTGGCGAACTTTTGGTCCGCGGCGCATCTGCGGCGATAGATTACTGGAACCAACGCGCCAAATCTCGGGCGACGTTTGAAGGCGAGTGGACCCGAACCGGCGACAAATATGAAATGTCTGAGACCGGTAACCTGATTTACTGCGGGCGTACCGATGACATGTTTAAAGTGTCGGGCATTTGGGTCAGTCCGTTTGAGGTTGAGCAGGCTTTAGCGGCACATCCGGCTATTTTGGAGGCGGCGGTCGTCGCCGCGCGCGACGAGGATGGGCTGGAAAAACCCAAGGCATTTGTTGTTCTGAAATCGGGGCAGGATGCCGCCGCACTTAGTGATTTGAAGGAATTTGTCAAACAGAAGATTGGCAAATGGAAGTATCCGCGCTGGGTGGAGGTCGTCGATGATTTGCCCAAAACAGCGACCGGAAAAATACAACGATTTAAGCTAAGAGAGATGGGTTAATGGCCGATTGGACAGGCAGCACGAAGCTGATAGCGGATGGAAAAACACTTGAATATCAGTGTTATGGCCCATCTCCCGACAGTGCCATAACAATAGTTTTACTGCATGAGGGGCTCGGCTGTGTAGCGCTTTGGCGTGACTTTCCGGCCAAGCTGGCACAGGCCACCGGCTGCGGCGTGTTGGTCTATGCGCGGGCTGGTTACGGCCAATCTGATCTTGCAGATTTGCCCCGCCCGCTCGATTATATGAGCCGCGAAGCAGCAGAAATTTTGCCGCAGGTACTAGACCAAATTGGCGTTCAGCGCTGCATATTACTGGGCCATAGCGATGGCGCGTCAATTGCCGCGCTTTATGCCGGTAGTGTCGCCGATTACCGGGTGCGGGGGCAGGTGTTGATAGCGCCTCATTTCTTTACCGAGCCTATGGGGCTTGCCGAAATTGCCAAGGCTAAGCTGGCCTATGAGAACACCGATCTGCGAAAACGCATGGGCAAATACCACCGCGACCCTGACAATACTTTTTGCGGATGGAATGACAGCTGGCTGCATCCCGATTTTGTCAGTTGGAACATTGCCGACGTGATCGACCATTTTCGTATCCCAACTTTGACGATCCAAGGGCGCCAAGACCCGTACGGAACGCTGGCCCAGATTACCGAAATTGAAGACCGTTCTTACGCCCCGGTTGAAACCCTGATGCTTGATAATTGCGGCCATGCACCGTTTCTGGATCACCCCGATATTGTGACACAGCGGATCGCCGCGTTTGTATCGCGTCTTGTGCGGATTGAGGATGTTGTTGTTAGAACAGGTTGAAGGTTAGGATAATGTTGTGGTGAAATATGTAATATAGTGCATAAGACATTGATCTATCATTTGTGCGGCGATAACTAATTGATAATAATAACAAATAATATTTGCATTATTGTGCATAAATAGATTGATTGTGCCTGACATTTTGCTAAATTGAGGAAATCTAAATGAGGATTGCGCCATGAGAACCGTTATTGAGTTTCAGACAGACCCGTCAAAATACCGCCATTGGAAGGTGAGTTATGACGGCCCGGTTGCGAACTTGATCATGGATGTCGATGAAGATGCCGGTCTGTTTGAGGGCTATAAGCTAAAGCTAAATTCATATGATCTTGGGGTCGATATTGAGCTGGCCGATGTGGTTCAACGCATGCGTTTTGAGCATCCAGAAGTCAAAGTGGTTATCATGCAATCTGGCAAGGATAGGGTGTTTTGCGCTGGCGCCAATATCCGCATGCTCGGTGGGGCGCAGCACAGTCATAAGGTAAATTTCTGTAAATTCACCAATGAGACCCGCAATACCTATGAGGCCGCAGAAGTGGATAGCGGCCAGAAATATATCGCCGCTATCAAAGGCGCATGTGCGGGCGGCGGCTATGAGCTGGCACTGGCCTGCAACCACATTATGTTGACCGATGATAGCACCTCATCTGTGTCGTTGCCCGAAGTGCCGCTGCTGGCCGTGCTGCCCGGCACAGGTGGGCTGACCCGCGTGACTGATAAGCGCAAAGTCCGCCGTGATCGCGCTGATATTTTCTGCTCGATTGAGGAGGGGATTAAAGGCAAGCGGGCAGTTGAATGGCGGTTGGTGGATGAGGTTATTGCCAACTCAAAGTTTGACGACACTGTGCAAGAGCGGGCTCGTGAATTTGCCGCCGCCTCGGCCAAGGCCGATGTTGTTAAGGGGATCACACTTGGCCCGCTGGATAAAACCATCAGCGATGATGGGTCGATCAGCTACGGGTTGGTTGAGGTCGTGCTAGACCGCGACAAACGCATGGCCACGATCACGCTTAAAGGCCCCAACGCTGCCGCACCCGGTGATATGGCCGCCTTTGAAGCACAGGGCGATCAGGCTTATTTGCTGAAGCTGGCGCGCGAATTGGATGACGCAATTTTGCATTTGCGGTTGAATGAGAAAGAGGCCGGGCTTCTGGCGTTTCGTAGCCAAGGCGACCCGGTTTTGTTTGCTGCACATGAGGCGCTGTTGGCAGCAAATGCCGATCATTGGTTGGCCAATGAAGTGCGCCAATATTGGAAGCGGATTTTAAAACGAGTTGATGTGACTTCGCGCTCAATGATGGCACTGGTCGAGCACGGCTCTTGTTTTGTCGGTGTGCTGGCTGAGCTGCTCTTCGCCGTTGACCGGTCATATATGATGGAAGATGAGTTCGACGATGACAGCCGCCATATGGCCGCCATCACGCTCACGGAAGCCAACTTTGGCCCCTATCCGATGGGCAATGGGCTAACTCGGTTGCAAACCCGGTTCCTTGGTGAACCCGCACAGGTGGATGTGGCCAAAGCCAAAATTGGCGAGGCGCTAGAGGCTGAAACGGCCGACGAGATTGGCCTTGTCACCATGATTTTGGATGACATTGATTGGGATGATGAGATCCGTATTTTTGCAGAAGAACGCGCCAGCTATAGCCCCGATGCGCTGACAGGCATGGAGGCAAACCTGCGCTTTGCCGGGCCTGAGACCATGGAAACCCGTATCTTTGGCCGTCTAACCGCTTGGCAGAACTGGATTTTCATCCGGTCCAATGCGGTTGGCCCAGAGGGTGCTTTGCAGCGCTACGGCACCGGTCTGCGCGGCAATTACAATATGGAACGCGTCTAACGAGGCCTGAATCGACGCAATAGGCCCGAGTTTACGAAATAGGAGAGATAAATGGCTGATCTAATAAATGTAGACTACGACACTCAAATTCCTAACAATGTGGGTCTGAGCAGTGACAAGAAAGTTCTAAAAGCGCTTGAGAAATGGCATCCCGGTTATATCAACTGGTGGAACGATCTCATTCCGCAGAACTTTCAAAAAAGCATGATCTATCTGCGTACGGCCGTCAGTGTTGACCCAAAAGGCTGGGCCAAGTTCGACTATGTCAAAATGCCAGAATACCGCTGGGGGATATTGCTGGCACCGCAGGTCGAAGACCGCCGTATTCCTATGGGCGAGCATGCGGGCGAGCTGGCATGGCAGGAAGTGCCGGGCGAGTACCGCAATATGCTCAAGCGTCTGATTGTTATTCAGGGCGATACCGAGCCGGGTTCTGTTGAGCAGCAGCGCTATCTTGGCCTGACATCGCCGTCACTTTACGACATGCGCAACCTGTTTCAGGTTAATGTTGAAGAGGGCCGTCACCTTTGGGCCATGGTCTATCTGCTGCAAAAGTATTTTGGCAAAGATGGCCGTGAAGAAGCAGACGATCTGTTGATCCGCTCATCTGGCAGCGAAGAAGCGCCGCGGATGCTGGGCGCGTTTAATGAGGAAACACCCGACTGGCTGTCCTTCTTCATGTTCACCTATTTCACCGACCGCGATGGCAAAATGCAGCTGGAATCATTGGCGCAATCTGGCTTTGACCCGCTGTCACGCACCTGCCGCTTCATGCTTACCGAAGAAGCGCACCATATGTTTGTTGGTGAGACCGGCGTTGGCCGGGTTATTCAGGCGACATGCGAGGCAATGAATAAAGCCGGGATCACCGACCCCTATGATATCGGAAAAATCCGCGAACTGGGCGTTATTGATCTGCCGACGATCCAGAAAAAGCTCAATCTGCATTACACTTTGTCGCTCGATCTGTTTGGGCGCGAAGTGTCAACCAATGCGGCAAATGCGTTTAACTCCGGCGTCAAAGGCCGTTATATGGAGCTGCGCATTGATGATGATCACAAGCTAAAAAATGACACCTACATGGTGACGAATGTGGTCAATGGCAAAATCGTTAGCGAAGAAGTGCCGGCGCTAACGGCGATCAATATGCGTCTGCGTGATGATTATGTGCGCGACGCGGCTGGCGGCGTAGGCCGGTGGAATAAGGCCATCCAAAAGATGGGCATCGACTTTAAAATGATGATGCCAAATGAAGCTTTCCACCGCCAGATCGGGGTTTTCTCGGCGATCAAAGCCAGCCCAGAGGGTGATTTGCTTAGCCAAGAAGCGTGGGATGCGGGCAAAAAGGACTGGCTGCCAACCAAGGAAGACGGCGCGTTTATTCAGTCACTAATGGTGCCGTGTTTTGAACCCGGAAAATATGCCAGTTGGATTGCCGCACCCAAGGTTGGTATTGATAATAAGCCGGGTGACTTTGAATATGTCAAACTCCACATGGCCTAATTCGAAAATGGCCTAATTAGAACATGGCCTGAACCGAAAACATTTGGGGGCCAGCCTTTTGGCCTCCAATAAAATGAGGGAATTCCAGATGCTCTTAGACAATATCCACTTCGCGACCGTCAATATGGACAGGTTCAGCCTAGAAGATCTGCGGCAGTTCTGCCTCGGCTGTAAAGATTGTCAGGGCGTTTGTGCCGCATTGATAGAGTTGATAGGCGTGCCAGAACTCATCTTGAGTACAGAGAAACCAACACTATGACCAAGCCTTTCAAGCAGCATTTGATCGACCCTGAAATATGCATTCGCTGCTATACATGCGAGATGAACTGCCCTGCCGGTGCGATTGAGCATGATGACAACAATGTCGTGATTAATGCCGACATTTGCGAAATGTGCATGGCCTGTATCCCGGTCTGCCCAACCGGATCAATTGATGAATGGCGGGTGGTTGTTGAGCCATATTCGCTGGAGCAACAATACGAATGGGCCGAGATGCCCGAGCAAGAAGACCTTGGCCAAGACGAAGCCGCAACCGGGCTTGAAGCGCTTGATGATGCCATGGCCGCCTTGCTTGCCGAGGCGCATGCGGGCGCTGGCGGCAAAGCCAAAGCCCCGGCATCGGCTGATAAACCGACGATCAACATGTATAATCTGGGCAATCCTGCCAGTGCGAAAGTACAGGGCAATTATGCGCTGACCAACGATGCTGAACATGATGTGCGCCATATTATTCTCGATATGGGCTCCCTGCCATTTCCGGTGCTTGAGGGCCAATCCATTGGCATCATCCCGCCCGGAACCGACGATAAAGGCCAACCGCATCTGCCGCGTCTTTACTCCGTTTCTAGCCCGCGTGACGGCGAGCGGCCCAATTTCAACAATGTTTCCTTGACCGTCAAGCGCGACGCACATGGGCTATGCTCAAACTATATCTGCGATTTGGCCAAAGGTGACAGCGTCCAAGTAACCGGCCCGTTTGGCGCGACATTCCTGTTGCCCTCCGACCCTGATGCCCGTTTGCTGATGATCTGCACCGGCACCGGCTCTGCGCCAATGCGGTCTTTCACCATGCGCCGTCAGCGCACGATCGGTGGTAAATCTGGCGGTATGACCATCTTCTTTGGCGCGCGTTCACCAGACAGTTTGCCCTACTTTGGCCCGCTGTCCAAAGTCCCACCGGAGCTGCTTGACCAACACCTTGTCTATTCGCGCCACGGCAAAAAAGAATATGTTCAAGACCGGCTTTTGGCTGAGGAAGAAAAAATAGCAGACATTTTGGCTGACCCCAAAGCCCATATCTACATCTGCGGTTTGCGCGGCATGGAA
>JAESRG010000144.1 GCA_016764785.1 Paracoccaceae bacterium
GCTGATCCGATAATTGCCGCGCCGGATGTACAGCCATAGCCGATCACGTCGAAGTCTAGCGAACCGGGCAAAAGCCGCGCCGCCGCCGGAATGTCACGCGCCATCTGCGCCAGCGTTTCGGGGCGAATGTCAGGGACCATCGGAATGCGGCTGTGATAAAGCACAACACCGTCCAGCGCCATCATGCGGGCAAATTCAGGTTCCAGCGTTTCGTCGGTTTCCAGCACGATCACGCCAAGGGTGGCGGTGGTGCCAATGCCATTATCGGTTTTGAATTCGAGTTTCACGCCGCCCCCTTTTCAAATAACCGGCAGTTCCGGCGCGGCGCGGCGACTTAACAGCTCGGCCCCGCCAGCGCGGATCACGATATTTTCCTCATGCACCATAAGACGCGCATTGCCATAGCTTAATGACGGTTCCAGCGTTAGCACCATACCCTCCTCGATCACCGTATCGTCGAAGTCAGCCAGCGACGGCCATTCGGTCAATTGCATGCCCAAACCATGCCCGAGGCGCCCAACGTCGCCGCCTTGATCGTCGATTTCGACAATAACCGAGCGCATGGCCTGAAACAATTCACGACAAGTGGTGCCGACCCGTGCAGCGACAAGGCCTGCCTCGGTGGCGCGCCACAACACGTCGTAAGCCCGACGCGACAGGTCATCAGCGTGGCCAATTGCAAAATTACGGTCAAAATCGCAGAAATATCCGTCCCATGTTGCGCCGGTATCCATCATCATCACATCGCCCGATTGCGAGCTGCGCCCCGAGGGCGGCGAGATCACATCGTCATACCCACCCGGACCGGCCCCGCCGACCAGATAGGGCACGTCATCCGCGCCTTGCAGCAGCGCCTCGCGGCGAAAAGCGCGAAACGTTTCTTCGAATGGCATGCCTTCATGGGTAAATTCGGGGATTTGGGCAAAGGTTGCTGATCCGATGGTACAAATATGCGACAATTTTTCGATTTCGGCTGCGGATTTCGTCATTCGCAGCGCCCGAACAATGCCGGTGGCGTCGTCAATGCGCAATCCGGGCAGGCCATTCAGTAAGCGTTCATAATCCCCCAGCGGCATGCGCAATGTGGTTTCATGGCCCTTTAGCATTCCGATGCTTGCCCCTGTTTGCGCCAGTGGCGACAGTAATTCTGTCAAAAGACTAATCCCGTCATCTTGCGGGTTTGGCGCGCTCCACGTGCGGATATCATCCAACCAGGTTTGACGCATAAGCGCCGCGCCGATTTCGGGGATGATGGCAATGGGTTTGCCCTCAACCGGGACAAACAGGAACCAAGGCCGGGTTGGGCTTTGCCAGAACAGGGTGTGAAAGCCGCTGAAGTAACGGACTTCCGCCTCGGTGGTTAACAACATGCCTGACAGGCCTTGCCCGGCCATGCGGCGCTGCGCCCGCGCGGTGCGGGCTGCGAATTCGATTTCGGTGAACCCGCGTGGCGGTGTATTATTCATCATCACGTCCCTTTTTTACCGGCAGTCGATCACGCACCAGTTGCGTCCAAAACGCGGCTCCAATCGGTAACAGCGCGTCATTAAAGTCATAATCAGCCGCATGGAGCGGCTGGCCGTGCGCACCATCCTCGCCATTTCCCAGCAGCAGAAAACAGCCCGGTACGGCAGCACTGAAATGGGAAAAATCCTCGGAAAAGCTCATTGGCGCACGGTCAGGAATGGTGTCCAGCCCAGCCGCTTGGGCAGTACGCACCACGGCATCGGTTGGGATGTCAGCATTATGGGTCTCGATAAATTCGGTGTTAAAACTGACCTCAACTGTGACCCCGTGGGCCATGGCAATGCCGCCAGTGATCTGGCGCAGGAACCCTTCAACAGCGGCGCGATCGTCGGGGCCGCGGGTGCGCACGTCACCCTTCAAAGTCGCCCGCCCCGGCAAAACATTGCGCTGTCCGTCGGTCAAAAACTCGGTCACCGAGACCACCGCCCCGGCACCGGGAGCCAGTTTGCGCGCCACGATGGTCTGGATTGCCTGCACCATTTCAACCCCAACCGTGATCGCGTCCACCCCGACTTGTGGCATTGAGGCATGCCCGCCACGCCCCGCAATGGATATCTCGAACAAGCTTTCACTGCTGCAAATCAGGCCACGCCGGGTTGAGACCTGCCAAAGCGGTGCGCCGGGCAGATTGTGGATTGCATAAATCTCATCAAGGGGAAAACGTTCCAGCACGCCCTCATTGATCATCGCCCGCGCACCCAGCCCGAGCTCCTCGTTGGGCTGAAACAAAAACACCACAGTGCCGTCAAAACCACCGTCTCTCATTAGGTGCTCAGCCGCGCCTAAAAGCATCGCCATATGGCCGTCATGGCCGCAGGCATGCATGACACCCTCGGTTTCAGACGCATAACCGTGGTTGGTAACCTCGGAAATCGGCAACGCATCCATATCGGCCCGCAGGCCTATGGCGCGGTTGCCGCGCCCAGCGCGCAGAATGCCAACAACCCCGACACCTTCATGTACTTCCAGACCCAAATCGCGCAGATGGCGCGCGATAACAGCTTTGGTGCGATCCTCATCGAAGCCCAGTTCGGGGTGGCGGTGAAGATCATGGCGTAATGCTGTCAAACGTTGGTGAAGGTCATCCATCTGATATCCTTGGAGGGTCAAAGGCCCTGATTGGCGGCGGGGTTCCCGTGTATGGTTCGATATCTACCAGACAGGAATGGGCGGTTGGACCTTGGGCCAAGCGCGAGGTCCCTTGGTCACGGGTTAAAACGTTTGGGTTTCCATGGCGACACAACAATGTGCCATCGGCCTGCCAGTCAGCATCCAGCCATGCGCCGGTGCTGATTTGAACCACATCCACACGGATATCTTCGCTTAGAACCGCCACGGCCAAACAGGCCCCGCGGTCGTTAAATACCCGCACCAGCCCCCCCGCTGAAATGCCCCGTGTGGCGGCGTTGTCCGGGTGCATGAGCACGGGTTCACGCCCGTTTATTTTGGCGGCACGACTGACCGCACCATGATCAAGCTGCGAATGCAATTTATTTTTCGGTTGATTGGAGATCAGATGCAACGGATGAGTTTTATCGGGGTTTCCCAGCCATTCATGCGGTTCATGCCAAGTTGGGTGGCCGGGGCAATCGTCATAGCCAAACTCGGCAATGGTGGTTGAGTAAATCTCGATCTTGCCGCTAGGGGTGCGCAGCGGATTGGCCTCCGGGTCGTTGCGGAATTTTTCCAGCATCACACGCGGTTGCTGCGGCGGGTCAACCTTGTGCCAGCCCTTGGCACGCAATTCTTTAAGCGAGGGCAGCATAATCCCGGTTTTACGTGCAGATTTCCGGCTTTGGTCATATATCCAGCGGATCCATTCTTCGGCGGTGTACCCTCGGGTAAACGCCTGTTCCGCCCCCATCTTACGGCTAATCCCCGCGAAAATGTCAAAGTCATTGCGCGCGTTCCCCACCGGAGAGATCACTTGCTGCATAGCCACGATATAGGGATCACGCGGGGTTAGCATCAGATCGGCGCGTTCCAACGGAGTCGTACAGGGCAGCACGATATCGGCGTGTTTGGCCAGCGTGTTCCAGCACCATTCATGCACAATCACCGTGTCGGGTTTTTGCCACGCCCGCTTGAAGCGCGCCAGATCCTGGTGGTGGTGAAACGGGTTGCCCCCCGCCCAATACACCAGCTTGATATCGGGATAATTGGCGGTCTGGCCGTTATAGTCAAACGGTGCGCCCGGGGTCAGCAGCATGTCGCTGATCCGCGCCACCGGAATAAAGTCTGCAACCGGATTGTTGCCTTGTGGCAATGCCTGATACCGCACGTCGCGTGTTTCCAGCCCGATGGAATTTGCAGCGCCATAACCATAGGCGATACCGCCACCGGGCAGACCGATCTGGCCAATCATGGCGGCAAGGGCGGTGGCGGCCCAAAACGGTTGTTCGCCGAATTCCTGTCGGGTTAGCGCCCAGTTGACGGATATCATCGTGCGCTTTTTCGCCATGCGGCGCGCCAGATCGCGAATGGAGCTGGCCGATAAGCTCGAGATGTCATCCGCCCAGTCGGCGGTTTTTTCAACCCCGTCGGAGGTGCCCATCAGATAAGCGGAAAATTTCTCGAATCCAACGGTATAGCGTTCCAGAAAGACGCTATCGTGCAGGTCTTCGACCAGCAGCGTATGCGCTAGCCCCAGCATTACCGCGACGTCAGATCCGGGGCGCGGAGCCAGCCACTCGGCCCCAAGGTCGGCATCCATATCGCCGCGCAACGGCGAGATATTCACAAAGGTCATCCCAGCGTCGCGCGCCTGAATCAGAGCCTCGCGGGTGCGGTGACGTCCAGTGCCACCCGCGCTGATTTGGGCATTACGTATGGGCACACCGCCAAACCCTACCAGCAATTCGGTGGCGTCAATGATGGATTGCCAACTTGTCTGCTTGTGCATCAGCCCCGCAAAATCACCCAGAATATGCGGTAAAATCACCTCGCCCGCCGCGTGGCTATAGGTGTTGACCGAGCGGGTATACCCGCCGATGCAATTCAAAAACCGGTGCAGCTGGCTTTGGGCATGATGAAAACGCCCTGCGCTGCCCCAGCCGTATGACCCGCCATAAATCGCCTGATTGCCAAACGTTTCACGCACGCGGTCGAGTTCCGCCGCGACCAGTTTTTCGACCTCGTCCCAGCTGACCGGTACAAAGGTATCATCCCCGCGCAGATGCGTGGCACTGCCCGGGCCACCCTTTAGCCAGCTTTCGCGCACCATCGGGGTTTTGATCCGGGTCGGGCCGTCCAGCACATCCACAATACCGTTGCCGATTGGTGACGGGTCTGGGTCGACCTCAAACCCGCGCAAGGCCATGACTTTGCCGTTTTCAACCCGAACCCGATAGGTTCCCCAGTGGGCGCTGGTCAGCGGATCATTCTGCGTCATGGCTACTGGGCCCTTCAAAACACTGACCGATCATCAGGCACCTGCATTGAATCTGTCAATCATTTCATCCCAAATCGGCACCAGATGCATCAGCCCATCCCAGAATGACTGGTCGCGACGGCGGTCGAAATCCTCCAGCGAAACGCCCTGTTGCTCGACCCAAGTGTAATAGCCGAGATTGAATATCCGCTCACGGTCAAACCGGCTAAGTTCCTGCATGTGCTCAATGCCGATGCCCAGCAGATGCTGGCCGAACGTTTCGGCGGCTTTTACCTCGCTAAAGTGACCGTCAAAATATTTGCTTTCGGCAATCGCCATTTCAGTTTCATACATATTTGCGCCATCGGTCGCGACGGTCAGCACGATGTCATCCGCACCTAAATCCATGTATTTGGCGTATTTTATGGCCCCCAGAATGTTGGCAATCGACGACAGGCCAAAATCGGCCAACCCGGTAATTTGTTCCTGTGTCAGGCCTCGGTGTTCTGACAGGTATTTGCGCCCCGGCGGGGTGTTAAACACCAGATTTAACCGATCGCAAGCGCGGTCCGACACGCCGATGACAAAATCGGTACCCATAACGTTGTGGATCAACGGCACATGTTTGTCGCCGATGCCCTGAATGTTATGCTCACCATAGCCGTTATACAGCAGCGTTGGGCATTCCAGCGCCTCAATCGCTCCGACCTGCATACCCAGCGTTTGCTTCAGGTGATCACCGGCTGCCAACGTACCGCCCGAGCCTGTGGCGGCCACAAAAGCGCGTGGTTTCAGGGTGCCGCTGGCATTCACATGCTCAATAATACGTTGCATTGCAGGGCCGGTAACCGCGCGGTGAATGATGTAATTACCGAACTCGCCGAACTGGTTGAGGATCAGGTTTTCCGGATCTTTAGCCAGCGTATGGCAGGCGTCGTAAATCTCTTTGACGTTGCTTTCAGTGCCGGGGGTGCGAAAAATATCGTTTGGGTCCGACAGCCAGTTGTTGAGCCAGTCAAAGCGCTCCTTGCTCATGCCCTCTGGCAGAACCGCCACCGACCGGCAGCCCAGCACCGAGGCAATCGCCACACCACCACGGCAATAATTGCCGGTTGAGGGCCAGACAGCGCGATGGTTCGCGGCGCTGAATGAGCCCGACATAAGACGCGGAATAAGACAGCCATAAGCCGCCAAAACCTTGTGTGTGCTGATCATCGGAAACCGGTTTCCCAGTGCCACAACGATCTTGGCTTTTACGCCAGTGACTGCCTCGGGCAGCACCACGTGACCCGGCACATCCACCATTGATTTCCGATCCGCGCCGTTATGCCAATGCACGCGAAACAGGTTGTCAGCGTCAGCAGCATCCGGATCAACATCGCTGATCTGCGCCAGCTTTTTGGCCAGTCGCTTAGGCGGGTCCGCCAAATCTGAGATGCGTGGCAATACCACGCCTGCTTTGTGCAATTGCTCGACATTGCCTGCATATGCTGTCTGGTCAACAATCGTGTTTTCTAGTCCCGGCGTCATGGCTGGCCTTTCTTTGTTTTTAGGGAAGCATTCGGGCAATCCCGGTCAATGCAAATTCTAGTTGGCGTCAAGCACCGCATGTAAAAATTGCTTGGTGCGTTCGTTCTGTGGGTCGCCTAATAGCTGATCCGGCGTGCCTTGTTCGGCAATTTTTCCGTCATAGAAAAAACAAACTCGATCCGAAATTTCACGCGCGAACCCCATCTGATGGGTCACCATCAGCATGGTCAGGTTGTGTTCATTATTCAAGGATCGGATGACATTCAGAACCTCGCCTATCACCTCAGGATCAAGGGCGGATGTCACCTCGTCGAGCAGCATTATCTTGGGCCGCATTGCCAGCGCCCGGGCAATCGCCACACGTTGTTGTTGCCCGCCCGACAAGCGCGAGGGGTGTTCGTCTTTCTTGCCTTCCATCCCGACCATGCGCAGCAAATCAATGGCCCGCGATTCAGCTTCGTCACGGTTCATGCCCAGCACATTTATCGGCGCCTCAACACAGTTTTCAAGCGCGGTCATGTGCGGAAACAGATTGAATTGCTGGAACACCATGCCGATTTTTGAGCGATGGTTGCGTAGATACTTTTCATTCGCCACCTCAAGCCCATCGTCTTTTGGCATATGGGTTAGCGGTGCGCCATCTAGATAAATAACGCCATCATTGATGGTTTCCAACGTCATCAATACGCGCAAAACCGTGGTTTTACCTGAGCCGGATGGGCCAATAATTGACACCATTTCGTTCTGTGCGATGTCCAGATCAAGCTTGTCGAGCACCGTCAGCGCACCGTAACTTTTGGTGACATTGCGAAATTGAACGATTGGGCCATCAGCCGCAGGGGTTTGGGGATTTTGAGTGTCCATTTGTTGCAGCCTTATCATTTGTTTTGACCCTGAGCCCGCGCCACGGCGGTCTCAAGTTTTCTTAGCCCTGCCGCAGTGGGCAGCGAGATCATCAGGAAGATAAACCCGACCATCGTATAGGGTTCCAGATAGCGATATGTTTCGGCCCCCAGCGCGTTGGCGGTGTGCATCAGTTCAGCGACACCAATAGTCGCCAGCATCGGCGTGTCTTTGAAAATACCGATCAGGTAATTGCCCATACCCGGCAGCGCCACCGGAAAGGCCTGCGGAAGGATCACACGGAAATACGTGCGGGTTGCGCTCATGTTTAAGGCGCGGCAGGCCTCCCATTGGCCTTTGGGTACAGCGTTTAGACTGCCGCGATAGACCTCAGACAAATAGGTGCCAAAATGCAAGCCAATGGTGATCATCGCTGATGTCCACGCACTAAGAATGATGCCAAATTGCGGGGCGACAAAATAGACGAAAAACAATTGAACCAGCAACGGGGTGGAGCGGATGAATTCGACAATTTCGCGCACCAAAAAATTGATCAAACGATACCGGGTTTGCTGCAACAGCAGAAAAACCAAGCCGACCACCAGCGCAATCGCATACCCGATCAGGGCGGCAAGCAAGGTGTTGCCGGTTGCCCACAGCATCCGGGGTAATATCTCAAAGGTGAAATCCCAACGCCATTCCATTTTTCAGCTCCTCGGATCCATGCCCATTTTCCGTGCGGCCAGAACCTCTAGCCACCGTAGGAAGGGGGTTAAAACAAAACGTGACATGGCGTAATATAGCAGCAATGCGGTGCCAAACGCCTGCGCGGACATCCAAGTCGTTGCGTTGATTTGTTTGGCCACAAACATCAGGTCGACCACCGAAATCAGGGCCACCAGCGCAGTAGCTTTCAGTAATTCAATGGTCAAATTGGCGGCCGATGGCAGCAGAATAAGATAGGTCTGCGGTATAATTATGCGGCGCATCCGCAGCCATGGCGACATGTTTAGCGCCAGCGCGGCCTCCCACTGGGCTTTGGGAACTGCGATGATCGCCCCGCGAAAAATCTCGGCTCCGTAAGCGCCAAAATTCAGCCCCAAGGCCAATATTGCGGATGTGATTGCGGTGAACGACACGCCCATCAAGGGCAGCACATAATAAACCCAGTAAAGTTGGACCAACAGTGATGTGCCGCGGAAAAATTCGATATAAATTGTAGCCAGCACCCGATTGGTGCGCACTTTGGATAGGCGCATCAGGCCAAACACCACTGATAAGGTGATTGCTAACGCCGCCGACCCCAGTAA
>JAESRG010000145.1 GCA_016764785.1 Paracoccaceae bacterium
TTGCGGTAAAACCGATAAATTAACCGGTCGGTCAGCAGCATATAGCCAATGGTCGCCAGAATGCCAAACGGCAGTGCCAGCAGCGCGGTGGGCAGCGGCCCCGCCGAAATACCCCAGTTTTGCAAGACCATTGTGCCGCCAATAGTGGCCATCGTGCCAAAAGCCATTGTGTCGCCGTGGGCGAAATTGGCGAAACGCAGAATGGAAAAAACCAGCGTAACCCCCAACGCGCCAAGCGCCAACTGGCTGCCATAGGCAAGGCCGGGGACAAAAACGTAATTTGCGAATAGAATGATTGCGTTTAGGATATCTGTCATGGTTATTCAGTCATTTCACAAAGGGCAAAAGCACGTGTGCTATAGGGGTAGTTGTTTTGAAGTCCGCTCATCGAAAGAACGCCAATCCCATTCTGGTAAATCGAAAAAGTTCCCCAGTTGCCGTATTGGAAGGGGATAAACAGCATCATGAGATCTTCATTTTCAGGGTCTACATGTGTCGCTTGGATCACACCAGCACCTGTTTCAAAACTGAACCCCGTTTCTGTTTGCGTAAGCTCTAGGTCAAAGGGGCCAACATCCTGGCAGGCTGATGTTTGCACACATATGGCATTAAAATGACACACGATGTCTTGCGCCGAGGCGTTGGTTGTCAGGAATATTGCGCCGAGCATGATTACCATTTTTTGCATCGTGTCAGCCCCCCAAAAATGATTTGCGGACTTCGGGGTTGGCCAGCAATGCCTCCCCGGTGTCGGTGAAACGATTGCGGCCCTGCACCAACACATAGCCTTTGTCGGCGATATTCAAGGCTTGACGGGCGTTTTGTTCAACCATCAGAATGGCGATGCCGGTTTTGGCAACCTCGATGATGCGATCGAACAATTCATCCATCACAATCGGGGAAACGCCAGCGGTGGGTTCGTCCAGCATCAGTACTTTGGGCTGGGTCATTAGGGCGCGGCCCACGGCGACTTGCTGGCGCTGACCGCCCGATAGTTCGCCAGCTGGCTGTTTGCGTTTTTCCTTGAGAATCGGGAACAGCTCAAACACTTGCTCCATTGTCTCAGTGAAATCATCGTCGCGAATATAGGCCCCCATCTCAAGGTTTTCCTGCACGGTCATCGAGGTAAACACGTTATTGTTTTGCGGGACAAAGCTCATGCCTGCCCTTACGCGGTCTTGCGGCGACATTTTGGTGATGTCCTTGCCATCAAGCCGTACCTGACCTTTATTGATATGGAGCATCCCGAACAGGGCTTTCATCGCCGTCGATTTACCAGCACCGTTGGGGCCAACGATCACGGCGATTTCGCCTTTTTCAACCGCGATGGTGCAGTCATGCAGAATGTCTGCGCCTTTGCCGTAACCACCGGTCATGTTTTCACCGATTAAAAAGCTCACCCTAGTCTCCCGAAATTTCTCATTGCTGCGCCTGTATGGATTTGAGGGCCTCAATATGGCGTTGAATATGTGTTTCGCTGACAGTGTCGGCCGTTTCAGACGTGATGATCCACAACATCATGCCGTTAATGGCGTATAAAGTATGAACCAAAGCCTGACCGTCTGCTTCATATAGCGAGGTATTACTGACTGCGGGAATGTCGTCTCCGAGTGGTATAAACCGATCAATACTGGCCGGATTTCCGGCGAAGGTTCGGTCCATGACTGCATTCAAAGCATCAAAGTTGGGACCAAGATATTCTTCATATCCGATGCTGCCCATATTGCCGACTTCCAGATGTAAGGTGTCATCCTCCCTGAAAACCATACTGTCGAATTCGTGGCTTTCGGCTGTGGCCCAATAGGTGTCCTCCAAACAAAATTCGACGACAAAATATGGGACACACACCTGCGCCGACGCGGCGTTGGCCATCAATAAGAAGATCAGTGGAGCAAACCAGCGTTTCATGCTGTGACTCCGGGTTTATTTTTCAAGCCAGTGCCAAGATAAGCCTCAATCACCTGTTCGTTGTTTTTAACTTCGTCGATGGTGCCCTCAACCAGCACTTTGCCTTCAGCCATGCAGATCACCGGGTCACACAGGCGACTGATGAAATCCATGTCGTGTTCGATCATGCAGAATGTATAGCCGCGTTCTTGGTTAAGCCTTAAAATCGCATCGCCAACGGTGTTAAGCAGGGTGCGGTTCACGCCTGCGCCGACCTCGTCCAGAAACACGATCTTGGCGTCAACCATCATGGTGCGCCCCAGCTCAAGCAGTTTTTTCTGACCGCCAGACAGGTTTCCGGCCAGCTCATCCGCGACATGGGTGATCTCAAGAAATTCGATGACTTCATCGGCCTTTTCTTTAAGCCGTTTTTCTTCGGCGCGCACTTTTGCGCCTTTGAACCAAGCGTTCCACAGGGTTTCGCCGGATTGGTTCGGCGGGACCATCATCAGGTTTTCGCGCACCGTCAGGGTCGAAAATTCATGGGCAATCTGGAATGTGCGCAACAGACCTTTGTTAAACAAATCGTGGGGCTTCAAGCCGCCGATGTCTTCGCCGTCAAGAAATACCTTGCCCGATGTGGGCGTATAATGCCCCGCGATGACGTTGAAAAGTGTGGTTTTGCCAGCCCCGTTCGGGCCGATCAGGCCAGTGATTGACCCCTTGGCGATTTTCAAACTGGTGCCATCCACCGCTCGAATGCCGCCGAAATGCATGTGCAGGTTTTCTACCCGTATCATATTTTTGCCCCTTACGTACACAAACAGCCCGACCTAAAGCCGGGCTGTTCAGTATTATAGTGCGATTCTTAGCGAATGCGCAGCGTTACAAATGCGCCGTCTTCGACAACGTATTCCTGGTAAGAACCAGCAGCTTCGCCTGGTCCAATCAGTTCAACGCCAGATGCGCCTTCATAGTTAACTTCACCACCAGCGGCTAGAATTTCCAGTGCTTTGGCAAGCTCACCCGGAAGGATGATTTCACCCGGAGCATTGGCAACATTCAAGATGTTAGCCGCGATCGAGGCGCGATCAGCGGATCCGCCAGCTTGAATGGCCAGCGCTACGATTGCAGCGGCGTCATAGCTTTCAGCAGTGAACGACCCGTCAGCTGTGCCGGCAACGCCAGTCAGCATTTCAACCAGCATGGCCGAACCGTCGCTATCAGAACCCGGCTGAGTGCCGATGGAGCCATTCAGATCGGCGCCGATATTGTCGATCAAAGCGGTCGATTTCATGCCGTCGCCCATGACAAATGTGTCAAACGCACCCGTATCAATCGAGCCTTGAATGATGCCAGCACCACCTTGGTCAGCATAGCCAAACACAGCCAGCATTTCGCCACCAGCAGCAGCCAGTGCGCCAACTTCAGCAGAATAGTCGCCTTTGCCATCTTCATGGGCTGCGGAAATGGTCACGGTGCCACCAGCTGCTTCGTAAGAAGACTGGAACGCGTCAGCCAAACCTTTGCCATAGTCGTTGTTGGTGTACGTTACAGCAACCGACATAACGCCACGATCCATCAGGATGTCAGCCAGAACCTGACCTTGGCGCGCATCGGAAGGTGATGTGCGGAAGAACAGGTCATTGTCGTCGATGGAAGACAGGGCAGGCGAGGTTGCAGATGGTGAAATCAGCACAAGGCCGTTGGGTACGGTCACGTTATTTGCAACAGCAGTGGTCACGCCGGAACAGTCAGCGCCAACAATGGCAGCAACATTTTCGCCCGAAACCAGTGCTTCAGCAGCAGCAGTCGCGGCAGCACTATCAATACAGGTCGAGTCAGCGCGCATTGGCACCAAAATCTTGCCGTCAAGTACACCGCCAGCAGCATTTACTTCTTCGAAAGCCAATTCAGCCGCAGTGGCCATGTCCGGTGTCAGTGATTCAATCGGGCCGGTAAAGCCCAGAAGCACGCCGATCTTGATTTCATGGCCTGCGGAAAATGCGCTGGTGGCCAGCATCGTGGTGGCGGCAGTCGCCAAAAGTAATTTTTTCATTTTTAGGTCTCCCAGTTGTCAGAATGAGTTTTCTCGATTCCTGAACCCATTTCACCGCATTGTTGGAAAAGTTTCAACGCATTAATGCAAAAGGCGCTTATTACACTGTTATTTAGTCGCTCATGCGACTAGAAATTGGCCGAATGTGAAAGGAACACGCGTGGAGACTCTGGCCAAAGCTTGGCAATTGCTGATCGAAATGGACGCAGATTTGCTGGCAGTCATCGGCTTGTCGCTGAAGGTCAGCGGGTTGGCAGTGTTATTTGCTTTGATAATGGGGGCGCCTGTCGGGGCGGCTTTGGCGATCTGGAAGTTCCCCGGACGGCAAGTTCTTATTGTGGTATTCAACAGCCTGATGGCCCTGCCACCGGTCGTTGTTGGCCTGTCGGTTTATCTGTTGCTGTCACGGTCGGGGCCGTTGGGAAGTTGGGGGATACTATTTACCCCCAAAGCCATGATTATCGCGCAGACCGCGCTGATATTTCCGATCATAGTCGCCCTGACCCGTGAGGCGGTGCAACCGGTGTTTCGTGAATATCGCGGCTTGCTAATTTCGCTGAATGCCAGCCCTGTTTTGGTTCTGCGCACCGTGTTATGGGACGCTCGTTTCGGTGTGGTCACCGCGCTGTTGGCCGGATTTGGTCGCGCCATAGCCGAGGTTGGCGCGGTGATCATTGTTGGCGGTAATATCAACGGGTTAACACGGGTAATGACCACAACAATTGCGCTGGAGACCTCCAAGGGTGATCTGGAATTGGCGATGGCTTTGGGGATTGTCCTCATCACGCTGGCCTTAACAATGAATGCGATGATTTATGCGATATCGCAGATCGGCCGTAAATATCAGGAGGTTCGTGAATGAACACGTTGACCTTTGATAACGTCTCGGTTTCGCGCGGCGGGCAGGTGGTACTTGGGCCGATTGATCTGAGACTACAACTCAACGGTATTACCTGCTTACTGGGGCCAAATGGTGCGGGAAAAAGCGTGTTTTTGAACCTGTGCCACGGGATGTTTTCACCGGACAATGGGGTTGTTGACTGGAACGGTAAAAGCGCGATTTCAACCCGTCGCGATCGGAGCTTTATGTTTCAAAGTGCTGCTGTGATGCGGCGCTCGGTGCAGGCCAATGTCGCATTTCCACTGGTGGCACAGAAAATCGCAAAGGCCGAACGGTTGGTGCGGGTAGGCGAAGCCCTGCGTTTCGCGCGCCTTTCGGATCAAGCCAAACAACCGGCGGCCTCGCTGTCGGGGGGGGAAAAACAGCGTATGGCCTTGGCGCGCGCGTGGGTGACGCGACCAAAGGTGATTCTTCTGGACGAGCCGGCCGCGAATCTTGACCCGGGGTCAACACGCGCCCTTGAGACAATGTTGCGGGATGTTGCCAATAGTTCTGGCGTAATGATCGCCACCCATGATCTGTTGCAAGCGCGGCGGCTGGCCGATCATGTTCTGGTGTTTGTCGATGGCAGGCTGGAGATAAACCAATCCGCTGATGCCTTCTTTACCAAAACCCATACCGGCGTAGTGGCCGATTATCTGGATGGCCGGATATGAAGGTCGTAGCGTTGATATTGACCCTGCTGGCCGGGCCAATGTTGGCACAGGACCGCACGATGATATTGGCGTCCACGACCTCTACGCAGAATTCAGGTTTGCTGGATTTCATCCTGCCGCAGTTTGAGGCCGTATCCGGAATTCATGTTTACGTTGTCGCGGTTGGCACCGGCCAAGCGATGCGAATTGCGCGCAACGGCGATGTTGATGCATTACTTGTGCATCATCGACCCTCTGAGGATATATTCATCATGCAAGGGTTTGGCGTTGGGCGGGTGGACGTGATGGTCAATGATTTTGTCATTGTTGGTCCGACCGCTGATCCGGCCGAGATTGCTGTTTCCACGTCTGCCGCGCAAGCATTTGAGCAGATTATGAGCAGTCAGAACCGGTTTGTATCGCGCGGCGATATCAGCGGCACGCATTTACGTGAAATGGATATCTGGCATGATGCAGCGTTGTTACCTTCGGGCCGCTGGTATCTTGAGGTCGGATCGGGAATGGGGACAGCGTTGAACCTCGCCAGCGGGCTAAACGCCTATATTTTGACCGATCGGGGGACGTGGCTATCGTTTCGGAACCGGGGTGATTTGACGATATTATTTGAGGGTGGGACTGGAATGCGAAACCCCTATGGATATATTCGCGCCAACCCTGCACAGTTTCCCCATGTGAAATCAGACGAGGCCGCAGCGTTGGGCGATTGGTTAATCTCGGTTGAGGGGCAGGCCGCGATTGGCGCATTTCGCATTAACGACGTCCAGTTGTTTTGCCCTGACGCGTTACCGACGCCGGATCAATCCCAAGATCAGCACCGCACATGCGCCGCCAACGCATTGCAACGTTAGCCCAAGCCCGAACCAATCGATCAGCGCCCCGATCCCCAGTGCGCCAAGCGCGGTTGCCCCCAATGAAACCATGACCCACAGGCTCATGACGCGCCCGCGCATATGATCGTCCAGCAACAATTGAATGCTGGTTTGCAGGTTGACACCCACTGTCGTGCTTAAGAAACCCATCGCGGTTACTGTAATAATGGCCACTGTCCAGGCATCTGTTGTTCCCAACAAAGTAATGACTAGCGGGCCCGTCAATCCGGCCACAAGGGCCGCAAGTGGCAGCTTTCCGGGTTGTCTTTCTTTGGCGAGTGACTGGATCAGCGCTGCGGCCAGTGCGCCAACCCCGGCACCTGCGGTTAAGGCACCCAGCCCCTCGGCGCCTCGGGAAAAGACTCCGTCTGCGATGGTCGGCAGAATTTCTAATGTGCCGCGCACCGACAAGGAAAACAGGCCGGAAATAAGAATTGCCCTGATAATCAACGGGGTGGAAAGGATGAACCGGACACCTTCGGCAAAATCAGACAGGAATGAACTGGATTGCCCGCGTTTTTCAATTTCGCGCGGGGTCAGGGTGGCGATTGTCACTACAGCAGGCAGATAGGCCAGCGCTGTCACCAGCAGGGCGGTTTCAACGCCGTACCGCGCAATCAAAAAACCGCCAATGGCTGGGCCAAGCACCCGCGCCAAATTAAAATTCAGGGCGATCAGGGTGATGACTGACCCAACTTGGCCCTTTGGCACAAGACGCGGCGTGAAGGACATGCGGATAGGGTGTTGGGCCGACGTCACGATGCCGACCATAACCGCAATGAGTGCCAAAATCACCGCGTTCAGCATGCCCGACACCTGTAAGCCGTATGTCAGGATGGCAACCGCAAAAATGCTGGCCTGCGCCGACATCGCTGCTTTACGAATATTTAGCCGATCCACAAGAACGCCGAAAAACGGTCCGGTGATCATTGTTGGCATATAGGTCAGAAAGGCAATGAAGCCGACAAAACTGGCTGATCCGGTTTGTTCCCATGCGATCCAGCTTGTGGTGATGCGCTGCACCCACAATCCCTGCAATGCAAAAACGCTGGCAATCATATAACGGCGAAATTGTGGAAATCTGAGGGCGGAAAGGTTCATTCTTGGAAACCTACGCCTCCGATATTCGAAATACCATAGAGATTTCAAGCTATTCCAGACCTATGCGTGAAACGCATAGCGCAACGGTTCAATTGGTCGTTGTTGCGCTGCACAATAAGCTTATGTTGAGGGCATCGAAGAACGATTTAACTGAAGGATGAGCCAAGATGGCATATATTTCGATAGACCAACCAACAGCACCGACGCTGTTTAACCGTATTGCAACCGCATTTGTATCTATGCGTCAGGCACAAGCCAATAACGCCCTGTTCCGCGTAACACTCGCTGAACTTCGTGGCCTTTCCGATCGTGAATTGCACGATTTGGGTCTGAGCCGGTCGTCACTGATCGAAGTAGCTCGGGAAGCTGTATATAATAAATAACCGAATTGCCGAAACGATCCTCCCTCGTTTTCGGTACTAAATGCGGCGCTGCGGTCTCTCCTCCCTGACTTCAGCGCCGTTTTTTATTGCCTAATGTCTATTTGCGTTATTGAAGTAACTGGCTTCTTCCAATTCGTAGCTAAATTCATCGAAATCTGATGCGTACATATCACAAATCAGTGCAATACTTTTTTTAGGAAGCTTAACAACGATACCACCATAAGATTTCTTTCCATGAAAATTTTTGGTGAAATCAAACTTTACGCCCAAGTCAATTTGGACCTGTTCTAAACTCTCGATAATTCCATCCTCAAATTTAAAAACCTTGGTGTCCTCGTTGATAAATTTGCCTTGCGGAACCAGGTGGTTGTCAAGGATGTTTGGTTCAGATTGCAATTTTTCAGAAATATGGTCAAACCACATTTCAAATGAGGGAAATTTCCGACCATTATCGACGTGCCTGCTAACGCGCATCTTATACTCGCTGATAATTCTATCTAGCGGATGCCTGATAAAAGCGAACCGGTAGTCGATGAACCCTTGTGGAAATAACGGCACCAACATCTCTGCGTCGAAATGCTGAGGAGAGCATCTATAAAGCTGTTGGTTTTTATCTCTATCAATGAAGTGGTCCTGCTTTCCAGGACAGATTTGCAGCTAAGTTAAGGTGTATCGGGTTTGGTTATCATGCCGCTTTCATCATTTCCTTGCCGCCAAAGTAT
>JAESRG010000146.1 GCA_016764785.1 Paracoccaceae bacterium
ACGAAATTATTGCCGTTGGTTGTGAAAATTCGAATTGCGTTATGAGGGCCGATAGCGCCCTTGGTATATCCAGACAGCACATGGGGCGTCGGGTTATGCAGATCGCCGAAATCAAATGATGTTGGCATCGCAACCCGCAAAGCTTCCATACGACCCTTAAAGCAAGCGCCGCTGGATTGTGCGTCGTAATATGCGGGCATGTACGCCTCGCCCCATGCGCTATCGACGCTCGCGGAAATTCTCACAACCCGGTAATCGTAAGTGCCATTTACCCAAGTAACGCCGCCATCTGTGGAAAGCTGAATTCCAACAATCGTTGAACTGGAAAACTCCAAATCAACACCGGATATACTTGCAACATCGCACCCCGCAGGTATCGCGAATTCATAGCTGTTTACCGTGTTGTCACAAACCACAGTTTCAAAGGAACCACTAACAGAACCCGACGCCGACGCTGCCCAATCTGTGCCAGTGCTGCTAGTTTCGCCACCGTTTTCTTTATCCACGAACGCCAAGCCTTGTGGCACCGGCTGAAATTTCCAACCGCCACCAATGAAAAACGCTATGTTTCCATCCTGATCAGCCCATGCGCCACTTGCAGCGGCCGGCACTGCCCAAATCAAACCTTCGCCCGGTGCAACAGGCGGCGCTGTCAGCGTGGCGTCTTCAACTGATCGCGTTAACAACGCATCAATTAAACTAAGTCCCTCGTTTATGGTTTCCTCGCGCCCCGCTACGGACATATCCAAATGATCCATGCCAAAGGCTGTTGTTTTTGTCATACTGATTTCCCCAATTTAGATCGCCGCAATGATGGTTGCGGCACCACGCCCGCGACCGACCTGCGCAGACATTTGAAACACTTCAACATTGAATGGCGCAGACAATCCCGCATCTACCAACTGCGCTACGGTCAGAATTAGACTCGAGTCACTTGATGGAAAAACAGCACCGTTGATTTCCCATTCATACGCTTCGGTTGTTTCGGACATTGTCGCAGGCCCGTTGTTCCAATCCATCGCCGCCAAAGACTTGTCGCGACGCTGGCATTCCAAAGACAAATCGCCACTTGCCTCGATCAGGCCGCGCAATTTTGAGGGTGCAAAAGGCCGCAAGCCTCGGCGCGAAAAGATGTGTTCAAATTCAGAAAACACAATATCGCTGCGATCAAGATTGGCAGGGCCTGAATCAAGATAACAAGAAAACCCGACTTGCGATGTATTCAAACCCATCGGCACAACTGCCAGATCAATAAGAACAACCCGCGCCCCAGCCAGCAAGTTTTCAGCCTGCACAGTGTCGCGCCGTTCGCGCAACAAAACCGACAATTCGTATTCATTGGGGGCAACCAGAATTGCGTTTTGGAATTGCAGAATTTCCCATTCCCCAAAGCCCGTTTCAACCGCAAGCGCATTGGCACCATTAAACAGATCAACACGTGGCCGCGACGCCAACTGGCCGGAATACAAGCGAACCCGAAACATCGTGCCACGATCAAAGGTTGTGGTTGAACCGGCCAAAAGATCAGTTGTTGTGATCCCCATTATTCCGCGATCTACTAACGTCGCCTGCAATGTAAAGCCGATTTCCGTTTGACGTGAATAATGGACTTTCCAGCCCCGCCACGGCGCAGCTGACCCAACAACAAAAGCGTCATGGGGTTCCTGACCCTCTCGGATTATTGGCAAATCAAGAATGGCCACACCGCCCGAATACTCGGCGCGCGCAGTTTTCGTTTTCTCCATTTCGACCTCGACGGGAAACGGCAGTAATGCGCTGCGATCAAAGCGCCGCGCGACTATCTGAACATCAACACCCAAGACACGCTCCACAACAACAGCCTGCCCGCCGCCCAAATCATCTGGCAAAGCTATAACATTGCCCGGCTCGAACATTTCGTACCGGCATTTCGGCTCTACAAACTCGATTGTTTCCCGTGCAATTTCCTGATCAACGTGAACCAACCGCACCCGCTGCGCCGCAAGTTCTTCATCCAATACCGCTGGCAATTTGTAAGACGTTTCCCGACCGCTGCGCCCATCGGGTGCAATGCTAGAAACTGAATTACTGCCATAGTTATGCGTCGGGCTTTGGTATCCCATCCACATAACCCCCGGTACTTCGTCAGGGCTTGATCGTGTGCGCTTGAATACCTGATCATCACTGATCGGCACCATTGTTGCCTCGGTAATTCCACCCGAAACCGGCTCTATCAATCGCGAAGTAAACCGCATCAGGCCGCCACTTTCAAAGCCATCAATGAAAAACGGCGCGGTAAAGGCGTTGATCACCTCGGAAAATCCAGCATTGTTGTCTATCTGCGCACCATAAATTGCGCCTGGCAAAGCACCCATTGAATAGGGCAACCCGAAATATTCGGCTTCCTCTGCTATCAGACCTTCAAGCGTAACCGTGGGCCTGCCGCTAATGGCATGCGATTTTGACCAACTTGCCGAATCTGCAAACGCGTCGGTTTCACCGTAAGCTGGCCACGGTCTCGAGTCCCAATACCAGACGCATGATCGCGTTAAGTCTATCATATCCGGCGCGGTTTCTTGCCAGTAATCCAGCAACGCCCGCGCATAGAATGCTGGCGCATCATCATCACGCGCGCCGGTGCTGAAATAGGGCAAGCCTGCGCCGCCGTTTGGGTCGGGCCACGCACTCGGTTGATTGGCGGCGTTATCTACGTGGGCGCAGCCGAAAGAACAAAGCACTATCGGTTTACTGCCCGGCACCCATGCAGTAGCGCCCGCATCACGCAACCCCAAAGGCCGGTTATGATGCTCATTATTCCACCACCCTTGCAGGTCTTTAGCGCGGAACATCCATTCCTCATTGTGGACAAGATCAACAATCGGAGTCTGGTTGCGATCTATGCGATCCTGAAAGTCAGAATACGTGTAGTCAAAGAATTCGCCCGCTTCGATATGTGCCGCAAAGGAAACCGGATCAGGGCCGACGCCCGGATATTGACCAAATTCAACTGGCAATTCATCAACACGGGAATCTGACAACGGCGCGAAATAATTAACACCTACAAACCCGATATTTGAATCTGCAAAAAGACTGTCCAACGGAAAGAAAACATCACCTGATCCATCCAGCGCGTGATAGGCGGCAAGCTCTTGCCAATCCGCAGCATATGAAATGTAGATATGACGCTTCAACGTGACCTTTACTTTTAAATCACGAAACACCCTGTCCGGCTGCGAAAACCAGTATCTAAATCTGACCCAATCACCCACGCCGGTTGTGGTAACAATTCCACTTTGGTCTGACTTCCACCCCTCATCAACGTAAACGCTTGGATAATCTACGGAATCCAAATGCAGAACAGAGATCGCCCCAAGCGACCCACTGAATTCCGTCACTGACCACTCTCGATTCGTCGCCGAAATTCCGGGATAGCGCCCATGATCAAAACTAACGTCAATATCGTGATAAATATTGCTTGGCAGCGGTATATCAACGAAAATAATGCCACTGTAAATGTCGCAGTTAAGCAAGTACCCATCATCGCCACCGGCGTAATTATATGACCCTTTGGTCAAGTTCAGATAGGCACGCGCGATAGATGAATATTCATGCCAATGCCAATCTACAGATAGCGGCAGGTCGCCATAGTCACCAAACGGCAAGCTAACCCCGTCGCCGGGATTAGGGACCGTATGAACCACCCCATCGGGCCAATTAGATCCATAGAAGTCGCCCCGCGCAGCGTCGAATGCTGCGCGCAAATCCGCCGCCATAAATTGGAATTCTGCGACCGCAGGAAAGCTGGTTGCATCACTTCGAATTTGCGTCAAACCGGCAAGGCTTGAACCAAGTAGAAAATTGTCAACGCCACCGGCTGCAATGGCCACAAAAGCGCAATGATAAATAAACCGCCTGTATCCCCAATCGCTATCGTCACCACCGAAAACAACCGCGCCGGATGCAATCTCAAAATCGCCAATTGCTACTGCGCCAAAAAAGGCCGCGACCTGATCGCCCGTTGCCGATGTTTTATCAACCGTGCCGGGCTGACCTGCCGCTGGAAAGCAAGTTACTTGCGACCGATCTGCATATGCGGATTGCTCTATTCCACCCCAAGGGTCAGGCAGGCCGTTACCAAGCGGAATGTCCATTTCCAGCAATGGCATTAGCGTCACAGAATAGCCGCGTGATTTAACGAGCTGAATCAGACGCATAAGGCTTTGATCAGCGGGCGTACCAGCCTGCGCAAGACCTGTTGCCCCTTGTGTAACCAAATATGCCGACGCGCGATTAACCCCCGAGACGCCCCAGACAAGGCTGGCGTTCATGTCACCAGACGTTACCCCAGGCTTAATCTTGCAGACACCACACCGAAGGTCATCGCCATACCACGGCACAACAATTGTTATGGTTTGCAATTCAGGTTGCTCAATTTTCAGCATGTCCAAAGATTGAACAACGTCACTTATGCCAGCATTTTCGCGCGCGTTAACTCTGGTTTCATCTGGCTTTTCGTCTGCGGTTGACTCGCTGGTGTTCCCGTTTGCGGTGTAAGTGATCGCACCGCCACTCTCGAAAACATAGTTCCTTTGCGCCACCGCTTCGCCTGCCGTTACCAACGCGGGTTCAAGTGCATATTCACCTCCACCCGGCACAAGGCAAACACCCGGTAAAGTAACGCGCGGCGCAGCCATTGGCCGGAACACTTCAACAGTAAATTGCGGAACACGATTTCCGAATTCGTTCACTGCCCAATCTGTCAAAACAAAGCCCGCGATCCCTGCATAATCAGGGGTGTTGTCTATTCCCTCGACGGCCGCAATTACTTCCAATTGTTCCTGATCTGGATTGCCAGCAAACCATTCAAAGCCGCCGTAATCATTTGGGTTAATTTCGGTCCCGTCTACCCACATTCTGCCGAATTGCACATTGGGGCCAACACAAACCGCAAACACCGCTGTAATTGAATTGATATAAGTTGATGTGTCAACGCGCGGCTGAATGCCTTTGCCGCCTGTGCGCTCGACTGTTTCCGATTCAACAAACTGCAAATCACGCGGCCAAATCGGGCGCGCTGAACAACGGTTCCAGCCATAAGGACGCGACAAAGGTTCGCCGTCTCGGGGCGCAGACACCGACAAAGTTTCGACCTGCGGCCCCTGAATCTTTTTAACAGGTGTCAATAAATTTATTAGGGATTGATCAACCAAACTACCAATCGCAGCACCAATTGCGCCGCCAATCGGCCCACCAATTGCCGTGCCAATACCCTTAAGAATTACCGTTGCCATGTTCTAAACCCGCCAAATGCCAATCAAACGGCCTGCCCACATTCCGCTAAACGGAACCTCAACAACCCGCGCCGCATGCTTGCGGTCATGTGCATGAATAATCTGCGTTATCTTTCCGGCTTCAATTTTTGAAACCACCGCGCAATGTTGCGCCGCTAACCGTTCCTTGATTCTGAAAATCAGAACATCGCCCAAAATAGGCTTATCAACTCTGGCCAAATGCTTGTCAGCCGCCGTGATCAAAACCTCTTGGGTTAAGCCACGGTGCCAGTCAGCTATGATTGGCGGGCGCATCGGCAACGTTTTGCCACGCACACGCTGGTAAACATGCTCAATAAGCCCGATACAGTCGCAGCCCAAACCAACCTTGCGCGCGCCTAGGGCATATGGCGTGCCAAGCATTTCGCGGGCCGCATTTAATGCTGAAATCATTGCGCCCCCTCAATCTTGTATTTTGTGACAACGTCATGATCAGGTGCGAACGTGCCAACATATCGCCGCACATTTGCGCGCGCTTGGCATGACACAAACGATCCGTCGCAACCGGCCTTGATCTCGAAACCATCACCCGCCTGCATTGGTTTTGGCATTGCGCGATCGAAGGTCAGCAATATGCCCAACCCATTTGATGCGGAAACCCGTATGCGGCGCTGCACACCGGCATTGTCGCCACTGGTCCAAACGATATATCCGTTGTTAAACCAACCATCCGCAAACACTGCGGCCGCAATCGTGAACTGCCGAACGTTTAGAACCGTTTCGATTGTGCTGGTCAGATTATACGCGGGCAAATCCAGATCAATGCCGCAGCCGCGCCCCGTTTTTGGGTCGCGCGCCCCGCCATATTCCAACCCGCACCGCCGCGCTAGCACCACCGCCCGTTCTGCCGCCGCCCGCGCTGACAGGCCCCGCAAGTCAAATTCGATTCCGGTGCGCCCGCGCGTGATTTCATGTACTTGAGTTTTAGCAAGTAATTTGGTTGCGGCAGTTTTCCAATCGACCGCGTAAAAATCTACCGTTGCCAGATCATAAAACCCCGCGTCTATGTCCGCTTCGGTAATCACGTCGGAATCAATCACGCCAGACGCAGACATATCAGAAACCTGCAAGCCGACCTTTTCGGCCCATTGGCTAGGCAAGAACCCTGTGGCGGGGTTGCAGGCTATCCCGTCAACTTCCAGCGGGAAATCATGGTCAGTGAACCCAAGGCGCACACCGTCCGTTCTGGTAATGACCCACGCCCGACAAAAATATGGGCTTTCAAACAGGCTCATTTATCAACCTCAACCAGATTGATTTCCGGCACAGAACCGTAATCCCAACCCACGCCATCGCCCGCCCAGCTATCCATGACAGCAACCAGATCGCCGCCCTGAAAACGCATGATCAAATCGAATTCATAACCTGCGGTGATCTCCAATGTGTCAGGCACCGGCGCAGTAAAAGAAATAATTCCAGTGTCATAATCTGCGGTGAAATCAACGCCCTCAACTTGCGCCAGACCATCAACCGCAACCAGTATTGAATCAGCAACTATCGCGGTGACATTCCGCACATATGATTGCGCCCCGATACTGATTGTTTTAACCAGCTGAAAATCTATGACGGCACCATCGCCCACGCCAATAAGCTGATCGTCACTTAGGGCAGAGAAACGCGGATCGCATGACTTGAAATCAAGCGGCCATTGAACGCGAAACGCAAATAGTTCACCTTGCACGATCTCCCAAAGGTCAACAATTTGACCAACATCGCTATCGCGGCGAATGCCAAAAGCGATATTCATAGACCGCCTCGAGTCCCGTTGCGGGGTTGATCTACGCTCATTACCGTTTGCCAACACAGAAATTTCTGTGCGGCGTTTGGTGCTGTATTGCGCGCCGTTAGAAATGCTTTCCGGTAACCGCACGTCGTGCATAATTGCCATGATATTATCCTATCGCTTTCTGCGCGTGACGCCGCGCCTGCCGTGCCGATGGGCGAATTTGTACTTTGGTATTTGGATCACTGGTTATGACCCGCACATCAAAAGACGTATGCGAGTTGCCACCCCCGCCACCGCCAACGGCCTGCACGGCCAAATCGCCCGCCGCATTGCGAACAAGCGGCATGATCGCCTCGGGGCGACGTTCACCCATAACCCCAAGATTGCCGCCACCCATGTTGAATGCGACCGGCCCGCTCGAAACGTTATTGATTGGCAGTTGCCCGCCGCCACTGAATGCGCCACCTGAATCAAAACCCAGCACCTTTCCGAGAACGTTCATTAACCCGCCGCCGCCGCCAGAATTGCCACCCCCGCCCGACGTATTTGGGAACATTGCATCAACAGCGTTATCGATTGCCCGGTCAGTGATTTTGGCAATGAAGCTTTGCCAGATCACAAGGAACGATTCCAACGCTGACTTTCCTTCGCGCAGGTCGCCGATCATTTGTTTGATTGCTGACGAAATATCGCCGCGCATGTCATTTATATTTTGCTGCGCTTCCAATTCAGCATCAGCGCGGTTTTTGGCCTCGTCTGCCGCGTTGACATATGCCTCGGCCAGCATGTCGATTTCGGCGCGAAGTTCAGGCGTTAATTCCAAACCGGCACGTTCTGCCATTGTCAGAAATTCACGCGCGGCGCGCAGCTTGTCAGCTTCGCGGGCAGTTAATGCCAAGGCTTCGGCCTCGCTGGTTTGTGCCGCAATGCGCTGGTTAATTTTGGCGATCAGGTCGGTGTAGCTGTCTGTGGAATTGCCGCCACCAGAACTGCCACCCGTGCCGGGTGGTATGGTTGCGGGAAGATCGCCCGTGCCGCCGCCAGAACCGCCGCCCGTATCCGTCATGCCGCCTGCTAGTACGGTTTCCATATCAGTAATAGCAACACCGTTAAGGACAACTTCGGCACGCAACCTTGTTTGGTTATCGAGTGCAATTCCGAATTCCCTCTGAAATTGTGAGTTATGCGTTGCTATATTTTGTAAAAAATTCCCATCGCCAACTTCTGCAGCCTCAAATTGAAGATCCATTCTGTTGACGTCATTGCTCACGTCCACCAACGCTTGTTGCCGCTCAACTTGTAGTAACTTCTGGCGTTGCAGTTCCAACCGGAATAAATCTGCTTTTGCCTCATATTCACGGCGTGTATCTGCAACGATACTGGCACTAGCAGCGTTCTGCGCATCCGCAGTGCCACCGATTAATTGTGTGTATTTCTCTGTTGCTGACCTTAGATCAGCAATCGCGGCATATGCATCGCCCGTGCCTTGGGTCAATCGATCCATGTTTGCCGCACCGCGTTCCGCCCCGCGCGAC
>JAESRG010000147.1 GCA_016764785.1 Paracoccaceae bacterium
GCTCTTCCGATCTCGTCACGCCGGATACGGCGTGACGACATGCCGATGGCTGTGGAGCCGTCAAGCAAGCCCGCGAAAGCGTCGCCAGAACCTGTTGAGTTTACAAGATATGACCCTAGCGCATCGCCAAAACCCTCATCCGCAATTATTTCGGTGTGAACAACAGCTGATCCTGCGTTGGTAATTTCGATCGCCCCACCTTGAACAGAGGCATACCCTGCCAACAACAACGGCATCAGGCCACCGCCAACGGTATCTGATCCAGAAAAATTAACATCGGCGAGCAATGCTGGCACCGCGGGCGCAGGACAAGCGTCACCAATACAATCGACGGTATCCACCCCCAAAACCATTTGGCCTAATGTCGTACGGATTATGTAGTTGCCATTCTCAAAAGATATCAGCTCGCCTGAAACGCTGATCGACCCGTCTGGAGCGCTGAGGAGCACATCTTGAGCGGAAGCAATCCCCGCCCACATGCTACATGTAGAAATTAAGGCAGCACTTATCGTGCTGACAAATAGACTACTATTGTTCATTTTCACTCTCTCACTGGTTACTCTGTTTTTCGTCAATTTCATCAACTGCGAAACAAGGTCCACTTGTTTCCAGCCAACACTATTGAATCGCAGTAACACAGCCAACGATTCAACTAACGTAAGGTTAACGTGAAATATGCAGAATGTTAACGTTATTACAGTAATATGTCAGTTAGGTGACATTTTTATGACAAAATACACGCATTTAGTATGCTTTTTAAGCATATAACAACTTATACATGAAAACTACTAAGTATAGAATCATCATCTTCTACTATTTACTTTAACTCTACGAGCCGCGAACTCAAAAAGGCCCGCGACAAAGCGGGCCCTCAAGGAAACTAATTTATTCAGTATGTTAGTTTAGCGTACGCACCCAGACTTCAACCCGGCGATTGATACGTTTGTTTGAATTGCTGTCGTTACAGGCAGCTGGTGCCAGTTCGCCAAAACCAAAATTGACAAAGTTGATGTGATCAGTTTGCCCCTCGGCAAAGTCAATAAGCGCGGTTTGGGCAACTTGAGCACGGTTCAACGATAGGTTCCGGTTCGCGTTGAATGCGCCGTCACTATCCGTGAAGCCTACCAATGCGATATCTGCGCCAGCGGGAAGAGTAGCAAGATATTCAACAAGGCGAATCATATCCAGCATAGACTTGCGTTCCAGATCATCGGAGCCAGCCGAAAAACGGAACGTGGTCGACAACCGATCCCACTGCAACAGTTCAACCTGTAATTCACGCATAACGCTCAGTTCAAAAGCATCCGAAGTGCTGTTGATCATCTGCCGCATCCGGTTCTGGGCATTGATTTGTTCAATCCGTTCCACGCCGAGGCTAATATATCCAGCTTTCGACACAACCCCATCAGCAGACGAAGATATTGCAAAATTCAGGAACGCCCGTGCTTCGTCAGATATCGTGTCAATACGGCTATAGAGATACAACCGTGATTGCAGGGGGTATTCCTCCGTCTTGGCTGCAAAGGCATCCGGAAGCGATGTGATACCGCATTCCGAGACAATATTCAGCGCTTTTGCACCATTCAGGAAGGCGAAACCAACGAAGCCAATCGCGCCTTCATTCGCCAGTATACGAGAGGCCATCGCAGCGTTGGTATCAACGATCCGTGCTACACCATTCGTTAGAGGCTCGCCAAAAATACGGGTTTCGAACACGTTACGCGCCCCCGCGCTCTCGGTCCGTGAATACACTACAATCCGTAGATCCGGACCGCCAAGCTGCGACCAATTGGTGACTTCGCCCCGATAGATCCGGCCAATGTCTCTAATTGACAACGTATCAATAGAGTTGTTCGGGTTCACAATCGTCAGCAGACTATCCACCGCGATAATGTGTTCCTGTTCAATGGCAACCATTGATCCAGCCCCGTCTTGCGACAAAGCGCGGGCTTCTGCGCGAACAATCCGCCGCGAAGCCATGCCGATCACAGAATCTCCTGTAAGCAGATCGTCAAACGCGGCACCGGTTGCAGATGAATCAACCGAAAAGGATCCAATTGAATCGCCAAATCCACCGTCTGAAATGACCTCCCATATCAATTCACCGTTACTGGTCAGGACCGATTCAATTTCGCCGCCCAGCGACGAGGCATAGCCGGTCATCAGCAAGGGCATCAGGCCGGTACCGATCGTGTCCGACCCCGAAATTTTTACGCCGGCAACCTTTTCCGGCTCAATGATCAGACTTGGGCAGGAGTCACCCGCACAACTAACCGTGTCAGAACTCAAGACCATCTCGCCCAATGTTGTGCGGATGGTGTAGTTACCGCCTTCAAACGACAACAATTCTCCCGAAACGCTTATCGAGCCGTCGGATGCGCTCAGCAATACGTCACCTGCAAATGCGCTGGTTGCCAAGATGCTGGTTGCTGTGATTGCCGCAGCTGATATCAATCGTTTTACGAATACTGTTTTCATCATTGCTATACTCTCCACTTGTTATGGCGCCGAAATTATGAAGCAAACTACACTACCATTTAACAAGTCAGGAATCAGAAATCACTTCGTCACCCAACCTCATGCTCCTCGCCCATCGACGCGTTGCAACTTTACCAAGAAAATAGCTCTATTTGACTACACCCATTGGCATTTACCCCCTCAATCTAGGCTAATTTATGGCGATTAAAAGAAAAATTTTACTCATAGGTAAATTTTAACCGGCGCTGACGCAACCATAGGGAGATTATTTCGCGCGCGGTAGACCGGAATGGACGTATTATCGTTAATTATCGCTGCATCTTGTGTCAGCCTTTTCTTGAATTGTGTGACAATTATACACTGTCATATACGGAAGAGGCTGGGCGACCTTGGGTCACTCAAAACAAATTCCCGTTGTCGTATTACGAATCTTGGTGTTTACTCGTGCCAAAATTGGTGACACGATCATCAAAAATACTAACACCGCACACTCCGGTGATTTCCCTGGGAGGGATTGAATGCTCGACGCGCGCGCCACCATCTTGGATGTGGCCAATCTGAAAACTATTTTCAACACCCGTGATGGCGAAGTACATGCGGTGAACCATGTCAGTTTTTCACTGGCACCTGGTGAGCTGCTGGGCATTGTCGGCGAAAGTGGATCCGGAAAATCGGTGACCATGATGTCACTGCTGAAATTGCTGCCGATGCCGCCAGCCGAAATCACTGACGGCAGCATCACGTTCGACGGCCGAAACGTTCGTGCCATGTCTGACGAAGAGCTGCGCAAGGTGCGTGGTGCAGAAATCGGGTTTATATTTCAAGACCCTATGACCTCGCTTAATCCGGTGTTCACGATCGGGTTTCAGATCATGGAACCGCTGCGTCTGCACATGCGCATGTCCAAAAAAGCCGCCCGAACACGGGCCGCTGAGCTGTTGGAGCTGGTCGGCATTCCCGACCCTGTCGCCCGCCTTAAAGACTTTCCACACCAATTTTCCGGCGGCATGCGGCAACGGGTAATGATTGCGATTGCGTTGGCCTGTGACCCCAAGGTTCTGATCGCGGATGAACCGACCACGGCGCTGGACGTAACCATTCAGGCGCAAATTCTGGAACTGATAAAAGACCTGCGTCAAAAGATGGGTATGGCAATTATCTGGATCACCCACGACCTCGGCGTTATTGCCGAGATAGCTGATCGCGTGGCGGTAATGTATGCGGGGCAAATCGTTGAACACGCCGAAGTAACCGAATTGTTTCGCAATCCACAACACCCTTATACGCGGGCATTACTGGAAACACTGCCAGATATTTCCGGCAGCCGCGCCAAACGGTTGATGTCGATTGATGGTCAGCCACCCAACTTGAGCAAAGCGCCAAGTTCGTGTGAATTTGCACCACGGTGCCGCCACGTATTCGACCGATGCCGGACTGAAAACCCGCAGCGACGCGATATCACCAACAACCACGATGTAGCTTGTTGGTGGGACGCAAGCACCGGAGAGCCAGCCGATGTTTGATGATAAAAAAACGCCACTTCTGAGGGTGCGAAACCTGAAAATGCACTTCCCGATTTATCGCGGATTGATGAAAAAACAGGTTGGTGCCGTGAAAGCTGTCGACGGCATTAGCTTTGATATTTTTGAAGGCGAAACCCTTGGCCTTGTCGGGGAATCCGGTTGCGGAAAATCCACTGCGGGCCGCTGCGTTTTGCGCCTTTACGAAGTTACCGATGGCTCAATTGAGCTAGACGGCCAAAATATTGCGGAACTGTCTGGCAAGGAACTTCGCGCCAAACGCCCCGAAATGCAGATGATTTTTCAGGATCCGCAGGCCAGTTTGAATCCGCGCATGACCGTGGGGTCGATCATTTCCGAACCACTGGTCGAGCATCGCAAGATGACAAAGGTTGAGCGCAGCGCCCGTGTAGACGAGCTGATGGATGCGGTCGGGTTAGCACGGCGTTATGCCGACCGCTATCCGCATGAATTTTCCGGTGGTCAACGGCAACGCATTGGCATTGCCCGCGCGTTGGCCCTGAACCCCAAGTTTATTGTCTGCGACGAACCAATCGCAGCGTTGGATGTGTCCATTCAGGCGCAGGTCGTGAACCTGCTGGAAGACCTGCAAGAAAAATACGGCCTGACTTATCTGTTTATCAGCCATGACTTGTCGATGGTCCGACATTTGGCGAGCCGCGTGGCGGTGATGTATCTGGGCAAATTGGTTGAACTCGGCCCGTCCGAAACTTTATATACCGCCGCCCAGCATCCCTATACGCAGGCATTGCTGTCAGCTGTTCCGCATCCTGACCCTGCCAAGGCTGGTAATATTAACCGTATTATTCTTGAAGGCGACGTGCCTAGCCCGTCCAATCCACCGCAAGGCTGCAACTTTTGCACCCGTTGTCCGCGCGCGATTGATATCTGCCATCAAGACGAACCCGAATGGCGACAAATCGGCGAAGATCACTTTGCCGCTTGTCACTTGATTGAATAAAGACGCGGGTCAACCGCGCTAAACCCAATTTGCAACAGAGGAGAATCTCGCAAATGAAACTGAAACATCTTATGGCTGGCGCACTGGGCGCCGCGCTGATGTCAACATCAGCAATCGCCGAAAGCCACATGGCGCAAGGCCGTGATGGCCATGTCAATATTATCTATTGGCAAGCAGCATCCATCCTGAACCCGTACCTGTCGGGCGGCACCAAAGACATCGAAGCTGCGTCGCTGGTGATTGAACCATTGGCGCGTTACGACGAAGGCGGCGCATTGGTCGCGTGGCTGGCAACTGAAATTCCAACCGTTGAAAACGGAGGCGTTTCTGAAGATCTGCGCAGCATCACCTGGCACATCACCCCGGGGCTGACCTGGTCTGACGGCACGCCGTTCACTGCGGCTGACGTAGTGTTCACCGGCGAATATTGCATGGACCCATCGGGCGGCTGCCAGCAGCTTGCCAAATTCGACGGCGTTGAATCAATTGTAGCTGTTGATGATTTGACTGTGATCGTCAACTTTGCATCCGCAAAACCATTCCCGTACGGCCCGTTTGTTGGCGGTCAGTCCCCGATCATTCAGGCAGCACAGTTTGCTGATTGTATGGGTGTGGCGGCTCCAACTTGTACCGACGCCAACTTTAACCCAATTGGCACCGGCCCCTTCATGGTATCGGAATTCCGTGCCAATGACACAATCTCGATGGAGGCTAACCCCAACTATCGTGATCCGTCCAAACCAGCATTCGCAACCCTGACCTTCAAAGGCGGCGGTTCGGCTGACGCATCCGCACGCGCGGTTCTGGAAACAGGCGAGTTTGATTACGCATGGAACCTGCAAATCGCGCCAGAAATTCTGGACAGCATGGAAGCCGCCGGCAATGGCACAATCGTGTCCGGTTTCGGCACGCTTGTCGAACGTATCATGATCAACCTGACCAACCCTAGCGCGGATTTGGGTGATGAACGGTCAACCGTTGCACATCCGCATCCGTTCCTGTCTGACATTGCTGTGCGTCAGGCTCTGAGCATGGCGATTGACCGTGAATTTTTGGTTGAAGTCGGTTATGGCCAAGCGGGTCGTCCAACTTGTAACGTTCTGCCTGCCCCGGCAATTTATGCGTCGACTGCAAACGATGGTTGCCTCGTGCAAGACATCGCTGGCGCCAACGCCATGCTGGACGCCGCTGGTTGGGAAATGGGTTCTGACGGGGTTCGCGCCAAAGACGGCGTACGTCTGTCGATCCTGTACCAGACGTCTACAAACGCTGTGCGGCAGGACTTCCAAGCCCTGATCAAACAGTGGTGGTCGGAAATCGGCGTTGAAACCGAGCTGAAAAACGTCGACGCTGGCGTCTTCTTTGGCGGTGACCAATCTAGCCCTGATACGTTCCAGAAACTATTTGCAGACGTTGAGATGTATGCGAATAACTTCGACGGTACTGACCCAGAGGCCTATATGGGCGGTTTCGTTTGCGACAAAATTCCGTCGCCTGAGAACGCATGGCTTGGCACCAATATGCCGCGCTATTGCAACCCTGACTATGATGCAGCAAGCGCAGAGATGGCCGGCACTGCCGACATCAATGAGCGTGCGCGTCTGGCCAAAGCCATGAACGATATGATGATGCAAGACTTCGTCATCATCCCGCTTGTAGATCGTGGTCGTGTGTCTGCACATGCAAACTCGCTGGAAGGCGTTGTCCTAAACACTTGGGATAGCGAACTCTGGAACGTTGCCGATTGGTCGCGTGCCGAGTAAACCCCTTTTGCTGCTCCGGTTCACCGGGGCAGCATTTCTTTCACGACTGATATGCCGAGGCGCTAAATGCTGAATTACACCCTCCGTCGATTGATGTTCACCATCCCGACGCTTTTGCTGATCAGTTTTATTATATTCCTGATTCTGGATCTGGCCCCGAATGATCCGACCGGCAATCTGCCGCTGACCATCCCGCCCGAAGTCCGCGAAAAAATCCGTGCCAGCCTTGGTTTGGATGCACCGATGTTTGTGCGGTATTTGCTGTGGTGCAACCAGTTCTTTATCAATGAACCGCTGAACATGCTGTACGAGGGTTTTAACTGGTGCATAGGCGATTGTGAAAATCGCCTGAGGGTCACCAGCTGGTCCACCCGCTCGCCGGTTGTTGATCTGATAATTGAGCGTTTGCCGCAGACTTTGTGGGTCATCGGCATGTCATATGTAGTCGGCATTCTAATCGCTGTGCCGATCGGTGTGATCTCGGCCTATAAACAATACAGCTGGTTCGATCAGGCTGGTACGTTTGTATCAATGATCGGCTTTTCGGTGCCAACATTTTTCACCGGCGTGCTGCTGATCGTGGTTTTTTCGGTGATGATCCCTAATGACAGCTGGTTCTGGCTGCCCTCTATTTACGACACCACCCATGTGGTTACCGGGTTAGATAGCGCCGGAGAATGGCATTTCTCAACGCTGTGGTCGAACCTGTCTTTTCAGTTTCGCCAGATGTTAATGCCGGTGATGGTGCTGGCCTTGTATAATGCTGCGCAGATTAGCCGGTTTATGCGGGCCTCGATGCTCGATAATCTGTCACAAGATTATGTGCGTACGGCCCGCGCCAAAGGCCTAAAGGAAAAAACTGTGCTGCTGGTGCATGTGCTGCGGAATTCGATGATTCCGGTGGTGACGGTGATTGCGCTAGGCGTACCGCAGATTTTTGGCGGCGCGATTATTACCGAGCAGATTTTCAAGGTGAACGGCCTTGGCCAATTGCTGATCGTTGGCATTCAGGGCGCAGATATTCCGTTGGTGCAGACCCTTACGTTTCTGTTCGCAGTGCTGATCGTTATCTTTAACCTTATCGCAGATGTGCTTTACGGCCTGCTAGACCCGAGGATCCGTTATGAGTAGCATTGACCTAGACGAGCAAGAGCAAAGCAAAAATCGATCTCTTTGGGGGGATGTGTGGTCACAATTCCGCACCCATAAGGGCGCGATGGTCGGGATGGTGGCTTTTGCCACGATTCTGTTTGGCGTAATCCTTGGGCCGTATTTGTGGACGCTTGATCCGCAATTTCCCGACATTCGTAATAGAAATCAGGGGATGAGCTTTTCACATCCCTTAGGCACCGACAATCTGGGTCGCGATATGCTGGCACAGATGATTCAAGGTGGGCGCGTTTCGGTGGCGGTTGGCGTTACCGCGATGTTGATCTCGCTGTTTCTGGGCACGTTTATCGGCGTTCTTGCGGGCTATTTCAAACGGCTCGACGGGCTGTTGATGCGCTTTACCGACTTGTTTCTTGCCTTGCCAATTCTACCACTTTTGTTGGTCATCATCATGCTGTTCCGCGATACGTTGCGCGACTGGCTTGGGCCGGAAACCGGAATATTTTTACTGATCGTGTTCATCATCGGCATCACCAGCTGGATGCAAACCGCGCGGATC
>JAESRG010000148.1 GCA_016764785.1 Paracoccaceae bacterium
ATGAATACCCCAACATGCCCTCAGTAGCCCCGGTAATCATGGGCCATGCCGGATAAGCAATCACATACCCAATCGCCCAGATGATGGTTAAATACAGGGTCCACAGCCACCAGCGCGGCAGTGGATTGTTGAATTCCTCAATCCCGTCCCAAACGTGGCCCGTGGTCTCTGGATCTTTTTTCTCAGGTTTCTTAGCCATCATTTCTCTCCGGTATTATCTTCGGGCAACACATCATCGTTGCGCAACGGAATTTGTGCGAGGTCTTCGTGCAACTTCCGAGACCCGGGCCGGAAAGCCCAGACGATCACCCCCAGAAAGAACAGAAGAATGACAAGCATTGCCCAGCTATCAGCCAGTTCGCGTAAGATAGTATACATTATGGCCTCCTAACGGCTTGCGTCTGGTTCAAAGGTCGAAAAATCAACCATAGTGCCCAGAACCTGAAGATAAGCGACCAAAGCATCCATTTCGGTGTTGGCCTCTTGTCCGTCAAAATTGCGGATATTTGCATTGGCATACCGGGACTGAAGCCCATCATAATCATCCGCATACGGGTCAAGCTGCGTAAACGTATCGCTTTTGGCCATTTCCAGCATTTCGTCAGAATATGGCACACCGACGATACGGTGAGTTGCGACTACGTCAGATGCCATTTGGGCATCAAGCGGCGCACGCATCAGGAACTCATAAGGAGGCATGATGGATTCAGGTACAACAGCCTGCGGATAGATCAGGTGATCCACGTGCCACTCATCCGAATAGCGCCCACCAACACGGGCCAAATCAGGCCCGGTGCGTTTTGAGCCCCACTGGAACGGGTGATCGTACATGGATTCCGCGGCCAGTGAATAGTGGCCATAGCGCTCAACTTCGTCACGCAGTGGCCGGATCATCTGGCTGTGACACAGGTAACAGCCCTCACGGATATAGATGTCGCGCCCAGCCAGTTCTAGCGGCGTATAGGGGCGCATACCCTTAACTTTCTCGATGGTGTTTTGCAGATAGAACAGTGGCACGATTTCCACCAGACCACCGATTGACACCACCAGAAAGCTTAGCACCAACAACAGGGTGGCGTTACGTTCAATAACGCCGTGTTTGCTTAATATACTCATTGTTTTAGCCCCTTATTCCGCTGGCACAGCTTTGGCGACAGCTTGACCTGCCCCCTTGGCCGTTTTCCACAAGTTAACCGCCATGATGATGCCGCCCGCCAGATACAACAGACCGCCGCAGCCACGGATAACCAGCAACGAATATTTCGCCACAACAGTGTCCGAGAACGAGTTGACCAAGAAGCCTTGCGCATCAACCTCGCGCCACATCAGACCTTCCATGATGCCCGAAACCCACATAGCCGACGCATACAGAATGATGCCGATGGTCGCGAGCCAGAAATGCCAGCTGACCAACCGCAGGCTATACAGACGTTCTTTGCCCCAAAGCCGTGGCACAAGGAAGTACAACGCGCCAAAGGTGATCATACCGTTCCAGCCCAATGCACCGGAATGCACGTGGCCAATGGTCCAGTCGGTATAATGCGACAGGCTGTTCACCGCTTTGATGGCCATCATTGGCCCTTCAAAGGTGGACATGCCGTAAAAGCCGATTGACACAACCATGATCCGCAACACCGGATCGGTGCGCAGTTTATCCCATGCGCCCGAAAGCGTCATCAGACCGTTAATCATGCCACCCCAAGAAGGCATCCACAGGATAATCGACATCACCATACCCAACGTCTGCGCCCAGTCGGGCAACGCAGTATAATGCAGGTGGTGAGGACCAGCCCAGATATAAAGAAAAATCAGTGCCCAAAAGTGAATGATCGACAGTTTATATGAATAAACCGGACGTTCCGCCTGTTTTGGCACAAAGTAGTACATCATACCGAGGAAACCCGCCGTCAGGAAGAACCCAACCGCATTATGGCCATACCACCACTGCACCATTGCATCTTGCACACCTGAAAACAGCGACACAGATTTTGATCCGAAAATTGATACCGGCACCGCCAGGTTATTAACCACGTGCAACATGGCGATCGTGATAATAAAGGCCAGATAAAACCAGTTAGCCACATAGATATGCGGTTCTTTACGTTTGAACAACGTCCCAAGGAACACAGCCAGATAACATAACCAAACAATGGTCAACCAGATATCGATATACCATTCTGGTTCAGCGTATTCACGGCTTTGGGTTGAACCAAGCAAATACCCAGTGGCTGCCAACACGATAAACAGCTGATATCCCCAGAACACAAACCACGCCAGATTGCCGCCCCATAGGCGCGCCGCACAGGTGCGTTGCACCACATAAAACGAGGTTGCGATCAACGCATTGCCACAAAACGCAAAAATCACCGCTGAGGTGTGAATGGGCCGTAATCGGCCAAAATTCCCGTATCCGTGGAAGATATTACCAAGGTTTAGCGCCGGAAAGGCCAGCTCAAAGGCGATCCAAACGCCAACGCTAAAGCCAACCAGACCCCAGACAGTTGTCGCGATGACCCCGGCCCGTACGACACCATCCATATAGCCCGTTTCAGCAGGTTTTACCGGATCGCCGATTTTTCCGACTTCACGAATGAATAGATACCCTGCGACCAGAATAATCAGAATTGCGTGGAATTGATACGCGAGATCTCGCGCGAAATTTGTGGCAATCACTGCCGCCAGAACAATCAGTCCCAGCACAGCTGCCTTGATACCGTGTTGCATTATAGGCCCTCTTTTACGAATCGGGCGCTTAGATACAATACGCCCGTTAGCCGGACTAATCGCAATAAGGTTAAAACAATGCTTTGATCTATATCAAGATTCGATGCGTAATTTCTAAATTACGCTATAAAACCACCGTCAGCGTCGTCGCCAGCCTGATCCAGCAACTTAACAAAGTCAGGCACACGAATATGGCGGGCATCTTCCAGAATAATAACACCCTCTTTTTTGAGAGCAGATATCTGGCGGCTGACCGTTTCAATTGTTAAACCAAGGTAATCAGCCATAGCTTCGCGCGTTAGCGGCAAGACAAAACGCATTCCGTCACGCGGGGTTTCTTTGTTCAAAGCAGCATCGCGCCGCACCATGATGGCCAATAGGCTGGCGATTTTTTCCCGTGCTGTTTTACGCCCCAGCAACAACATCCACTCGCGCGCTGAATCCAGCTCGTCAAGCGTCATGTCCAGCAAACGCCGCTCCAATGGCGGTGTAGCCTTTATCATCTTGTCGAACTGGTCTTTCTGGAACAAACACAGTGTGGTTTCCGTTGCGGCAACCACATCAAAAGGGGCCTCTGCCCGCCCCGGGCGACCCACAAAATCTGAGGGCAACAACAAGCCGACCATCTGCCGACGACCATCCGCAAGGGTTCGCGACAATGTCGCAACCCCAGATACGATGGAGCCGATTTTGTCAACCTGATCGCCAGCCATGACAATGCTTTCGCCGGGCGCATATGTGCGATACGACTTTATGGCATCAAGACGTATCAATTCATCGTCTTCGCAATAGGCACAAACCGCGCGATGCCGGATCGGGCAAGCACTGCACCGCGAATTTCGATCAATTTTAAGAATAGATACAGCCAAAAAAATCGCCCCTCTGGCCATTTTTGGCCTTTTGGTGAAATTACGCAGTTATTTGATCTTGATCAAGGCCAATACGTCATAGCTGCGTCTATTAGACCCGAATGAGCTATTTAGAAAACTTGGAGTCTGCTGGTCTTTTTGATCGCAGTGTGCCGCGCTACACCAGCTATCCGACCGCACCGCATTTTCATGACGGTGTCGGCCGAAAGCAATTTGACGGGTGGTTAAAGTCATTAGACACCGCGCATCCTGTGTCCATTTATGTCCATATTCCGTTTTGCGAACGACTATGCTGGTTTTGCGCTTGCCGCACGCAGGGGGTAAGTAGCTTGTCGCCGGTGCAGGCCTATCTGAATACTCTGCTGGCAGAAATTGCCATGTTCAAAGCCGCACGGCCCAAAGGGCTTAAGCTAGGCCGATTGCATTTTGGTGGTGGTTCACCGACGATACTAACACCTGACATGATCGACACGCTGATCGCAGCGATTCGCGATGCAATTGATTTTGACGATACCTATGAATTCTCGGTCGAAATTGACCCGACTGCCTGTTCTGATGAAAAACTCGGGGCTTTTGCCCGTGGCGGCATGAATCGCGCCAGTATTGGCGTTCAGGATTTTAACGAAAAAGTGCAGGCCGCGATTGGCCGCCCACAAGGATATGACCTGACACGAAAAACTGTTGAATCATTGCGTAAATATGGCATCAACTCCATCAACATCGATATGGTCTATGGCCTGCCCTATCAGGACCTTGAGGCGCTGATAAACACAACCCGGCAAGTCATTACCCTTACCCCCGACCGCGTGGCCCTGTTTGGTTATGCGCACGTGCCGTGGATGGCAAAACGTCAGAAAATGATCTCCGAAGACAGCCTTCCGGGCGCATATGAGCGTTTTGCGCAGGCCGAAAGGGCCGCCAAAATGTTTTCAGAGGCCGGGTTAACCGCCATTGGCATCGACCATTTTGCCGTGCCAACCGACAGTCTGGCGATTGCCAGCCAGAACGGGCATTTACGCCGTAACTTCCAAGGTTATACCGATGATCGCTGCACCGCGTTGATCGGCCTTGGCGCGTCATCGATCTCAAGATTCCCACAGGGGTTCACCCAGAATAACGCCGCTACGGTAAATTATTCGAAATCTATCGCCAGCGGCAACTGGTCCGCCTCACGCGGATTTTCACTGGGGTTGGAAGACCGGATGCGCAGCCGTGCCATTGAGATGTTGATGTGCGACTTTCAGATGGACCTAGACGCATTAACCGCAGAATTTGGTGATTTCACCAAATCGCTATTTTCCGATTGCAGACAGGTTTCGGAGACCTTTCCGAATTTCACAACGTTCGATGGCAATGTGTTGAAAATCAACCCTGAAGGCCGCCCCTTGACCCGCATCATAGCGACCGTGTTTGACACATACACAACGTCAGAAGCGAAACACAGTCGCGCGATTTAAGGTGATTTGAGGAAAAGTTCCGCAAGGGTCAGACTTTCTTGGGGAAAATCCCGACCCTCGCAGATAAATGACACGCCCTTGGCCCAATAAGCACGTATCGCCTTTTGTTGCGGAAGGCTTGCCTCTGCAACAAGGGCAATGTCGCCTATTTTGCATGCGGCGTCAACGGTTTTTCTTCCAAATTGTTCGCTTATGTATTTTTTATGACAAAAAGAAAACAAATTTGGAAATGCACTGCTTGATTTTACTGGATGAAAAATACCTTTTGTTTCTTCGCAAACTAGATTATGATTTTTGCGACCAAAACGAAAATTATCGAACATGAGTAAATATGGCCCAAAATTTCAGACATGACGTGATTCTTAAGATTGCCCGCGACACCGGAAAAGTCACTGTTGACGGGTTGTCAGCACATTTTGACGTGACGGCCCAGACCATCCGGCGTGATTTGGGTGAGCTGTGTAATCTTGGCCATCTAACCCGCGTTCATGGCGGGGCAATCCCGCCCTCAACGGTGCTTAATCCCGGATATGAGGAACGCAGCCACCTTGCGGTAGACGAAAAAGAAGCGATGGCAGAGCTGTGCGCCGCCCAAATCCCCGACGGCGTGTCGCTATTTCTAAACATCGGCACGACAACCGAGGCCGTAGCCCGCGCCCTGCTCAACCACAAAAATCTGATGGTGATTACCAATAATTTGAATGTTGCGAATATCCTTGCCACATCACCGCATTCCGAGGTGATCGTGACCGGAGGCGTGCTGCGACGCTCGGACGGGGGGTTGATCGGCGATATTGCAGCCGAAGTCATCAAACAATTTCGCGTCGATTATGCGGTAATCGGTATTGCTGCAATTGCGGAAGACGGAGTGCTGCTGGACCACGACTTTCGCGAGGTGCGCGTCACGCAAGCCATTATCGAGAATTCCAGAAAGTCGTTCCTGCTGGCCGACGCCATCAAATACACCCGCCACGCACCGGTGCGTATTGGGTCACTTGCCGATATGGACACATTTATTACCGACGAAACACCGCCCGAAGCCATCCGGCAGCTATGTGCGGAAAGCGATGTAACAATCCACGTTGCCCAATAAAAAACGGCCGGAACAATCCGGCCGTTTTATGTAATGCCTCGCTCTACATGGCCAAGGAAACTGATACGCCAAATGCCAGTGCTGTATTGTCGGTAAATAGACCAACAGCGGGGGCACTTGCGTCGCCGAGCCACAGATATTTAGCGCCCGCCGTAATTTTCGCATTCCCAACCGTATAGGTTAGACCACCTCCAAGACTCAGATAGCCGTCTGTCGGAGCAAGTACGGTCGCATCGCCGCCAAGGCTTGCCTCGTACCCGATCGTAATTGCTGCGGACAGACTGTCGCTTAGCTTGCGACCAACACCCAGCGAATATGTGATCGTATCGTTGTCATAAGAAACCAACGGGCCAAGCGGTGCAGGATAGTTTGCCGGGGCAAGTTCGAACGCTGACCAATTAACCCAACGGGCCGAACCAAAAATCAGTGTCTTGGGGTTAATGCCCGTTTGAAACTCCAGATTAATGGACTGCGGTGTGGTAACCTCGGTTACAGAATAGATATTGGAGCCACCAAAATCCTCTACTGTGTCATGATTAGTCGTGATTTCAGAATGATATGTCAATGCGACCCGTAGCGCGATATCGGGAATCTGAAAAGCAGCGCCAGCAACGTAACCATAACCGGTCGCGGCACTCGCTTGGACAGTATAGGTGCTCGCAGCGAAAACATAAGCGTCAGCAGATAACTGCTGCATGACAGCGCCGCCATAAACCGTAAACCGGTCGGAAATGTCATAGCTGACCATCAGAGTCACGGCGTTCGAGGCCAGATCGGCAAATGTTGTCCCATGGATAGAGCCAACAGGATATTCGACATTCGCCCCAAAAGGTTGATCAAAAATCACCGCGGCCGAAAAACTATCGGAAAAATCGGTTTTATACCCACCGCTGAACAACGTATATGCTGGCGCAATATCACCGGTTGCGTTCCCCAATGGACCCTCGCCCGAAATATTCGGATTAACAAACCCGAATGAGATCTCGGCGTAACTGCCATCCTCGAAAATGATATCGACAGATTGACCGGAACGATCAATCCCTCCCGCAGTTACCATTGCCGTACTCGCGAATAAAAATGCCGCTACGACTGATGATGTTTTTTTCATTACTTCCTCCACAGATTTTGTTTTTATTTGAAGCTAGAATAGATAGGCAAAGAATTGCCGGTCAACAGTTACCCAGCGTAATTTGGTGTTTTACGTCTATTTTAAGTAAAAATTCGTACTTTTCACCCTAGATTCGGTCGCGCAGCGAAAACCATGTCATCGCCAGCACCAGAATTGGCCAGCGCAGCATTGTGCCGCCCGGAAAGCGCGGAGGCCGGATATTGGCCATCACATCGAACCGCTCAGCCGTGCCTTTGATGGTTTCAGCAAGGATTTCCCCCGCCAAACTGGCCATCGCCACCCCGTGCCCGGAATACCCCGAGGCCGTCAGAATATTTGGCCCAAGCCGTTGAAAGTTCGGCATCCGGTTAACAGTGATTGCCAGCGTTCCACCCCACGCATAGTCGATTTTCACGTCTTTAAGCTGCGGATAAATCTCAAGCATCGGTTTGCGGGCTTTGGCGGCAATGTCTTTGGGAAACCGATAGCCATAGCTTTCACCACCGCCAAACATCAGCCGATGGTCGGGCGAGCGTTTGAAATAATTCACCACAAATTTGCTGTCGGCCACAGCAACGTCATTTTGAATAAGCTCGGTCGCCAACGCCTCATCCAAGGGTTCTGTTGCGACAATAAAATTGTTAATCGGCATCACACGACTGGCAACTTTAGGGGCAAGATTGCCGATATATCCGTTGCCCGCCAGTACCACAAAATTGGCACTTACCTGCCCGTTTTGCGTTTTCACCACTGCCGGATCACCAGCAATAATATCAAGCGCCTTGGAGCCTTCGAATATTTGCACCCCTGCAGCTTGTGCTGCCCGCGCCAACCCCAGCACGTATTTGAGCGGGTTCAGATGCCCAGCGCCCATATCTTTGGTGCCGCCACAATAGGCGTCAGTCCCCAGTTCACTGCGAATTTGATCGCTATCCAGTGGGGTAATTTGCGCATAATTATATTCTTTGTTCAGCTTTTCCGCATAGGCAAACCCGTGATGCAGGTTACGCTTACGCAGTTCGGCATGGATAATGCCGTCGCGCCAATCGCAATCAATATTGTGCTTGGCAATAAGCCTGCGCACGCACTCTTTGCTTTGCTCGGCAA
>JAESRG010000149.1 GCA_016764785.1 Paracoccaceae bacterium
GGTACGCTCACCAGCGATATCTCGTTTCAATCCACGCCCCTGTGAAGGGGCGACGTTTCCATTTCAATCAGCTCGAGGTTGGTCGGCTGTTTCAATCCACGCCCCTGTGAAGGGGCGACGTCGCGTCGGCTGGTACGCTCACCAGCGATATCTCGTTTCAATCCACGCCCCTGTGAAGGGGCGACTCTATCAGCGTAATTATATGATTACATAAAGAGAATACCCACTCGGACGCGAACCTACGCTTTTTGAAGTAAGCTCGATGGTCATTCTTATCAAAATTCATGGGAAATACATACAGCGCAGTGTGTTAAACACATTGCGAACCTTGCAGTGATTTTATGCGCGCTTGTGGTTCGCACTATACGATTAGAAAGCCGTCAAAATCTGTAGCAGGCTTTGCACCACAATGTTCAATGCGGGGTTTCCAGTTCTTACCTAAAAAATAGAAACGCAAACTATCTTCGGCTTCGTTGTACTCTGACAAAAGACGGGCGCGCAGGGCCGTCCATTGGGCCGGATCAACATCACACTCAAAGACAGAATACTGCACCCGCTGACCATAATCTAGACAGGCTTTGGCAAGGCGGCGCAAGCGTTTTTTACCATCTTTACTCTCAGATTTCACATCATATGTAATTAGAACAAGCATGATTATTTCCAGACAAACGCAGGGTAGCCGTCAATGTCATCACGCAAATGGCGCGCCAATAGTTGCGCTTGCACAAAGGGAAAAAGGCCAAAGGCGAGCTTCTCGCCGAGGAAGGGATGCACGATTTGCGTGCGTTTACGATCTTGCCACGCGGATAAAACGGTTTTGCGCGCATCGTCTTTTAGAAACACACCGCCAGTCTCTTTTGTTTCGAAATCGGCCTGTTGGATTTGACGTCGATTGAAGAGTGACAGACACAAACGGTCCGCCATTGGCGCACGAAACTCTTCCATGAGGTCAAGTGCAAGACTGGGTCTTCCTGGCCGGTCACGGTGCAAAAAACCCATTTGAGGGTCCAAGCCAACACTCTCGAGTGCGGCGCGACAATCGGCGGCCAACAGCACATATAGAAACGACAAAAGTGCATTGGGCGGGTCAAGCGGCGGGCGGCGGGAGCGCCCATTAAATGCAAGGTTTTTAGCGCGGATCATTTGGTTGAAGATACCAAAATAGGCATTCGCGCCTTCGCCTTCCAACCCGCGCAACACCTCAAGATTAGGTGCGGTGAGCGCCAATCGCGCTGCGTCTGACAGGCGTTGTTCGGCTAATTTTAGACTGCCTGTCTCATCGTCATAATCGCGCATCTGGCGGCGAATGACAGCGCGCTGATTGGCCGTTTTGGCCGCAACCATTGAGCGGGCAACATGCAGAGGCCCATCCAATGTCCGTTCATGTTGCGCGCGCCGCAGCAACACGTTGCCACTGATCGGCCCCTCAACCCGCGCCAGAAATTTACCCGAATACCCCAGATAAGTGATACATACACCCGCCTCGGCGCAGGCATGCATCAGCTGTGGCGAGACCCCAACCTGACCGAAGCAAATAATTGCACCAAGCAAGTGTAACGGCGCACGCCCGCGTTCAACCCCGTCAACATCGACCACAATATTGGCCCCGTCTTTGTGCGCCCACGCGCCTTCCGTCGTGATATAGAGCGTGTTAAGCAACTTTTTCACGCAGGCACCCCTTGCGTATTTAGCGCGCGTGCCATCCACTTTTCGATGTTTCGCTGCGCCCCTATTTGCTTAGGTCGGCATTGCTCGAACAGCGAGCAATTATCGCACAGTGTGGCACTATATATAGGTGCAGGTAGATCGCCTTGATCGCGGCAAGCGCGCACATCTGCTGCCGCTTGCAATGTCATCTTCCGTAGCGCCGCGTCGATACAAACAATCGTGCGCCGTCTGGTTTTTCCATAAAACAGCGCGCCTTCAGAAATGGCACAGTTGAACATTTCTTCGAGGCACAGAGCCTGCGCACAAAGCTGCACCTCATCGGCTTGATGCTTTTTCGGTTTTCCGCGTTTGTATTCGACCGGATAGGGGGTGCCGCCCCGCAGCTCGACCACATCAGCGACACCCGACAGGCCATGCTTTGCCGAGCGAATTTCCACCGTGCGCAGCGTCTTGATCCCCGGCCGCGCCTCGCTCTTTCCGCTATCCGCCCGTTCATGCAGCACCCGCCCTTCTGCGGTAAACCGGTTCTCGGCCCATATCCGTTCAATATGGATCAGCGCATACTGGCGCGGACAAAACAGCCAGTGCTGCAAGGCCGAGAGGGGGATGTCATCCGCAGGGTTCAATGATGGTGATCCCCTCTGGCAAGTTGGTGTCATCGACGGTAATTTCGTAATCTTTAAAGGCACGCGCCACAGGCAAGTTATGGGTGCGCGGATCACCAACAGGGATCAGATCATCACCAGAGCGGCGGGCCACCGTGATACGCTCAAACAACTTATGCGCCTGCGCATTGCCAAGGGCGCTGTCATGTTTAAAGGCGATCAGGCGGCGGGTCGCCATTTCACCACGCGACGCAGAACGATCAAGCTCAAACATATCGCACAAGGCCTTCCAGACGGTTTGCAGGTCTTCCTCGGAAAAACCGGTTTTGTTGGCCAATTTGGCGTTGATAAACCCATGCGCACGATACAACCCATAAGGAACGATATGTTTGCGCCCCATAGTGCGCTCCTTGTCGCGGTCTTTTTCATTGGTCACGGACGAGCGTGTGATTGTTATTTCAAGCGGTAGAATTGCGTCTTCTGAGCGGGCGAACGAAATTTGCACAGGGCCGCGCACCTGCCCGCAATTAACGTCGGTTGTCATCACCGCGCCAAATGTCCGAATGTCGAAGAAATTGTCGCACATCCAGCGGGTTAATTTCGCGGCATCATCATCATCTTTTGGCAGCTTTTTGGCGACCTGCTTGAATCCCGTCGCTTTATACGCCTCGGCATTGAGATCATTCAAAACCACACGCTCGGCCATATATATCTTGTGGCCCGCCTCACCGTCATGGGCAGTGGCGACATAATTACGGATCTTGCGTTTGATCGCCACATCCGACACCAGCCCTTGGTTGGTTTCGGGGTCCATGCGCGGCATATTACCTGCATCTGGATCGCCGTTAGGATTGCCATTGATCACATCAAAAAACAGTACGAAATCATATCGGTTTTGTAGGGCGGTCATGCGCCAATCTCCATTTCAATATTGGTGGCTGTATTTGCCGCATCATCGGACGATGTATAAAATGCCTTCGTTTGGTGATAGAAACCGACAAAGAATTTTCCCTGTTCCGTCAACGTGAGCGACGTCGGAAAATCTTCTGTGCCGTCCAATAATTCAAGGATGCTCACAACCGCCTTTTCGGCCTTTCTGCCATACCCTTTTCGCGCGTCCTGTGTTTTGCTCAAGCTTGCACGATTATGTTCGTAACCCCGCATCAGGATCGGAAATATCCGTGCGGGAGTGGCCGAAGCACCGCCAATATATTTGTCGCGCAATGTGGCCGATCGTTTGGTGTAACTTTCTTCTGCATAAGCGTAGGCCGCAAAGAGCCTGCCTAAACAATAGGCCGGATTGGTGCTTTCAATATCGAGGCTCACAGGTATTTCCTCTTCTTTCAGGGATGTTCGGTTGATAACAGCTTTGCAAATCGCGGCGCGGCGTCCGTTGATATCGCCGTCTGCGCGCATACGGCGGACCACCGCAGAAAGCAGGGTCCGCGGCAGCGGCGCCCCCGTCAGAACCGCACGCATAAGCACACCGCCAAGCAGGGGCGGAATATTTTCGGCTTTGCGCAAAAGCGCTGTTTCATAAAGCAGCGACCACGCGGCGGGCGGCCCTTTCCACGGGGAGGGTTTAATATCCAGATCGGACCAAAACTGCGTAATGTGGCGGGCAAAATCGCCAAAGCTGCCAGGGTGCCAAAACCGCACGGAAAGCCGCGCCGCATTGGGCGACAGCCCCAGCATATAAATGCGCGTATCAGGGTCAAAGTTCGGATCACCCGTTCCACGTCCTTCGGCAATATCGCGCAGAGTGTCGCGCAGGGTGCTGGTCTCGTCGTCTTCACTTGGCGGGTTGAACGCCTGCCCCATTAACATCTCGGTATTGAAGGACGCTTCGGCACTCTTTGCCTCGGCCCAAAACACCACCGTGGTATCGCCAATGCGCAGGTGTCGCTCCAAATCGGCGCTGGCTTTACGCTCCAGCAACACCTTAAGGGCGGTGCCATATGCCGCCGCAGCACTTACCGATATCGGGGCGTTTTCGCCCTTTGCTTTACCGTAAGATTCGTAAGCCACATCGTTGAACGACACCAACGGCGCGCCAGAGCTTTGCGCCCCCTGCACCCCCCTGATAGACGGATTGAGCCGCGCCAATGGGCCATCTTTACCCGTCACCAGACATATCCCGCTTCCTGATGCATCGCCCTCGGGCAGCAATGACCCTACCTCAGGAATGTCGTGAATATAGTGAGAACGGTCATCGCCGCACTCAAAAACAATATTATGGTCAAGCGCTTGGGGGTCGAAGCCACGCGCAACAAACTGTTCCGGCGTCCAGCTTTGCAAGAATTTACCAAAGGCCCGCAGCCACGGATCTGTGGCATCCGTTACCGCGTCTAAATTGGCAGATACAAAATCGGCATGCTCTTTGGCTGTGCGCTTCCCCTGCCCCGCGACGATCTGCACCTTGCCGTCCGCGTCTTTCTCCTCCACGGCGATCACCCCAAGGACATAGGCGGTTTTATCCCAAAACAGGTTTGATTTAATGCCAGAGGATCGCGTGACCGCCGCCGGCACATCCATCAGCACAGGCGCAGGTTTCTTGCCTGCTTTGCTGCGTTTATCCGCCAATCGTAGCGGCCGCCCCTCGCGATCAATCACCAGCGCATACGAAATTTTCTCGCGCGAGAACCCCGGCTTGGGGGCTATACCCGCCGCTAATAGGCGTTCATAAAGCTGCGCCAATGATGTCAGAATGGTCATCGTACCATCCCCGCATCACGCGCCCCCGCCACGTCGATCACCCCGTCAACCATATTGGCACGGTAAAATTGCGGCGTGCGATTGTTAGCAAAATCAATGTCGTACAGCATCCAACCTAAATCTTGGGTGCCTGTCAGGACTGACTTTGGAGCGTCATCAACCCATTCGAAATCGGCGACAAACTCACGCAAGCCGAGGCTGGGGCGTTGAAAACACTGGCCCTTGATGGCGCGCCGTTTGAATATGTCAAAATGCTTGGCTGGGGTGTCGTCATCGGCTTTGTCGGTCATCTCGAAATGCGCCTCGATAACATAGGCCACATTGCGCAGAGCGAGCGTGGCGCGTTGCTGTCGGTTTTCCTCGACGATCATGTGCAAGTTCGAGATGTCATCAGCCGCCATCGCGGTTTTGGCAGAACGGGCCGAAATCTTGGCACCAACTTCGTTTTTGCGGATGTTCTCAAAGCGCACGGGATTAAGCACATGGATTTTATCCACCACCCAGCGGATCGCTGGCTTCCAATGTACGGCCTCTAAAATACCACGCGCTGCGGAGGGGGTAATAACGTCATACGACACCCGCTCAACCTTCATTTCAGGCCGCGTGAAACAAGCGTAATCGCCCCAAACGTGTAATTTTACTCCAGCCATTTGTTCTCCTGTGTAGCGGTAGGGCCCCATTCGGGACCCTACTCCTATCATCGGCAGTTAGCTCACATCGAGAGTTTCAATCCACGCCCAAAGGCGACAAACAATCAATGAAAGAAGCGAATGACCAATAGCACAATGCGCAAGGCCGATTCCAATAGGCGCAACCATAGCATTGGCTCTCTTGGGAGTTTCATTCTTAGCCTCCATTGTTTGAATACCCGCTAAGTAATGGTGGGATTCAGCAATGTCAACTTCTCTCGATGTGACCTAGGTTATTTTATCATAATCCCTAGATCCTCTGGATCTTCTGCTGAAAACCCTGCGGCTTCATCGTACAACCTCTCGTTGTTCAGTACAACGAATTGATCGCCAAATTCATCTCTGCGCAAGACCTCTGCCGCGCCGAGGCGTACCAGTTCATTGCGAACATTGGGGGGTACTGAAACGCTGTATGGCTGCATCTTGCGCGCAATCGCGCCGGCGAAAGGGCTAAAGCGTAGCAGGTCACGCGCCTTGCTATTGAGGCCGTATTTTCCGCCCCCAATAATCAACGGCACCGTGGTCTCCCCTATCAATTTGAAATCGGCAGCAATGTCAGCGAACGGGAAATCGAGCTGTGTGCCTTGGGCAATCCGCGCCATGATTGCCTTGGCATCTAGATCAGCCGACCTATCCCAATAGAGCTGCTTGAAATACGCGATTATTGCCTCAGGCGTGAGCGGATCAGGGTGGGCGTGCAGCACCGCGCGGGCGACCTCTGCATTTTGTTGCAGCTCCGGAGGGGGCGGAAAATCAGCCTCTGGCTCAAACACATAAACCTGCCCTTTGCCATTCATACGCCCTTCACGGTTGCAGCGCCCCGCAGCCTGCGCAATCGAATCCAGCCCAGCAATAGCCCGCCAAACTTCAGGAAAATCGAGATCAACACCCGCCTCCACGAGGGATGTTGAGAACAATAAAATTGGCGGTGCATCGGCATTTTCGCGCTGCGCTTTCAAGCCTTCGGCCACCTGTTGCAGTACATCGCGCCGATGCACCCCAGTCATCGCGGTGGTCAAGTGATACACGCCATCCCCTTGCAGCGCATCATACAGCTTTCGCGCGTGTTTCTTGTTATTCAAGATCACCAACGCTGAGCGCCCATGCAGCCGAGCCGCCAAATCATCATTGCTCATTGCCCCCGCCTGATGCACTTCAACCCGCTTAAGTTGCTCATAGAGCTCTGCCGGATGCGGCGCGATTTCGATCGTGTCAGCTTTGCTTGGGGCCTCGGGAGCGGTTAGGCCGTCTTCTTGAAAAATCGCCGGCTGCGTGGCGGTGCAAAATACCACCGTACACCCATAGCCGCGCGCCAATTCCTTGAGTGCCGCAAGGCTTGGCAATAAAAAATTGATCGGCAATGTCTGGGCTTCGTCGAGCACGATCACAGAATTGGCGATGTTATGCAATTTGCGGCATTTCTGGGTGCGATTGGCAAACAGGCTCTCAAAGAATTGCACCGCTGTGGTCACAATGATCGGACGATCCCAATTTTGTGCCGCGAGCTTCATCCGCTCGGCCTGTGCCTCATCCAGCCGCGCATCAAAATCATAGGCCGTATGATGTTCAAGAACTGCGTCTTCATCCTGTAAATCATGGCGAAAAACATCAGCGGTTTGTTCAATAATCGCACTGTAGGGGACCACATAAATGACCCGCCGCATACCGTGGTTCACCGCGTGATCCAGTGCAAACCGGAGCGAGCTGAGGGTTTTGCCACCGCCCGTGGGAACCGTGAGCGAAAACAAGCCGCGCCGCTCTTTTGCACGATCTCCTGCCGCGTTCAAGACTTCGGCACGTAGCCGGTTCACCTGTGTATCTGGCTTTGGAAATTGACCCAACCGATGGATAAGCCGATCACGCAGCGCCGCCAAATCTGTCGTGCGGCCGCGCGGGGCATTGGGGGAATAATACCGCTCAGTCTCGATAAAATCGGCGTCGACTAATGCGGAAAATAACATGCGTGTAAAAAAATGGAGTCTAAAGTTGATAGGATCGGATAATTCACGCAGCGGCCCGGGAATCGCCAAATTCGGCAAGCTCATCCAGTCTGGTAATTGCAGAGTTTCTGCTTGATTGATCCGCTCACTCAGCGGCGTTGCAGGGCGATTTTCTGAGCGTCCTTTCCCGTTCGGCAGCCCCGTGTGATGGCCTGCAATACAATACGCAATTATTTTGCCAATATTAGGGCCGAAGGTATCAAATGCATATCGCGCGCCTTCACCGCTATGAGTTTCCTTATTGATCGCCCCGAGGAGCTTGGCCTGAAATTCAGGTTTCATCTTGCCCAGATCATGAAGCCAGCCGGTGATTTCCCCGATGGCTTCAGTACCAAAAGCACCAGCATTTCCTGCCGCACTACATGAAACAGCCGAAGAATGATCAACCAGCAACTCGGCCGCCAAAATGTCACCATTTTCTGCAGTATGAGCAAGTGGTGGCCTCAATGTTTTGTCCGCCCTAAATTTTAATATCAGTATATTTATCCAGATACTTTCAACAAGACCCATCTCAAATATTTATGCGCTGCACGGGGGGTTGTTGCACAAATCGAATGGGGGGATTCATGTTGTTAATCCAGCGTGATAGTAGCTGGCGGTGATGAGCAGCTGGACACCCACGACTTACAAGACCAAG
>JAESRG010000150.1 GCA_016764785.1 Paracoccaceae bacterium
GCCAAATGGGCAAAGGCAAGAGCCATCCCAACAATTATATTCCGTCCGGACTGGAAGAAACATAACCGTGCCGCACCCTTCAAGCGTAACGACCAAATGCTGGCAGAAAACCCAAAAGGCGTGATTGTCTTTCCCGGTTCCGGCATTACTGAAAACTTGGCCGATAAGGCCAGACAAATAGGCATAAAAGTCTATCGGCCCATACCGAAAACATAACAGACAATAACTTTTCTAACCACCAACAAGGGACGGCGCAAGCCGCCCTTTTCTTGTGGCGAACAGTCAAAAACCCCATGTCAGCAACGCCATGTCATGGCCATTATGCCCCCCATGATAGCGTCAGAAAGATCAGGCGTGAAGGGGAAATAATTTCGGTTTCCGGTGATGAACTCCGCATAAGTTTCCGGTAAAATATTTTCAGAAAAAACATAAAATCCTGGCATGAATTTCTGCCAGCGGGCAGGGGGATTGTCATGCGTTTTCTGAAGTTTTCCAAACGAAATAAACCTGGTTTTCTTGAGCTGGAGAACCCCATTTCCCCTTGCTTGCGACGGCGGCGACGGTGTAGATTATAAGTGACAATTCCGGCGCGGTTTTTTCCTCAGTGACCGGACAAAAATTGACTTCACACCCCGCCAGAAAATGACTTTTACCCCGCCGTCAGAATCAAAGTTAGCACCTCCCGTCACCCGTACCAAATCAACAAATCACAGCCTCATATTGCCCGCCAGCCGGCGAAAAAAGATGTCACACCATATGCACCGATAGTGCGCCAGAAAGATAAGTAAAATCAAATGGTTACAGAAACGGGTGGAGGTACCAAAAAATCATGATCAGGCACCAAAGCGGCTCAAAATATAGTTAGCACTTTGAAATTACAACAATTTCTCTTTGGCACCAAATTGACGCCCTCTGTGGTGCCATATTGGTATTTTTGGATATCGAGAGGAAATGAAGGGAATACTCGTTTGCGACCGCTATCGTGGCTTAATATTAGACCCGTTTCACAATTAGGGTAATGGTCCGTCATAAAATGCGGGTTGTTATCTGGCGCCAATGGAAACGAGCCAAGACACGGGCTCAGAATTTGAGGCGAAGAGGTGTTAGCGAATTTTTATCATGCAAGGCAGCCTATAGCGGTAAAGGCCCTTGGGCCAGTGCCGGGGCAAGAAGCATGAATATCGCATATAATAACGCCTACTTCCGAAACCTCGGATTGATACCAGTTACGGAAACCCTCTATAACCTTCAGTACACATCATGAACCGCCGTATACGGAACCGTACGTACGGTGGTGTGGGAGGACGGCGGGAGCAATCCCGCCTCCTACCCGATTCCCTAAATAAAAAGGGTAGTTCTGAATGGGGTATTCTATTGTCATTTAGCGGGGGTGCCGCTAGCAATCTGGAATTGGAAGCCAAGATTAATAAATTAGAATTCAGTATCCCATCAGGCATAATTGGGCAAAATAATGTGATTTCATCCGAGTTGATTTTAGGGTTCATTGAAGTTATTCCAAGGAACGAAGATAAGCGAAAATACCCATCAAAATCCGGTTGTCATATAGCTATGAAGGGAAAACTATTCCAATGGTAGTGCAATTTGGGTATGGTCGCCATTATTCTGAAGATAAACTGGGAAAAGTAGGATTATGAGTTTAAAACCTAATAAGCGGGGGCCGGTGAGTTCGAAACATCGGCGCCGGCTATCCCTTGAGGAACTGACCCAAGAAGCACGCGATGCTATCTTCGCTGCTGCTGGGGTGGTCGTTGGGCAATATGGCTATTCTGGAGCCTCCATTAAACGCATTACCGAAGAAGCTGGAATCGCGCAAGGCACTTTTTATCTCTATTTCGATTCGCGCCAATCCTTATTTGATACACTCTTACCGCATGCGGGTTCGGATATGTTGCGCTTTATCCGTAAGCGTGTGCAAGGTGCTTGTGACATTTACGAAATGGAAGAACGCGGATTTCGCGCGTTCTTTGAATATCTGCAGAGGAAACCAGGTTTCATACGCATCTTGAATGAAGCGGAGTCCGCAGCACCTGTTGCATATAGTAAGCATTTTAGGATGCTGGGCGAGCACTATCATAAGGCTCTTATGCGCGGCGTCGCGCGGGGCGAGATTCGGAACTTCGATTCCGATGAACTTGAAACCGTTACCTACATGCTCATGGCCGCCCGAAGTTATATATATCTGCGATATCTCAAAGATGAAGTGAATCGGGATGAACTACCGGAGAAAGTGGTGCAGGCATACATGAAATTGATTCGGGACGGCCTGCGATAGCCGATTTTGAGCTTTCGGAGCGGTCCCTACACGACCTTAATGTTAACTTAACCCCTTCCCACCCGTTGATGGCCAGCTTGCGGAACAGGTTGGGCTGAAGCTGCTACTCATGCTCTACACAACAACGTTGACTGTACGCCGGGTATGAACGGCATAGATCCAACGCCCCGACAGATAGGTAGAGCGAACAGGCTCGTATCCTGTGTTAGAGCCTCGGTCTCGAACCGCCCCTCTTGACCGGCCAAGGTATGGCGGCCATTCCCCCCGGTCCAGATGTAGGCGAGAAGCTGACCCGCAAGGTAAGTTAAGCCGACGACCGATACCCATCAGAAAGCCAGCCGTACAATCTTTTTTTTAGCCTTTCGATCTCCGTCTATTTTTAAGCCAAACGTCACGAAATGGCCTGTTCTTATGGGAAATTCAGGTTGAAGGACCAATGGGTGAATTATAACTCACTGACTATTGACTCATCCAAGATTGTGGATTAGTGTAACCTCAAGTTGGTGATCCATGTGTGTTCATGCAGGCAGTGCCGGATCGCTGAATAAGTCAATCAATCCGGCGAATAAATTCGCGTGAACTGATGGTAAATATTATGTACTGTTCTGATTATAAGACAATTTTATTCAATCGACGTGGACGCGTCTTAGAGGTTACGCTTAATCGACCAGATAGGCTCAATGCTGTCGACGAGCTTATGCACACGGAGCTTGCTCGTTTATTCGTCGATGTTTCCAATGATCCCGAATGCGACATCGTCGTCCTTACTGGAGCAGGACGAGCCTTTTCATCAGGTGGTGATATCGACTGGATGCAGAAGATGATCGACAATCCAGAATCTTTCGAAAAGACTGGTCGCGAAGCCAAACAGATCGTCTTCTCTTTGTTGGATTGCGAGAAGCCCGTCATCGCCAAGCTCAATGGTCATGCCACAGGCTTGGGAGCAACCATTGCCTTATTCTGTGATGTGATCTTCGCAGCTGACCATGCCAAGATCGGGGATCCACATGTCTCCGTGGGGTTCGTGGCAGGAGATGGGGGGGCGGTGATTTGGCCGCAATTGATCGGGTATGCCCGGGCAAAAGAGTTTCTGATGACGGGCGATCTTATGGCCGCCTCTCAAGCAGCGCAGATGGGTTTGATCAACCATGTGGTCCCGGCAGATGATCTCGACGAGTGCGTTGCCCAGTTCGCTGATCGGCTGGCTGGCGGTGCGACAAAGGCTATTCGCTGGACAAAGATGTCCGTTAATATTGGTTTGCGTCAGCTTGCTCATTCGATCATGGATGCTTCGCTCGCTTACGAAGCGTTGTCCAACATTGGAGCCGATCATCAAGAGGCAGTCAACGCTTTTCGTGAGAAGCGGACGCCAATTTTTGGGCAAGGTGCCCGGCATGAGGTGTCGAAATGAATTTCACGGAAAGTGATATTGTGCGTCAATTGCGTGACACGCTTGAACGGTTTGTCGAGAAGGAGATGCCTCGTAATCTTGTTGCAGATTGGGATAAGGCGAATTATTTTCCGCGTGACGTATTCATGAAACTTGCCGAACTCGGCGTTATGGGCCTCACCGTTCCCGAGGAATATGGCGGCGCGGGGCGTGATATTCTGACGACTATGATCGTGATTGAGGAATTATCCAGGCGCAGCCTCGCAGTGTCTGTGCCATATATTATGGCCGCTTGCTACGCCGGTATGAACATTGAGGAATGCGGATCCGAAACGCAGAAGCGTGAGCTATTGCCTCGTGTCGTCGACGGATCACTGATTTTTGCCTATGGCTGGACCGAGCCTGACGTCGGCGCAGACCTTGCCAGCGTTAAGACGCGCGCCGAGCGCATAGGTGATCATGTCCGTATAAACGGCACTAAGCGCTTCTGCTCCGGCGCGGAGATTTCTGATTATATTTATACGCTGGTTCGCACGGGCCCAGCAGAAGATCGCTACAGAAATCTTTCACTCGTCTTGGTGCCGCCGACCACGCCTGGGGTGACGATAACGCCCATAGAAGGTTTGGGCATGAAGGGTGCAGAGACGACGGATGTCATCTTCGAGGACGTCGAAGTGCCGGCCCAAAACATCATGGGGGGCGAAGCCGGCTGGAATGCCGGTTGGCAGATGATCGTCGGCTCCGGCCTTGACGTGGAGAAGTTGGAGGTCGCGGCCATCGCGGTTGGTATTGCGAGGGCCGCGGTCGATGACGCCTGGAATTATGCGCGGGAACGCACACAATTCGGCAAGCCGGTTGTTAATTATCAGTCAATCCAGCACAAACTGGCCCAAATGAAGACTGAACTGCATGCGGCGCGGCTCACACTCTACCATGCTGCCTGGATGGCCAACGAGCGCCAGAGTTGCGCGGTAGAGACTTCGATGGCGAAGTTGTTCGCGACCGAGGCTGCAAAGTCCGTTGCTTTGGAGTGCCAGACAATTCTCGGTGCTTACGGTTATGTCAAGGACTATGATGCGGAGCGTTATGTTCGTGACGCGTTGCTCCTTCCTATTATTGGTGGGTCGTCAGCTATTCAGAAGAACAACATTTTCAAATGGTCTAATATGCAAATGTAGATGTGTATTAGAGTAAAGTCTTATTGAATATATAGTATTAATTTTTAAAGGATATTGTTGTGGAAGTTGTAACAAAAAAAGATGTTGATGTCGTTATCGTTGGCGCGGGCTTTGCGGGCTTATGCGCTCTCCATAAGCTGCGCAAACAAGGCTTTAATGCGATGATTATTGATGCTGGCAGCAGCGTTGGGGGCACTTGGTACTGGAACCGTTATCCTGGTTTGCGTGTTGATATTGAGAGTCTGGAATATTCTTTTTCTTTTTCTGACGAGTTGCAGCAGGAGTGGGAATGGTCAGAACGGTATGCGTCGCAAGCCGAGTTGCTCCGATATTTAAATCATGTGGCGGATCGATTTGATCTACGCAAAGACATCTCCCTCAATACCCGAGTTGTGTCTGCTATCTTTGACGATGCGACGGATAAATGGACGATAGAAACTAAAGGCGGCAACCAGATTAAGGCGAGATACTGCGTGATGGCAACAGGGTTTCTCTCGGCGCCGAACAAGCCTAACTTCTCTGGACTCGATCGCTACGAGGGTAAACAATACTTTACCACCAAATGGCCGGATGAAAAGGTTGACTTCTCTGACAAGCGTGTTGGTGTGATCGGCACGGGTTCCTCAGGGGTTCAGGTCATTACCGAGATAGGAAAAGAGGCAGAGCATCTTACCGTTTTCCAGCGTACGCCGTCATTTTGTGTCCCGCTACGTAATTGTCCTCTACCTCCAGAGTATGAGAAATCTGTTAAGAGCAATTACGCTGAATGGCGCCGGCGAGAGCGCGAAGAGTCTTTTGGTGGCTGGATATCCGTAAATTACAAACCGGTACGGATGGTTACAAAGTCTGCTCTTGAAGTAACGGCGGAGGAGAGATTAGCTCTCTATGAAGACCGCTATCAGTCAGGCGGGCTCGCTTTATACAATGTCTATCCTGATGTATATACGGATATGGAAGCCAATGATACGCTGGCGGAGTTCCTTCGGGACAAGATCCGCGAGCGGGTCAATGATCCTGATGTGGCCGAACTTCTTGTTCCGACAGGCTACCCCGTTCTTGGAAAGCGTTTGTGCGGTGATAGCGGCTATTACGAGACATATAATCAGGGTAATGTCTCACTGGTTGATGTCCGCGACGAGTCCATAGAATTCACAACAAAGGGCATACTGGTGAAGGGAGTTGAATATGAGTTGGATAGCGTAGTTTTTGCCACGGGTTATGATGCGCTTAGCGGCGCTTTGTTACGTATCGATATTCAGGGCAGTGGTGGGAGTAAGCTTAAAGAACATTGGAAAGATGGCGCACTGACGGCTCTTGGTATGATGACGGCAGGCTTTCCAAACATGTTTTTTCTTAACGGTCCAGGCAGTCCTTCACCTTTATACCAACCAGTTCTGCTCTGCGAGGAACAGTCTGATTGGGTTGGCGCTTGGATCATGGATATGCGCAACAAGGGGCTTACCCGCATTGAGCCGACTGAACGCCTTGAGGAAGAGTGGGTAGAGCATAGCACCAAAGTTATTAACGCTACGATTTTTCCGAAGGCCGCTAGCTGGTATGTGGGTAAAAACATTCCCGGAAAGCCGTCTATCGGACTCGCTTATTTCGGTGGCATCATCGAATATAGGAAGAGATGCGCAGAAGTGCTTTCTTCTGGCTTTAAAGGATTCAAACTTAGCGCCGCTCGAAAATAAATTATAAGCATTATTAGTAACACAAAAACCAATATAGCCCCGTGTTGGAAACAGATAAAACTGCGGAGTTATATTAAAACATTACAATCAGGAAAATCAGGGAAAAATTTTATGAAAAATCTAGTTTTAAAAACTACACTTCTGGCAAGCGTGGCGGGGATGTTCGGTGTGCAACAAAGTGCAGTGGCATCAGAAGATACCGTTAAACTTGATGAAATAGTCGTGACAGCACGTAGACGGAATGAGAGTTTGCAGGATGTCCCCGCGACGGTGTCAGTTCTGACGTCAGAAACACTGAAATATTCGGGCGCGAAGATGGTAGCGGACTTTGTCAGGATGACCGCAGGCGTGTCCATCGTGACCGGTACGACGGAACCAACCGATACGTCGATTAATATTCGCGGCCTTAATGGCGCGCGGGATGCGGAGGGTAATGTCGCGCTGGTGATAGATGGTGTCTTGAGGACGAGTATAACCGCTTTCAGCCAACCTCAGGGCCCGTTGGAGCAGGTTGAAGTATTGAAGGGTCCTCAGGGGGCAATTTATGGTCGCAATGCCTCGGCGGGCGCGATCGTCATTACTACCAAGAAGCCGACTGATAAACTGAGTGGAGAGGTGAGGGGTTCTGGTGCCAATGACAATACCTACTCTGTATCGGGTTTGTTAAGCGGTCCCATTAGCGAAGACCTTGGTTTTGTCCTGAGTGCGGAATATGCACGTTCGGACGGTTTTTACCGGAACAGTTTTCTGCCGTCAGCTGTGAACCAGGAAGTCTATCCCGGTAATAGCACGAATGCGGCCTCAATCGACAATTATAAACGTGTGGATGTCTTTGCTCGTTTATTATTCACACCGAGTGACGATTCTGAAATAGACATCAAGGGTTACTACGGGAATTTCCGCGGTGGGGCGCTTACCTTTAATGCTGATTTTCAGATTCCTGCCTTGGCCACTGCCTTTGGGTCGCCATTGTTTAATGAGAATATCAATGATCATAAATTTATCTTCACGAATAATACCGAGAGTCAAAGTTGGCAAGATTATTACGGCGCCTCAATCCGCGCTTTCAAGGACCTTGATGTGGGTATGCTTACAGGATACGTCAGTTATAACGATGTCCGTAATGATTATATCGCGGGCGGTACGAGTGGAGCCTTTGGCTTCTTCGATAATGAACCTCATTGCATTGCCTCTCGCGCCGGTACAGCGGGCCGTGTGGTAAATCAGGAGCCTTTTCAAACTTTCTCCTCCGCATTTGGATTTGCCCAACCCTATGCACCCAACACATGTGATGGCATACAGAACAACAAGCGTGCACAAAAGGATATTGTCACTGAACTTCGTTTGGTCAGCTCCGAAGATGGGCCCCTCCAGTGGCAAATTGGTGCAAGCTATATTTACATTGATCGCGACCTTTGTATTAACTATTCGTTGGATACTGGGGTTGGTGGGACGCGTCAATGTTTTACGACAGATCCACGTTTTCGGACGGAGGCGCTTCAGGACGATAATTTTAAGACAAATGTCTATGCGGTATTTGGATC
>JAESRG010000151.1 GCA_016764785.1 Paracoccaceae bacterium
CCTGCAAAAGTGGTGGTGATCGGTGGTGGTGTCGTTGGTACGCATGCCGCTAAAATCGCCGCAGGCATGGGCGCAGATGTGACCGTACTGGATATGTCATTACCCAGAATGCGGTATCTGGATGATGTTTTTGGTGGTCAGTTCAAAACTGAATATGCGTCTAAAAGCAATACCGAAAAATTGGTTAACACGGCTGATCTGGTGATTGGCGCGGTGCTTATTCCTGGTGCGGCAGCCCCCAAACTTGTCAGCCGCGCGCAACTGTCTGACATGAAGCCCGGCGCTGTAATTGTTGATGTTGCGATTGACCAAGGTGGTTGTTTTGAGACCTCACACGCCACGACGCACGATGATCCGATCTATGAGGTTGACGGTATTATGCACTATTGTGTGGCCAATATGCCGGGCGCTGTGGCGCGTACTGCAACCATTGCGCTGGGTAATGCCACCATGCCGTTTATGATGGCGCTGGCCAACAAAGGCTGGCGGCAGGCCTGCGAAGACGATGAACATTTGTTGCGCGGGCTTAACACCCATGCGGGCCACCTTACTTATGCGGCTGTTGGCAGGGCATTGGGAATTGATGTCTTGTCGCCAAAACTAGCCCTGAAAAAATAAGCTATTGGCCCTGTTTTTACGACAGGGCCAACGCAGGTCTTATTAGGCTGATTTCTTCAGCAAGTCACGAATTTCGGCCAATAACTCTTCTTGAGTTGGGCCTTTTGGAGCTGCCGGTGCGGCGGGCTCAGCTGGCTTTTCACTAGCCGCTTTGGCTTTGTTTACCATTCTTACCAGCATGAAAACCACAAAAGCAACAATCACAAAATTGATGATCGCCATAATGAACGAACCATATTTGAACGCGCCCGCGTCTGGATCATCACTAAGGTTAATCATCATGGTGCTAAAGTCGATGCCGCCGGTAAACAGGCTGATCAGTGGATTAATCAGATCGGCCACCAACGATGATACGATCGCTGTGAAAGCCGCACCAATAATGATGCCGACAGCCATGTCCATGACATTGCCTTTGGCGATGAAATTTTTAAATTCTTTAAGCATTAGTGCCCCCTTTTTTTGATTAACTATTAATCCCGCAATAAAGTCAGATGGAGTATAAGTAAAGAAATAGAACACGTCATCCAGTGTGGACTGTTCGTAGGGCGGGCTTCTTTTATGCAGCGCCGCTAATTTGATTCACGGTTAAACCTTGAAGTGCCGCCCATTCACCAACCATTTGTCTTCGGGTGCATGCGATCGGAATTTTCTTCATTGAATAGGTGGTGATGCCATCACCATTAATAAGGTCAATGGACTGGATGGCCCTTTTGGCAACCCAGTGAGAACGATGGGTCAATATGCCGTCAGAATCATTAAGTTCTTTTAGAAAATCGGCCAGCCGCGCGCGTACCAGCGTGGTGGTGTTATCCGTAATGACCTCAACATAGTGATCTTGGCTATGCAGAGAGACAATTTCAGACACCTCAAAACGGTCACTCCCAATCCGGATATTTCGATTATCTGGTTTGGCCAATTTACCGGTGGCAAGTAGGTGCGCGCGAATTTGTGGATGGATAAGAATACAAAACAGAGATTCAAACGTGAACCCCAAAGCTATATTCAATGCCAGCGATCCTGCCAGATGTGGGAGTTCCAGCGTCTCTGTTGCCAGCAATTCAGCATGGAAGCGGGTTAATATCGTGTTTAAAGTCATCGACACGACGCCAACGAGCGGAAAATACACCCGAAAATCAGGCTGATAAGACCGAAGAGTAGCCCCGAGAAAATGAAAAAATTGATAAAATCCAATCAAGGTCACGGCACAAACTGACCAAAGGATACAGGTCCGCCAAACGGGCATAACGGATTGATATCCATGAATGTTAGTTAAAACCATTATGACGACGATAAAGACTAAAAAGACACCAAATTTTACATTGAAAATGGTTATCCAAGCCTCTTTCAACGATAGGCTCGTACGGTTCCCCAAGACATCATATACTGGCACCTCTTGCCAGATAAATCGCTCCATCTTACTTCTCCCCAGACCATTAATGTTACCGTCGTTGGGCCTAACGCGGTCGGTTCTTAGGTATTAGATGGAATATGTGGGGGTGGCGCAAGCGCGCTGGATTGGAAAAAGACGGCGTTAATGTTAACTCAACGACACATCTTGAAGAATCTATGGTTTGACTAAACCCTCAAGAATATATCGGATAATTTTGACAACCTGTGCTGGTGTTTCCACCACAGCAAGTGCTGCGGCATCCACTTCCTTCAGGGCGTGCTGATGATCTGGCCCGTGCATGATAACCAGTGATTTACCAAGTGCCGCGGCATAACCAGCATCAAAGGCAGCGTTCCACTGTTTGTATTTGTCGCCAAAACGCACCACCACGATATTTGCATCCGCGATTCCTTTGCGGGTGCGGATGGCGTTTAATTTGGCGCCTTTATGATCATGCCAGAACTTGTCTGCTTCCGCCCCCATGATTTTAACGCCGCAATCATCCGACAGATCATGATCAGTGACGGGGGCAAAAAATTCAACAGCCAGATCGGCAGCCGCGGTTTCTATTTCAGCGCGCCAATTACTGTGAATTTCACCAGATAGATAGACTTTAAGCATGTTACCCTCGCAATTCGCCGCCCGTGGCACCTGTCACTTTGGCAATTATTTTGGCCGAAATTGTCTCGATATCATTTTCAGTGAGCGTCGCACCAACAGGTTGCAGTCGCACCGAAATCGCCACTGATTTCTTGCCAGTCCCCATCTGTTCCTCGGCCTTTTTACCGCCAAAAATATCAAAGACTGTCACCGACGCGATCAATTTTTTATCCGCACCTTTGGCGGCTTTGATCAGCTTGTCGACTTCAAGTGTTGCATCCACGACAAAGGCAAAATCACGTTCGACGGCTTGCAGGTCGTTTGACATCAGTGCCGGACGGGTTTTACTTTTGGCTTTCGGGAAAGGTACATTGTCTGGAAAAATCGTAAATGCGACAGAGGGGCCTTTGATGCCCATTTCCGCCAAAACTTTCGGATGCAGTTCACCAAAAACCGCCAGCGGGTTTTTCGGCCCTAGCGATAGCACCGCCGAACGCCCGGGGTGGAACCAATCCGGTGCATTGCGCATAACCATCAGGTTGCCAACCGGCGCGCCGATGGCTGCTAGCGCGGCCTCGGCGTCGGCTTTTGCATCCAGAAAATCGACAGCGCGGCGGGTGCCTAGCGCGTTGCGCGGCGCGGTATGGCCGATGCGAATGCCGCAAGCCATGCTGCTTTGGTCATTGGGTTCGGTTCCGGTAAAACCTTCTCCCAGCTCAAACAAAGCGATATCCGCAAACCCGCGCGCCTGATTGCGCGCTGCCGCTTGCAGCAAGCTGGGCAGCAGGTTAGGGCGCATATGGCTCATCTCGGATGAAATCGGATTGTTCAGCTTTACGGCATCTGTGCCTCCGCCAAATAGGGCAGCCGATTTTTGATCGATAAAGCTATAGGTCACGCATTCATTCATGCCCAAAGCCGCAATCGCGCGCCGCAGCATAGACCGACGTTTTTGGCCAGCGGTCAGCACCGGTTTGGCAACACCCGGCAAGGCCCGGCCCATCGGTTTGCCGACCAGTTTGGTCAATGATGCGATCCGCGCGATTTCCTCAATCAGGTCAGCCTCGCCTTGCACATCAGGACGCCACGTTGGCGGCGACACCATGTCACCGTCAAAGGTAAAGCCAAGTGCAATCAAGGTGTTACGCTGAGTATCGGCCGGAATATCCATGCCAACCAGCGACACAACGCGGTCGGTGTCCAACTTGTATGCGCGGGTGGTATCGGGCACAGCGCCAGCGATAACCACGTTTGAGGCCTCGCCCCCGCACCAATCCAGAATAAGCTGCGTTGCCAGCTCCATTCCTTCAGTCGCGTAAGCAATGTCGATACCACGTTCATTGCGATACCGCGCGTCCGAGTTTATTTTCAATTTTCGTCCGGCCATGGCGATGGTGATGGGGTCAAAATAGGCAGCCTCAAGGAATACATTTACGGTGTCGTCGGTACAGCTTGACGCCAAACCGCCCATAATGCCGCCAATTGATTGCGCACCCGCGTCATCTGCAATGACAACCATTTCGGCGCCAAGCGTGTATTCGTTGTCGTCCAGCACTTGCAGGGTTTCGCCGTCTTGCGCGAACCGCACATGGATGTTACCTTGAACTTTGTCAGCGTCAAAAACATGCATCGGGCGGTTGCGGTCCATTGTCATCAGATTGGTCATATCAACCAGCGCTGAAATCGGCCGTAAACCAACGGCGCGCAGACGGTCCTGCACCCATTGCGGCGAGGGGCCGTTTTTGACGCCCTTGATATATCGCCCAACAAAAAGTGGACAGGCTTTGCCGCTGACAGCGGGGTCCAACGACACCGAAATCGGGCTTTCAAACGTGCCAGCTACCTTCGGGGTCGCTGGCGTAATTAACTTACCCAAACCCCGCGCGGCCAAGTCGCGCGCGATGCCGGCAACGCCCAAGGCGTCAGGGCGATTGGGCGTGATGGCGATGTCAATTACGGGATCGTTGCGATCCATATAGTCAATAAACCTTGCCCCCAGCGGCGCGTCACTTGGCAGATCAATAATGCCGTCATGTTCGTCCGAGATCATCAGTTCACGTTCCGAACACAGCATCCCGAGGCTTTCGACATCGCGGATTTTACCCGGTTTCAGGGTCATATCAATGCCCGGCACGTAAGCACCAACAGGGGCAAACACGCCAACCAAACCAGTGCGGGCATTGGGTGCGCCACACACGACCTGAATTTCCTCAGTGCGACCACCCGGGCCATCGGGGTACGTTTCAACACGGCACAGTTTCAGACGATCAGCGTTGGGGTGCTGTACGGCCTCAATCACCCGACAAAGACGAAACACGCCAAGGGTATCAGCGGGGTTTTCAACGCCCTCAACCTCCAGCCCCAAATCGGTCAGGGCATAGGTGATTTCGTCCAATGTAGCATCGGTTTCGAGATGGGTTTTGAGCCAGCTAAGTGTGAATTTCATGATCGGTCCCGTAGTCTGTTTGACTGTGGTTTACTGCAGAAACGTAAGGTTTCCAAGGGCGGATTATGACTGCTGCGCTGGTCGCTCAAATCGCTGCTCGCTGACGGTTTTGCCCCATGTCAGGGTTTCGGTTTCTTCAACCAGTTCGAACCCGAAATCCTCATACAGCCGACGCGCAGGGTCGAGACCGCGAAACGTGGTCAGATAGCAGCTGGAGCCAGTCTGATCAATAAATTCCATGGCTTGCTGCATCATTTTCCGGCCAAGGCCGCGGCCAGATTGGACGGTGATAAACCAACGCAGATGGGCTTGGTTCGGCGCGGCGTTCGGGTCAGACCCGTCGATGATCATTGATCCTAGAAACCGGTCAGCTTCCCACGCCGATAAAACCAAATCGCGATTGGTAATGTGGGCCATGAAACCCGCGCATTCCGACGCCACCTTGGTTTCGAACGGTTGGCCAAAGCCCCAGTTTTTGGCATAATACCGCGCATGGGCAGCGGTAATTTCGCCGATCAAAGCAGGATGATAGCCGGTTTGAATACCGCTCACTTACCGAATTTCTTCGGGTTGTGCTTGCAAGATAACGGACAGCTTCGGGGGACAAGAACCGAGGTCAGCAGGGACATGATGAATTTCATTTCGAGCTCCAGAATTTGGCGTGCCAAATGAATATAGGCCTGAATGCCCCGCGATACAAATCAAGCGTCCCGTCCGGCGTGCCGGACAGCGCCCGACCCTCCCCGCAGGGTGAGCCCCGATTAAAAAACCGTCCGGGGGACGGTTTTCGGGGCGAACGGGCGGAGCCCAGCTTTTGCGAGGGTTCGGCAGGTTGCGAAGTTAGCTGTGTTGGGAGGGTTGGTTTGTGACGGGGAATGCGGAGCGCCCACCTAGGGTCGGGCGCTGTCCTGTTTGGCGATTATTGCCAATTGCACAACAATCCGATGAATGACACGCACAACGTAAAAAAGAATGATAAAACAGCGATAAAGAAACAGAAGCCAGCGCAAGAGTGCCATCGTTCGAGCTTAGCGAGCTTTCTTTCAAGGTGCGTGCCCCAATCATTAATTGTCATACTCGGAACAACCGATTTCTTAGCAATTGGTATTTGTGCCATTGAAAGGGAATAAAAAGCGATACTGAGCACGAGGAATGCCAGTCCAAATTGAAATAATAATGATGCGGTTCCCGACCGAGCTAATCCGAACTCTGATGCACTAATTTTAGTGACCAGAGTTAGTGCGCCGAAACCACCTAAGGTAAGCGTTGTTAACGAAGCATTTCTTTGAGATCTTTTTTGAAGACCGTTTACAAGATGTAGCAGACGATCGACTCGATTTGTATACCACTTTGCTTCTGTTCCCTCGGAATGTTCACAAATGGGACATGATTTAATGTAGTTGTCAGCACCATCGCAGAAGCCCCCATGATCTTCACAGAGATATCTTCCCCTACAAACATCAGAATAATGAAATAGTGTTTCATCCACTTTCTCAATCATCTCGAAATTCCCCCCCGCATATTCGGCATATCCAAGCTCGCAAATCCATAATGCCGCAGCCAGCGCAGATCACTGTCGAAAAACGCGCGCAGGTCCGGAATGCCGTATTTCAGCATCGCCAGCCGATCAATACCCATGCCAAAGGCAAAGCCTTGATACTGGGTTGGGTCAATGCCTGCGGATTTCAACACATGCGGGTGAACCATGCCGGAGCCTAAAATCTCCATCCAATCGTCGCCCTCACCGATTTTCAGCTGGCCGCCTTTCCATGAACAGCGAATATCGACCTCAGCCGAGGGTTCAGTAAACGGGAAGTGCGAGGCGCGGAATTTCAGTTCCACAGTGTCGACCTCAAAAAACGCACGGCAGAATTCTTCCAACGTCCATTTCAGATTGGCCATGGAAATATCTTTGTCGATCGCCAGCCCCTCAACCTGATGGAACATCGGGGTATGGGTGGCGTCATAATCTGAACGGTACACCCGACCCGGCGCGATAATGCGGCACGGCACGCCGTGTTTCTCCATATGGCGGATCTGCACGGGGCTGGTGTGGGTGCGCAGCACATGCGGCGGGCGGTCATCATCAGCATCGCGGTGCATATAGAACGTGTCGAATTCCTGCCGCGCGGGGTGCTCAGGCGGGATATTCAGCGCGTCAAAATTGTAATAATCGTTTTCGATCTGCGGCCCTTCGGCAACGCCGTAACCCAGATCGGCAAAAATCGCGGTCAGTTCTTCGGTGACTTGGGAAATCGGATGAATGCTGCCCTGCTGCGCGGGGCGCGACGGGGCGGAAACATCCAGCCATTCTGAGCGCAACCGTTCCTCAAGCGCCGCATTGCCAAGCGAGGCCTTGCGGGCGGCAAGGGCAGAATTGATCTCGTTTTTGAGGGAATTCAGGGCGGGGCCAGCGACCTTTTTTTCCTCAGGGGTCATTTTACCGAGGCCGCGCATCATCAGGCTGACCTCGCCCTTTTTACCAACAGCGGCAACGCGCAGCGTTTCGAGCGCGCTCTCATCGGCTGCATCGGCAACCTGCCCAAGAATTTTGGCCTTTAGACCTGCAATATCATCCATCATCTGCCCCTGCATGTTTTCGGGTTGAGCGGTATCACAAGCCTTGCGCAAGTGCTAGGCTCGGATTTCCATTAACCGGAGAACATCATGGACCTGCCCGACTTTTTGACCAATCTGCCTGGCATTGACGTGCCGTTTCCGTCTGATGTGGTGCGTACCAGCGCCATTCAATCAGACAAGGGGTTGATGGTTATTTTTGAAATTCTCAAGGATTTTGACCTGCCGCCGCATGCACATCAGGGCCAGTGGGGCACGGTTTTGGTCGGGGAAATGGCGCTGACCATTGGCGACGAGACCCGCACCTATACACCCGGTATGTCCTATAATATTCCGGCGGGTGTGGTTCATTCCGCGAAAGTTAAGGCGGGCACCAAGGTTATTGATATATTTGAGGAACCGGATCGCTATGCGTTAAAGGTTTCTTAACCAA
>JAESRG010000152.1 GCA_016764785.1 Paracoccaceae bacterium
TCACCTGCCGCAAAAGTGGCTTCCACTTGCCAAAGCACTTGGCTTACCCCGTCGGGCGCGGGGCCGATGGCGTGCAAACGCACCGTTTGCGCACCAGTATCGCCACTGCGTAAAACCGGCACCGTCAGGCCATCAGGCTCAAGTTGCGCAGACAACAGCGCCAGCCGATTTTGATCAGATGTAACCACCGTTACAGCACCAAAACCTTGCAACACTCCGCCGAGACCCGCGTCATCAGCCAGCCCATCGCTCAACCAAACGGTTTCAAAATAATCTTGCGGATTGTCTGTAAGCCATGCCGCAAAACCCAAACGATCTGGCCCCCATGCTGCGGGCATCAGACCCGCAATCAGTGGTACCCAGTCTTGTGGGGCAGAAAACCTGAGGTTGCCTTCAGCTGGCAATGGCTCCGTCAGCAACCGCACCGACACGGCCCGTCCATCACGGGTGGCCCCCGCCAGAATTGCATCTACGCGATGTTGCCGATCAGCCCAATCGTCAGCACTGCCCCAGCCCGCGTCCATCAACACCAGTAATCGACCCGATCCACCGGAATCGGTACGCGGGTTCAAAACCGGTTCGGCAAACGCCAGAATTGCCGCCGCAATGGCAAGCAAGCGTAACATCAACAGCCACCACGGGGTATGTTGCGGGGTTGATTCAGGGTCTTTCAACCCGATCAACAGCCGTACCCCGGGAAATTTTCGCCGCGATGGTGCGGGCGGAACAGCGCGCAAAAGCCACCACAAAATTGGCAAAATTAGCAAGCCAAGCAACAACGCGGGGTAAAGAAATCCGATCATTTTTGGCCTCCGACAGCCATGAACAGCCACAGCAATGCAGCCCGTGGGCTTTCATCGGTGCGGTGACGCGTGAAATGCCAACCGACACGCCGCGCCCATTCTGCTAGTTTAGCAGATCGTTCTGCCAGACGGTCTTGATACGCCTTACGCAAGGCTTTGGCGCGCAGGGTTTCAAAGTCGACCACGCCACCCATGCTTTCAAAAATGATCCGACCGTCAAACGGAAATGTTTCCTCGGACGGATCAAGGATTTGCACCAAACAACCCTCGCCGCCAGCGTCGGCATGCGCGTTCAAAGCAGGGAAAATCTCATCCTCCGGCCCCATGAAATCTGACAGGAAAACCCGATGTCCCGCGACCCGCGCGGTTGGCAACGGGATCGTGCCATAGTCGTCGTTAAAATCAGCCTCGTGCAAAGCCAGCGCCATTTGTTGCAGCTTGGTTTCGCCAACCCCTGCGGCTTGCGCGCGGGTCTCCAACAGCGCCACCCGTTCACCGGCACGGGTCAACAGGCTGGCCAATGCCAATGTCAAAACCTGCGCCCGCATTGCTTTTGTCAGGCTGGCGCCCTTGCCCTGATAATCCATTGATTTTGAAGCGTCACACCAAAACGCCACGGTTTGTGCAGCTTCCCATTCACGTTCACGAATGAACAGCGCGTCGCCTTGGGCGGACCTGCGCCAGTCAATATTTGCGGCACTGTCACCGGGCATGGCGTGGCGGTATTGCCAAAAGCTTTCGCCCGTCCCAGCCCGTTTTCGCCCATGCACGCCCATTGCCACCGTGGCCGCAAGACGTTCGGCATGGGCCAAAACCGGCGGCAATGCCCCCGCTAACGCCTGCGCCGCATTGCGTAAAGACTGGCCTTGGCTCACGCGGCAGCCTCGTTGCCAAGGGCGCGGGTGGTCAGGTCAGCGATGACCTCGTTTAACGATATATTCTCGGCCCGCGCAGCAAAACCAAGCGCCATGCGATGAATTAAGATTGGGTGCGCGAGTTCGGCAACATCGTCAGGTGACGGTGCCACCCGGCCGGTCAGCAACGCCCGTGCCCGTACCGCCAACATCAAGGCTTGCGCGGCGCGCGGCCCCGGCCCCCAGACCACGGTTTTATTAACCAGATCAGTGGCGCCGTCTTCACCCGGACGCGCCGAGCGCACCAGATTAAGGATCATCTCAACGATACTGTCCCCCACCGGCATTTTGCGGATAAGCTGCTGCGCGGCAATCAGGCTTTCGGCGTTGAATACTGGGGAAATTTCGGAATCGTCCATGCCGGTAGTAGCCAAAATAATCGCCTTTTCATCTTCGCGACTTGGATAATCCACGTCAATTTGCATCAAAAACCGGTCAAGCTGCGCTTCGGGCAACGGATAAGTGCCTTCTTGCTCAATCGGGTTTTGGGTGGCCAAAACGTGGAATGGCTCAGGCAAATCGAACCGCTGCCCCGCAACAGTAACGTGATGTTCTTGCATCGCTTGCAACAATGCCGATTGGGTGCGCGGGCTGGCGCGGTTGATCTCGTCAGCCATAAGCAGTTGGCAAAAAACCGGCCCTTTGATGAACCGAAACGCGCGGCTGCCATCGTCTGCGGTTTCCAAAACCTCAGAACCCAGAATGTCGGCTGGCATCAAATCGGGGGTAAATTGCACCCGATTGCCCTGAAGGCCAAGAACCGTACCTAAACTTTCAACCAGCAAGGTTTTCGCAACGCCAGGCACCCCGACCAGCAACCCGTGCCCGCCGCAAAGCACCGTCATAATGGTTTGATCGACGACTTTTTCCTGACCAATTATGCGCCGCGCAATCATCGCCTTGGCCTCAATCAAACGGGATTTCACCGCGTCGATTTGCTCAAGGGCGGCCGTTGTGTCATTGTTCATCAAAGAAACCTTTCAAACGCATTTTCATAATCCGGTCTATTCTATCGGCTTTACGAGATTCGTCCACCGATGCTAGACAGGAACATAGCGAAATATTGCGAAGACAGGCAGCCCAGAATGACCAAACCAGATCAGAAAATCGTGAAGCCTAGCGCCGATGGCATTGCCGCCGCCGCGAACAGCGCCATCAAAAGCAAAGGCCCAGCGCCTGTTCATCTGTGGAACCCGCCATTTTGCGGAGATCTAGATATGCGGATCGCGCGCGACGGCACTTGGTTTTACATGGGTTCGCCGATTGGCCGCAAACCGTTGGTTAAATTATTTTCGTCAATATTGCGCAAAGACGGCGACGATTATTTTCTGGTTACGCCAGTCGAAAAAGTTGGCATCAAGGTTGATGACGCCCCGTTTGTGGCCATAGATTTTGAGGTATCTGGCAGTGGGCAAGACCAGATTATCAGTTTTACAACTCATGTTGACGATACCGCAGTCGCTGGCAATGCCAATCCGATCCGCGTTTCGCTTGATCCGGAAACGGGCGAACCGTCGCCCTACATTTTGATTCGAAACAACCTAGAGGCATTGATAGATCGGAAAAGTTTTTATCGCCTCGTCGAAATTGGCGCCCATCATAATGTGGCTGGCGAAGACTGGTTCGGGCTTTGGTCGTCGGGGGTATTCTTCCCGATTATACAGGGATCTGGGTTGCTTTGATCACATATATCAGAAGATTAAAGGCTTAGAATCAATAACTTAACAGAGTGTCTGTTTTATTTTCACCTGACGCCTTGATGCTCAAAAAAGGCCTTTGGTATACCCAATACAAATATATTGCATATTGTTTATCTTTTACTATAATCACGACGAAATTTTTCAACTTTGGAGCGCATCAATTTTAACGCTTGCAGAAAATAAATTTAGTAGAGTGATGGCTTCTATTCGGAAACTCCAGTGCTTCAGCCTTTCGCGCATGGAGCAGTTATTTGCCGATTCGCTGTCGGCTGGGAGTTTTTCAATCCAAAATGCTCTTAAAGCCAGCTGTTTCTCGCTGCTATATGTATTGCTTTCGGTAGAGTATGTATTTGTAACCGTAGGTATCATATTTGTCCTAATTTTTTCGGGGATTTTTCCGCCGTCAATATTTATTTTTGGGACAGATGCCAGCATATTCTGGTTACTTACGCTCCAATCATCCGTTATTATTTCAATGACAACCGCCCTGCTTTTGACCCCGCTACATTACGTGAGGGGCTGGAGCCAATGGACCATTACCTATCTTGCCATCCTAATCGTTGCGGTCCTTTCCAGCGCGCTCGCAGAAATGTATTGGCATATGCTCAGCGATAAGGAAGCTACCAGCTTCGCGAGCCTTTTTTGGACGTTTTTCGGGTTCTATGGAGCCGCCCGGCTATTTCTTCTGATGGTGCACGAAAAAGCTATTTGCTTTAGAACGTTTGAAACCAAATGGCGTGAAAACGCGCTTGAAATGGTCCTGCCAATTCCGCTGCGCGGCGACATCCTGTCCGTTAGCGCCAAAGATCATTGCGTTAGCATTGTAACGTCGCGCGGCACACATGTTCATCGGATCGGGTTTTCTCAAGCCCTATCCCGACTTAATCCACAATTGGGGATCAAAGCCCACAGATCTCATTGGGTGGCATCAAGCGCCGTCCGCAAAGTTGAAGTTATCAGCGGCCGAAATTTTGTCGTTCTGCAAAACGGGATGAAAATTCCGATTTCAACCAGCATGGTTGACGTACTGAGTAAACTTGCCAATCGTAATTAGTTATTGCTACCGAATATTTTACTGACAACATTATTAAAAATGAGAATTCGATGCTTTTGGCTAGAATCAAAATCTTTTTGCATGCGATACGAAACGCCACTATTTCTGCTCGGCAGAACGTCTCGTTGGCGCAAACGGAACGGCTGCGGAAAATCGAAAAATTCTATGACAAGGCGCTAAACGAAGGGCGGTATTCGTTACGTGCTTCCATTCAAACCGGCTGGCACTTCTATATTTTCAACGTTCTATCCATAGAATTTATATTCATTTTTGTCGTAATGTTTGTGACGTTGGTATCAAGCGGCGCAATCGGCTCACTTGGGCGAGAAGATCCATTGGTAAATATTCTTTATTGGATCGTAATCGTGAATTCTCTTTTTACAACTATTTTTGTTGTAACAACGGGGTTGGTCATTTTACATCTTAAATATACATGGAGCCTGATAAGAGTTGTGGTGGTTTCCGCGCCAATTTCAGCCGGTATCGTTAGCCTAGTGGCACCGCTCATCTCGTGGTATGTTTTTGCTGTGACTGGACCTACATTTTTTCAGTTATATCCGCCACTTCTGGCGCTAATCCTGTTTGCACAACTTTTTTTGCACGTAAAGAACAACGGGAAACTCTGCTATCGCAACTATGAGGACAAAATGCGCGGCGGGCCGGGGGCGAATATATTCAGCCCGGATATCAATGGAGACGACATTTTGGTGTTGAGCGCTCAAGATCATTACGTCGAAATCATTACCTCTGCTGGAAAAAGTCTTACCCGAATGCGCTTGAGCGAGGCCATTGAGCTAACCAACGGCAAACCCGGGGCACTGGTGCATCGCTCACATTGGGTTGCTCAAGAAGCAATCCAGCACATGGAACTGGTCAATGATAAACATGTGTTGTTCCTCACAAACGGATCCCAGATCCGGGTGTCAGCCAGTAAGCTGAAAGAGGTTACAAAACTAATCGTGCGATAGCCGTTTTTCTAAGCGAACATCTCGCGAAATTCGCGAATAACCCGTTCGTAAGTATCCCGCTTGAAGGGCACGATATTGCTCAGCAAGTCTTCGGGCGGCATCCAACACCAATGACTGAATTCGGGGATTTCTGTGTTGATGTTAATCTCGGAATCCGAGCCGGTAAACTTCAACAAAAACCACCGTTGTTTTTGGCCGCGATACCGGCCTTTCCATAGTTTACGCACCAGATGATGCGGTAAATCATAGGGAATCCAGTCTTTGGTTTCAGCCAAAATATCGACAGACCCTGCTGATATACCGGTTTCTTCCTCAAGCTCACGCAAGGCCGCATCGCGGGGGTCTTCGTCTTTTTCAACGCCACCTTGGGGCATTTGCCACGCGTTGCCGGGGTTATCTAATCGTTTGCCCGCAAAGATATGCCCAGCAGGGTTAATAACCATCAGGCCGACACAGGGTCGATAAGGTAGCGCAAGAATTTCGTCTTCGGTCACGGCGTATCTCCGGCGTGTAACCGGCCAGCGGAGTGCGCTGGCCGGATTGTTTTAGTTCCCTGACAAGACCGACAGGCCAACAATCAGATCCAAAGCATAAGACAGCTGATAGTCATCAGACCGTCGGCGCGCTGTTTCTTCCTGCGCGTCGCGCTCGGCTTCAAGCAAGGCTTTTTCGTCGTCGGTCAGACTGTCGTTTGACAGTGAGCCGCGCAGGTCAGCTTCGGTACGGCGAGACTTGAACAGGTTTTCCAGTTCCTCGTCGGACAATGGTGCGCGTTGCTCAACGATGATGTCAGGGGCCACACCAAGGGCCTGAATTGAACGGCCAGACGGGGTATAATACCGCGCCGTGGTCAGTCGCATCGCGCCGTTGCCATTCAATGGCATGATGGTTTGAACCGACCCTTTACCAAAACTTTTGGTGCCGACAATGATCGCCCGTTCATGGTCTTGCAAAGCACCCGCAACGATTTCAGAGGCCGAAGCCGAACCACCGTTGATCAGCACCACAAGCGGCAGACCTTCGGCCATATCACCATCATGAGCACTGAACCGTTGACTATCGCGAGAATCACGACCACGGGTCGATACGATCTCTCCGACGTTCAAAAACACATCAGACACCGAGATCGCTTCGTTCAACAACCCACCCGGGTTATTGCGCAAATCAAGCACAAAGCCGTCGATGTTGTCGATACCGCCAGCGGCTTCGATTTCACGTGCAATGCCCTCGGTCAGGTTGGCCGTGGTTTGTTCGTTAAATGTGGTCACCCGCATCACGATCGAGCTGCCCTCGGTACGCACACTAGCGGCAGTTAGCTTAATGACCGCACGCACCAGTGTTACGTCAAATGGGTCGCCGCTAAGTTCACGCACAATGGTGATTGTGATTTCTGACCCCACAGGGCCGCGCATCAGGTCAACAGCCTCGTTCAGGGTCAGGCCAAGGGTTGGTTCGCCGTTCACATGGCTAATGAAATCGCCGGCCAGAATGCCTGCGTCATCAGCAGGGGTGCCATCCATTGGCGACACTACTTTGACCCAGCCTTCTTCTTGGGTAACTTCAATACCTAGCCCGCCAAATTCACCACGGGTGTCAAACTGCATTTCCTCAAAACTTTCGGGTGGCAGATAGCTGGAGTGCGGATCAAGCGACGTCAACATACCGTTGATGGCGGCGCGGATCAGTGCCTCGTCATCAACTTCTTCGACATAAGCGGACCGGATGCGTTCAAAAATATCGCCGAACAGATCAAGCTGCTCATAGGTCCGGCGCGCATCACCGCTGGTTTCTTGCGCGACCAAAGGCGCAGCAAATTGCGAAACCGCGATTACACCAGCAAAGGCGCCGCCAACGGCAGCCATCCAATATTTCTTCATAAATCCAGTTCCTTATTCGGTTATACCGTCAAACCAATCCAGCGGGTCTTCAGGCTCTCCATTTACTCTAATTTCTATATACAGTGTTTCAAACGAATTCACAGGTTGTGCAGATGACATTTCGATCAAAAATTCTTCAGCAGCGGCAACCTGTCCTCCCAAAAGCCCAATTGCGTCGCCAGATGCAAGCACATCGCCCTCGATCACGTAGATTTGTCCGAATCCGGCCAGAATTTGCAGATATCCGGCGGCTGGTTCGAGAATGACCATATTACCGTAATTCAGGAAATCACCGGCAAAACGCACATTTGACGCTTGCGGAGCCGTCACCAATGACAGTGCGGGCGCGGAAATATTGATGCCGGGTTGTATCTGGCCAGACGAATCCCGCACCCCGAAACGGGTTTTCAACAGTCCGGCAACCGGGGGCATCAATGTCCCTTTCATCGAGGCAAACCCCGCCGGAGACCGCATTGCATTCGCCAAGGGCAGCTTGCCCAGTTCCACCGCCAAATACGCCAGATCATCCGCCGCCCTGAGCAATCTGTCCAACTGACCCGCATCGGTCAGCAAATCAGCGGGCACTTGTCGTTCGGCCTCCTGCGCGGCATTTAAGTCAATCCGTGCCTGTTGAAGGTCACCCAAAGCAACCCGCAAATTGGCCTCGGCGGCGCGATGCGAGGCGTTGAACGTCG
>JAESRG010000153.1 GCA_016764785.1 Paracoccaceae bacterium
ATGCCGGCTGGCTGGCTGGGCCAAAACTGATCAGCCCAACGATTTTGTCATCACGCATCGCCACATGGGTTTCCTGATGTGGTTTGGGAGCAGTCAAGGTCTGCTCCCAAACCGGTAAACGATACGCCACGTCCAGCTTTTCCAATGCCTCAATCGGGACGATGTCGGCATAGGTCTTTCGCCACACCTCAACATGAAAACATGCGATTTCAGCAGCTTCCGAGGAGCGGGCAGGGCGAAAGGTTATTGGCACACCGAATTCCGCAGCTAGATATCGCTGCGAATATGTTGACGGATTTCAGCGGCATAGATGTCAGCTAGCGCTTTATGCGTTTCCGCTGAAAGGGGGGCCAAGTCAGACGCGCGCGCATTTTGCTGAACCTGTTCAGGTTTGGAACAACCCGCGATCACGGTTGTGACCGCGTCGTGGTCCAGAATCCAGCGCAAGGCAAAATCGGCGAGGCTCATACCTTCAGGGACCAGCGGTTTGATTTTAGCCAACAATTCCACGCCTTTGGCCATTGGAATGCCCGAAAATGTTTCGCCAACCGAGAAGGCGGCGCCGTCAGCGTTATAATTCCGGTGATCTGTTTCATCAAATTTGGTGTCAGCGGTAAACTTGCCGGTCAGCAGGCCCGAGGCCAGCGGCAGGCGCACGATAATGCCGACATTCGCTGCTTTGGCCAGCGGGAACAGGTCGGTCACTGCGTCCTGACGAAAGATGTTGAAAATGATCTGCAATGAGGAGCAGCCGGCCTGCGCAAGGCAAATTTTGGCCTCGGCAATGGTTTCAACCGACGCACCCCAATGGCTGCACAGACCCTCAGCGACCAGTCGATCCATGGTCGCGAAAATCTCGCCAGATTGAAGCAGGGCAGGGGGGATGCAATGAAGCTGGATCAGGTCGAGCGTTTCAACACCCAAGCGCTCACAGCTTTCAACCAGATGACGGCGCACGTCAGCGTAATCGAATTCAGTCGGGAACAAATCAGCCGAGCGGCCTACCTTGGTGGCCACCGAAATGCCGGACTTGCCTTTAACAAATGCCCCAACGCGGGTTTCTGAACTGCCGCCGCCGTAAACATCGGCGGTGTCGAAAAACGTGATCCCCGCATCCATCGCCGCCTGCATGGTCGCGGTGGCACGCGCATCGTCGATGGGGCCAAAGTCGCCGCCAAGTTGCCAACAGCCAAGGCCGATTTCGGATGCACGTATGCCGGATTTCCCTAGGGTTCTGCTTTTCATCATTCTCTCCCGATTTGGTTTGGTCAAGAATTAAGGAAAAGCAGCAAAAGTGTAAAGGGTTATCGTTAATATCGACGTAATACGCAGTTACTTCTTCTGTCGGCGGTCCAGAACAGCTCCGATCGAAAGCCCAAAGGCAATCCCTAAAGCAATGCCGATTGAGGTGTTGTCGATTATCGCGCCTAATACCAGCCCGAGACCAACGCCTATGGCAAGGCCAGCGGCGATATAATTGGTTGGTTTCTTGTCTTTGTCGTCCATGACCGTTTTGCTCCTGTATTATTGGTACCATATATAGGGCAAGTGTCATGCCATTCAAGGGCGGCTCCCTAAACACTGGACGTATGAGCCGCTCATCGTTAAAGTTTGTGCAAAGCAATGGTTTGCTGGAGGGGTGTAAATTGGGCGGGTATAATAAACGAGTAACCCTGCGGGATATTGCTGAGAAAACCGGATTTTCGGCGAATACCGTTTCTTTGGCGCTGCGGAACAGTGATAAACTGACCCCAGCGACGGGTAAAGCCATTCGCAAAGCTGCCGCTGATCTGAATTATTTCCCCAACCTTGTGGCGCAATCGCTGGTATCTTCGCAAAGCTGGACCATTGGTTTGGTGCTGACCGACATCATGAACCCGATCCTGACCGAAGTGGCACAGGCGATTGGTGCTGCCTTGCACGACAAGGGGTATTCGATCTTGTTTGCGACCTCTAGCAGCAACGCAGAGCGCGAGGCCGAGGTGATTAACACATTCCGGTCGCGTCAGGTCGATGGGTTGCTGGTATTTCCGGTAAACCATTCGGATATGTCATATCTGGCCAAGCTGCGCGCTGGCGGGTTTCCGGTTGTATCGCTGGTTAATGACCCGACTGGTGAAACTGATTGCGTTGCGCTGGATGAAAAGGTTGGCGTGTCGATCGCCACCAAGCATTTGATTGATGTTGGCCATCGGAAAATTGCGTTTCTGGATGCCGCCAGCGGGTTGCAAAACACCAGCAAGCGGGCAGGGTATCGACAGGCGCTGGATGCCGCCGGGATATCTGGCTCTGAAGAATTGGAAGAACAGGTTGTCGGCCATGGAATTGAGGCCGGTTATAAGGCATTCGCCCGATTATGGGATCGTGGCGTGAGGCCAACGGCGGTGATGGTTACCCGTGACGCGACCGCGCTTGGCATCATGCGCTGGTGCCATGATTTTGGTATTTCGGTGCCAGACCAGCTGTCAATTGTTGGTTTTGACAATACCGAACAAGCCAAAATGGCGAATGTGCCGCTGACGTCGGTTAATTTTCCGGTTGGCCGCATATCTGCGGCGGCGGTGGACCATCTGCTATCGTTGGTTGAAAGCAAAGGCGAATTGCCAGCGGCCGCACAGCACTTATTTAAACCGGAATTGGTGGTTCGAAAGTCAACATGCCCTCCGACCGAGGGGTAACATGCCCATGACGCTCATCCAGAAATTTGCCGAAACCGCGTTTCGGAAGTGTAATAAAGTTGCGTTGATTACCGAGAAGAACCAGCTTTCCTATGAAGATTTGCTGAACCTGCTGCACTGTTGCGATGTGCAGCTTCAGATGCGAGGACTGCGCGAGGGCACAACCGTTGTCCTGAAAACCGACCGCGCAGAAATCAACCTGATCTTCATGTTTTTGGCCAGTTACCGGTCGTTGAATATTATTTATGCCAATATCGAGAGCGTGATCGCACAGGGGATCGACTTTGACTATTACATCTCGACGGAGGATAATCCGGCTGTTTCAAGTGACAACAAACTGATTATTACCGGCGATTGGTTCGCGACGCTCGGAAACACGCCGGTTCCTGATTACCGATTGGAAAAGTCAGCGCGCGCAACTTTTACCTTTACGTCATCAGGGTCCACCGGCGTGCCAAAATTTGTTCGTCAGTCTGATGCGTCGTTGCTATGGGCGATTGAAAATAACGTAAACCCCGGTGAGCCAAGCGCTGATACTCGCTATCTTGCCACGCCCTCCACCACAATGGCGTGGGCGATGTTTGGCAATATGGCCGTTTTACTTGAGGGCGGCAGTGTCGTTATTCTTGGTGAAAACCGCGACAAGATTTTGCAATATATCGACCTGTACCAAGTCAGTAGTATGATCGTTACACCCGCTTTGCTGAACCAGATCGTTGAGATGCCAGAGGCGGGTCAGTATTTGTCGTCGCTAAGGGTTGTGCGGGTTGGCGGGGCGTCGACATCGGTGCAGTTGCTTGCCCGATTCAGAGAGATTTGCGACGCGCGTCTGACAATTGGGTATGGGTCTAGCGAGACTGGTGGCATCTGTACTGTGGGATTTTCGGAGCTTTCGGACAAGCCACAAGGGTGCATTGGGCGGTCCTATCGGAATGATCTGGAGACCGCGTTTTTCGACGATGATCTGAACCTTTTGCCCGGTGCTGATCAGGGGATTGTCGGGTTCAAGTCAACCAACCCTGTCAATGATGTGCATTATCTGCTGCCGCAAAATGACCAAAAAACCGGTTTCGTGAATGGGCACTTTTTACCCGGTGATGTTATGCGCCGCGACGGCGACTGGCTTTTCCTGATCGGACGCACCAAAAATATCATCAATTTTAGTGGCAATAAAATCTCGCTTGAAGCAATTCAGACGGTTTTGGAAACAGTAACACCAAACGGGCTTGTGACCTGCATTTCTGTGCCGGACGACATGGGTTTGGAACAGTTGGTGGTTTTTTATGACGGGACGGATGCGATACCCGACCAAAAGTTTAACGACGTCTTGCGGGAAAAATTCGCAAATATCTCAACGCGTAAAATCATACATTTGCCAAGTTTTCCACTGTTACCCAGCGGCAAACTCGATATTGACAAGCTTCGGGAAAGCGTTACCTGGAACTGACGTTCCTAGAATTTATAACCCGCACGGATCGATACGGTTGTTAGCGGCGATGTGTCATAAAAATAGCTATTCACTACGTCTCTACCGTTCAGATTACGCACAACGACATCAGCCCCGATAAAAATATTGTCCGTGACAAGATAGTCAACGCCAATGCCATAATTCAAACCACTTACGTCATGGACGCCACGAAAGCTGTCTTCAGTGACAAAACTATACCCTACAGTTGCATAGACCAGCGCGTTGCCAAATGATGTACCGGCTTTTGCTTTTAGATCAATCATATCTGAGAAAGTATGTGTCGCACCCTCCAAAGCAACATCACCCAAAAAGGCGTTCACTTCGCCGCCAACAACCAACGCACCAAATGAGGTGTTATAGCCTGCAAATACTGAACCGGTGGCTCCTTGAATGTCAAAATCTTCGGTCAGAACGCCATCAAACTCAAAGCCTGAGGGAAAGCTGTTTAGCGCGCCACCGACGTAAAATCCGTTCCAGCTAGGGTCTGCTAATACTGCTGATCCCGAGATTGCTGTCGCCAGAATCGTGGATGCGATAAGTTTTGCGGAAAGAGTACGTTTAGTCATGATCATTACCTTTTTGGGAACGCCGGATTCGTTAACTTCTTGGTTATCGTTACATGTATACATCTATTACACCGAGAATTAACTCGAATAATTGTCGCACACGCAACGATTCATGCAATTGGACCTTCTATTTCTAAGATTATTGAAGCGCGGGACGTAAATTCGACAGTCATTTGGATGAACTGATTTTTTATAGATTTTCCTGATGCCGTGCTTCAAAACGTTCAATTTCGCGTAGGCTTGGGAAACGTCCTGTGTATACCTCAACATAATCTGGCATTCGCGCGATGCGTTGTTGCCAGTTTTCCGTAACCTGCATCGAGATATATCCGATCTGGGTATAGATCACGGTCATGCTGCGGGCACGTGATTGGGCATCGGTGTAGTCAAATTTTTTGAACATGGCAGTAATCGCTGTACAGCGTTCAGCATCGGCGCGGTCCAACCGGTTCTGCAAGGCGGTGTCATTGCGTGCCCAATTGCGAATGGTCAGATCAAGGCGGGCATCAAATAGATTTTTATCCAGCCAGCAATCAAACAGATAGAGCATCGCTTCGGTAATGGTTTCGGCATAGATTTTAGTCTGGGCAATTAAATTACCGGTGTTTTTGTCTTCCCACCGCTGGATCATGGCTTCAAGCAGGGCATCGCGGTTTTTGAAATACCAATAGAATCCGGTCCGTGTTAACCTCAGACGATTGGCGAGCGGCATAATTTTAACGGCTTCGACGCCGCTTTCCGTCAGAACATCGTATGCAGCGCTAAGCCACACATCGATTGAGTCCCGCCGTTTGCTGGTTTCCTGTCTCGTCATATCTGTTGATAGAAAAACTTGACACGTATGTCAATATTATGGACAGCTAGGTAAATAGTCGACTCATCTTGGGGATCACATGACCGATTCAGACATGACAGTGAGAAAAGTAAATCGAGGCCGAAGGGGCAGGGCGAGCCGATTGGCGGTGTCAGAGCTAAGCCCGCATCTTGTTGTGCCCTATATCAGCCGCGGTATTCCAACGTATGATCTGCTTGACGAAGGGGCGCTTGAACAGATTGAAGCGACCGCTGAGCGGATCATGGCTGAAATAGGTATCGAGTTTCGGGATGATCCCGAAACGGTCGACCTGTTTCGGGCAGCGGGTGGCGATGTGACCGAACTGTCAAAAGATCGTTGGAATATCAAATTCGCCCCGGGAATGATCCGTGAAATCTTGAAAACAGCGCCGGCTCGTTTTATGCAGCATGCCCGAAATCCGAAGAATTCCGTTGAAATCGGCGGAGATTCAGTGGTGTTTGCCCCGTCATACGGGTCTCCGTTTGTGATGGATCTCGACAACGGTCGACGTTATGGCACGATTGAGGATTTCCGGAATTTCGTCAAGCTCGGCCAAGCCAGCCCTTGGTTGCATCATTCTGGCGGCACTATTTGCGAACCCACCGATATTGCGGTGAACAAACGGCATCTGGATATGGTGTATTCACATATCAAATATTCGGACCGTGCGTTCCTTGGGTCAATCACCGCACCAGAACGCGCCGAAGACAGTATCGAGATGAGTCGCATTCTGTTCGGGGCGGAATTTGTTGACCAAAATTGCGTCATCATGGGCAACTTCAACACGCTTTCGCCGCTGGTGCTGGATGGCGTGACCACGCAAGGTATTCGGGCCTATGCTGGTGCAAACCAAGGATCAATTCATCTACCGTTTCTGTTGGGTGGGGCGGTTTCGCCGTTAACTATGGCTGGGTCGGTCGCGCAATGCCTTGCGGAAAGCATGGTGTCCTGTGCGCTGACACAACTGGTTCGCCCTGGTGCGCCCGCTGTTCTGGCAGGGTTTCTAAGTACCATTGCGCTTCGGTCTGGGTCTCCGACTTTTGGCACGCCTGAACCTGCACTTGGGTCGTTGGTGATGGGGCAGCTCGCCCGTCGTCTAAATATGCCGTTGCGCTGTGCCGGAAATTTTTCAACCTCGAAACTGCCTGACGGGCAGGCCATGCAACAATCAATGATGTCGATGATGTCAGCGGTGCAAAGCGGTGCGAATTACATTTTGCATTCCGCTGGTTTTCTGGACGGACTTTTGTCGATGTCCTATGAGAAATTCGTGATGGACACCGACATGTGTGGCGCGTTGCATGCATACTTGAACGGTTTGAAAGTGAATGAAGACACATTGGGTTTTGATGCGCTGGCCGAGCAAGGCCCGGGCGAGCATCTGTTCGCGACTGCGCACACCATGCGCCACTATAAAACGGCCTATTACGAAAGCGCGTTGGACGATAACCAGCCGTGGGAAACATGGGACGAGCAGGGCGAGATTGATATGGCGACTCGCGCCAACACACACTGGAAAAAAACACTGGCAGAATACCAAGCTCCGGCGCTTGATCACAGTATTGATCTGGCGCTGCAAGATTTTATCGCACAGAAAAAGGCCTCAATGGCCGATACTTGGCACTAGGAAAAAGACATGTCCAAAGACCCGTTATTGCAACCTTTTCAGCTGAAACACCTGATGTTAAAAAACCGGATTATGACCACAAGCCATGAACCGGCTTACCCCGAAGACGGGATGCCAAAAGAACGCTATGCGGCCTATCACGCTGAGCGCGCCAAGGCCGGCGTGGCACTGACCATGACCGCTGGATCAGCCGCTGTGAGCAAAGACAGTCCGCCGGTTTTCAACAACATCCTTGCCTATAAAGACGAGGTGGTGCCGTGGATCACTAACCTGACCGATAGTTGCCACGAACATGGGTGCGCGGTGATGATCCAGCTGACGCATCTTGGCAGACGCACTGGTTGGAACAAAGGCGATTGGCTGCCCTCGGTTTCGTCGTCAAGACATCGCGAACCCGCACATCGGGCGTTTCCCAAACTGATTGAGGATTGGGATATTGAACGCATCATTTCCGATTTTGCCGATGCCGCTGAACGGATGCAGGCCGGTGGTATGGACGGGATTGAGCTTCAGGTTTATGGGCATTTACTGGATCAATTCTGGTCTCCGCTGACCAACGATCTCACGGGGCCATATGGTGCCGATACGCTGGAGAACCGTCTCAGGTTTCCGATGGATGTTCTTTCTGCCATCCGCAAACGCGTGGGGAGCGAGTTTATCGTTGGCCTCAGATATACCGCAGATGAAGCCCAAAAAATGATGGGCCGCACATTGGTCACCCACCAAACAGGCCCCGCAGGCAAACAGGTGAACCGCGTCTATCTGGAAGACGGCGCCGACA
>JAESRG010000154.1 GCA_016764785.1 Paracoccaceae bacterium
ATCAGGCGTTCCATTTCCTTAACGGCAGCGGAAGGCGCATCTGATTTTACAAAAGCATAGTGGCCTTTGCGGTTTTTGTTGATTTTGTAAGCCATTGTTTTAAGGCCCCAATATTCTGAATCAACGACTTTGCCGCCGTTGTCGGTCAGAATACCGCCAAAATGTTCGATCAACCCTTCGGCCTGTGTGTTCGACAGGTCCTGACGGGAGATAAATACGTGCTCATAGAGCGCCATATCATATTCCTTTATTTATAAGCGTGCTTCAACATGCGGCGTTGAAATCCCCCATCCGCATACGAGAGGCATCCGCGACAAGTTAGTGCAGGGGATTGGGGGCTTATAAGGGTGTGGCGGGGGAATGCAAGCATGGAGTGGGCGCTGTCCTCTCTTGGAATATTTGAGCGAATTAAAATTGGGGCGATTGATGTGAGGGAGGAGCGTGGTATGGTTGTGGAGTGATTTGGAGGGTTTTGTAATGAATGTAGTAATGAAGGCGTTTTCAGTTCTAGGGCTGTTGGCTTTGCTTGGGTGCGCGCATGACGGAGAGTTTCCTGACCGCGATCTCGATTATATAGAGTTCAGGAAAGACCTTGGATACATCTCACACCCATTTCAAGGCATAACTGAGTGGCGAATTTACAGTGATGATCGCTATTATTCACTGGCCTTTGCATCGTTTCGTGATGGAACAAAGGTGTTACGACGTGGACATATTGACGGGTTATATGGGGAAGCTCGCGAGATACTGAATTACGAGCAAATACAATTGTTTTTACAGGTAATATCCGACAGATATGCGGTGTGCCATCCACCAAACCCTGAGCCAAATACAGTTTACTGCGCAGAGGGAAACGCTGATCAAACCCGCCTTTCTTTGGCAGCAAGAGTGAACGGACAACAACTTTGGATTTCGCAGAACGACGCCGAGATTCGAAACGATACAGGCCAGATTGAAGAGATTTATTTGCGGCTTCGCGATTTGGTCCAATAGGCAACTAGCCAACAATCTCCAACAACTCAATCGGTGCGCCGTCATGCAGAATAAACGCGACGCGCAGTTCTGGCACGGGGCTGGTGGGGGCGATCAGGATTTCATAGCCTTTTATGGCGGCGTCCAGATCATCAACTTCAAAGCACAGATGCGGTTTGGTTTTGACGACCTCGGGCAGGGGGCAATCATCGTCGAAATACATCCATTCATATTTGAACGGCGAACTGTCATACCCCGTCACTGAAAATTTCAGGTGCGGGATATAGCGCATGTTTGGCACAGGGGTGCTAACGGGCACCCCGACATGGTGGAAACGAAAGCCCTCAGGCAGGGTGGTTTTATAGTCGCTCATGTGTTTGGCCTTTGTGGGCAGGATTATGTTGTCATTCCGTGCTGGCTCGGGATATAAATTCTGGCAACACGTATCACAGGTGAGGTTCCCATGACAAAAGCATTTATTTTCCCCGGTCAAGGGGCGCAAGCGATCGGCATGGGGCAGGAGTTGGCCGCGGCTTATCCGGCTGCCAAAGCGGTGTTTCAAGAAGTTGATGACGCGCTGGGGCAAGACCTGTCGGGACTGATTTGGAATGGCGATATTGCTGACCTGACCCTAACCGAAAACGCACAACCCGCGCTTATGGCGACCTCAATGGCGGCGATGGCGGCGTTGAATGCTGAGGGCGTTCAAATCACCGACGCGGCGTTTGTGGCGGGGCATTCCTTGGGTGAATATTCGGCGCTTTGTGCGGCGGGTGTGATTTCACTGGCCGACACCGCGCGGTTGTTGAAAATTCGTGGCAAAGCCATGCAGGCGGCAGTGCCGGTTGGCGTTGGCGCGATGGCGGCTTTGCTGGGGCTTGATTTTGCTGCAGCGCAAGCGGTGGCTGAACAGGCTGCTGAAGGCGAAGTTTGTCAGGCGGCAAATGATAATGACCCGGGGCAGGTGGTGGTTTCTGGCCACAAGGCTGCGGTTGAACGGGCCTGTGTGCTGGCCAAAGAAGCGGGCGCAAAGCGGGCAATTATTTTGCCAGTGTCTGCGCCATTCCATTGTGCGCTGATGGCCCCTGCGGCCGAAGTTATGGAAGCTGCGTTGGCGGAGGTCGACTTTAAGGCACCAAGCGTACCGGTGGTGGCCAATGTTGCTGCTGCTGCGGTGGACGCGCCGCTGTTGATCCGTAATCTGCTGGTTGACCAAGTGACCGGATCGGTGCGCTGGCGCGAGTCGGTTCTGTGGATGGCCGAAAATGGCGTTGATGAGATGATCGAGGTTGGCGCGGGCAAAGCCCTGTCAGGTATGATCCGCCGAATTGACCGCAGCATTGGCTGTAAGGCAGTTGGCAAGCCGAGCGATATTGCAGCTGTTCTGGGCTAAGAAGTTTTCGACCCATCGTGGTTCTGACAAAAAGTTGATCGTGTGTGGTATTGATGGTCACGCTGAGATCACTAGATAAAATGGAGCGTAACCGCATTTTCGGTTACGCTCCATTTTTGTTTTTATAATACAATTTGAAAGAAAATTTTATGTCAACATCAGCACACAGGGCGCTAAATGCTTTTTTTAAAGCTAAAAAGGCAATCAAAACCGCAAAACAAGTCGAAAACGTATATGCCTATGGCAGGCAAGTTCAACAGCAAAAGAAAGGCGATTCCGAGTGGGACACACTTAAGCAAGATACCAAGCACAGTAAGATCATCACCCAAGCTGGCAAAGGGGTTGTCGAGGCTGTGGAGGTGTTCAAAAAAGCAGTTTTGATGCCGATCGAATGGCCACAGGGAAACGTCAGTAAGTACTTCGAGTGTTTAGCCAAATCAGCGCCTTTTTATGGCCCCAACAGTGACGAAGCCAACTATGACCTTTTGAATTTCATCTCGGTCGACAACAATTTTCATTTTGGTGTGAGGAATTTTCGATCAGAATATCAAGCGCGACTAAAACACATTCAGAAACATCTCCGAATCGCCAAGGCGAGTAAAAAATATGCAACTCTGGTTCAAAGAGCATTCATAGAGTTAGCCAAATATCCCACGGCTGCGCACAGCACTGCTCCGCAGTACGAATGGGTTACGATTTCAGAAAATGCCCTTCAACACGCTGGAAAATGCGATACCTGTGTGACGCATTTATCAGCACTGGAAAAAACACATTTGAAAGCAATCAAAGCTTATTCCGTGCATTTGAAAATCGGTAAATCGGGCAGTGCCGCGTATAAAAAGATACTTACCTCAGATGACCCTGCAGATTTTGATAAATTTAGAAAAATTCTGGATAAGCAGTTTGACGTACAGCGGAAGACTAGACGCTGACGGGGATGACTCTGGCTGTGTTACGATTTATAGAATGATTAAAGGCAGCATTAGGAGCAAGGCATGTTTGATTTAACAGGAAAAACCGCACTGGTAACAGGTGCATCGGGCGGCATTGGCGGGGCGATCGCCAGGGCGCTGCACGGGCAGGGGGCGACTGTTGCTTTGTCTGGCACACGGGTTGACCCGCTGAACGCACTGGCGGCTGAGCTTGGCGAGCGCGCATATGTGGTGCCGTGTAATCTGTCGGATCGCGAGGCTGTGGCAGCATTACCCAAAGCCGCAATTGAGGCGATGGGCGGGCTGGATATTCTGGTGAATAACGCTGGCGTCACCAAAGACAACCTTTTCATGCGTATGAAAGATGATGAGTGGGACACAGTGTTGGACATCAACCTGACCTCAACCATGATTTTGATGCGGGCCGTGATGCGCCCAATGATGAAAGCCCGCTGGGGACGTATTATCAATATTTCCAGCATTGTTGGCGTGACGGGAAACCCCGGGCAAGCAAATTATGCGGCCTCTAAGGCAGGGGTGATTGGCATGGGTAAATCAGTTGCTTATGAAGTTGCGTCGCGCGGCATCACGGTGAATGCGATTGCGCCGGGGTTCATTACCACGGCAATGACCGACAAGCTGACGGATGATCAGAAATCAGCTTTGCTGACCGGCGTGCCGATGGGGCGCATGGGGACGGCTGACGAGATCGCTGCCGCGGCTGTTTATCTGGCAGGGCCAGAGGCCGGATACGTAACGGGCCAGACCTTGCACGTTAATGGTGGTATGGCGATGTTTTAAATGCTTTGCGGCCAAGATTACAAACAGGTGTTTGCGCAATTATTGTTAACCGGTTCTTTGCAAATCCCCTCAAAGCTAACTGGGAAAGGTGTATTTCCGTTAGCTGGCGGGCATTTGCCGATTGAAGAAAATCTTTCTAAAGTTGGATAAGTCCGGTTGAAATCTGAAAATAACTTGCCAAGTTACCACAGTATGTTATAGCGCGTCACGAGTGTTTCCGGGGGCTGTGCCTGCGGTGCTTGTGCAGTATTGGCAATTGGCAGCGCCGCCATACAGGCGACCCGAATGAAAACCGAAGCAGAATGGCAGTGCCGTTCTAAACCATTGAGTGAGGAAAATATCATGAGCGACATTACAGATCGCCTGCGTAAAATTGTTGTAGAGCACCTGAGCGTTGAAGAAGGCAAAGTTATTGAAGCTGCGTCTTTCATTGATGATCTTGGCGCCGACAGCCTGGACACTGTTGAGCTGGTGATGGCATTTGAAGAGGAATTCGGCATCGAAATCCCTGACGACGCTGCTGAAACCATTCAGTCCTTTGGCGATGCAGTCAAATACGTGACCGAGAACACATAAATCTCGTTTAAAGAATTCAGAAAGCGGCGTCCTTTTGGGCGCCGTTTTCATGTTTGGAGGGAATGTTTTTCAGCCAGACCTGCACAAACAGCCATAATTGACACTGAATATGGCGGTAGGGCGGTCAGAAGCATGACATTTGATCGCTTAGAAATGGCAAGCGCTCATGCAAAGCCTTGCCCCTGTCGGTTGAGATAGGGTAAGTTGCAGCCAGTGAAAATGAATTTTCGGGGGATAATATGCGGCGAGTAGTAGTCACCGGTATGGGGATGCTTTCTCCATTGGCATGTGGAGTTGAAAAAACCTGGGAGCGGTTGCTGGACGGGCAATCGGCCGCTGGGCCAATTACCAAGTTTGATACCACAGGGTTCGCAACGGATTATGCCTGTGAAGTGCCTTATGGCGACGGATCAGACGGCACGTTCAACCCCGACGACTGGATGCCAAAAAAGGACCAGCGCAAAGTTGATCCGTTTATTCTGTATGCCATGTGTGCCGCCACCCAAGCGGTTGAAGATTCTGGCTGGTTGCCCGAATCTGACGAAGATCGTGAACGCACTGGCGTGATGATCGGGTCTGGCATCGGTGGCTTGAGCTATATCGCTGATACCGCGATTCTGTTGAAAGAACGCGGGCCACGGCGGGTATCGCCATTTTTCATTCCGGGATCGCTGATCAATCTTTGCTCGGGGCAGGTTTCAATCAGATTTGGCTTTAAGGGCCCGAACCATGCAGTTGTGACCGCCTGTTCAACCGGCGCGCACGCCATTGGTGATGCGGCACGGCTGATCATGCTGGACGACGCTGACGTGATGGTTGCCGGTGGCGCAGAGGCGCCGATCTGTGCGGTGGGCGTTGCGGGTTTTAACGCATGCAGGGCGCTGTCGACGGGGCGCTCGGATGATCCAAAATCGGCCAGCCGCCCTTATGATCGTGATCGCGACGGGTTCGTGATGGGCGAGGGTGCTGGCGTCGTGGTTCTGGAAGAATATGAACACGCTAAGGCGCGCGGCGCCAAAATTTACGCTGAGGTTGTGGGTTATGGCCTGTCAGGCGATGCATATCATATTACGGCCCCTGCGCCGGATGGCGATGGCGGGTTCAGGTCTATGACGGCTGCGTTGAAACGCGCTGGGCTGGAACCTGACGACATTGATTATGTTAACGCGCATGGCACGTCGACAATGGCTGATACCATTGAGCTGGGCGCTGTGACGCGGTTGTTGGGCGAGGATAGCAAGGCGACGATGTCGTCGACTAAATCAGCCATCGGGCATTTGCTGGGCGCTGCGGGCGCGGTTGAGGCGATTTTCTCAATTCTGGCAATTCGCGACCAGATCGCACCGCCAACCATCAATCTGGATAATCTGGATGTTGAAACCACGTTGGACCTTGCGCCCAATAAGGCGGTGAAACGGAAGATCGACGTGGTGCTGAGCAACTCGTTCGGGTTTGGGGGCACCAATGCCTCGCTTATTTTCAAGAAGATGGACGACTAGACAATGCGGAAATCACTGGCGGCGAATGCGCTGACGCTTATCATTTTTGGCATGATTGCGCTGGCTGTTGTCGTCAGCTGGGGGCGGTCGCAGTTCTATGTGGCGGGGCCATTGGTAGAACCGCTGTTGATTACAGTGGATTCTGGCGACAACCTTTCTGACATCACCCCGCGTCTGGTTGCTGGCGGCGCAATTGAAAACGAACAGATCTTTCGGCTGGGCGCGCGGTATTCAGGGCTGGCCTCGCAGTTGAAATTCGGGGAATACGAGATTCCGGCTGGGGCCTCGATGGAAGGCATTCTGTTGCTGATCAGCTCTGGCCGCTCAATCCAGTACAAAGTGACAATTCCCGAGGGGCTGAGCAGCTTTGAAGTTGTTCAGGTTTTGCTGGAGGATCCGATCCTGACCGGCGAGATTGCCGACATCCCGCCTGAAGGGTCATTAGCGCCCGATACTTATCTGTTTGGGCGCGGGGCGTCGCGAGACTCCATTATTGAAACCATGACCGAGGCGCAGTTGGATATTCTGACAGCGGCGTGGATTGGCCGAATGCCAAATCTACCAGTGAATACGGCTGAAGAATTACTGATTTTGGCGTCGATCATTGAGAAAGAAACCGGATTAGCCGAAGAACGCCGACAGGTTGCCAGCGTATTTATCAACCGGTTGGAACGCGGCATGCGGTTACAGACTGACCCGTCAGTGGTTTATGGCATCACGCTGGGGCGCGAAAAACTGGGCCGTGGTTTGCGCAGGAGCGAGTTGGATCGTGAAACGCCGTATAATACTTATTTGATTTCTGGTTTGCCGCCAACGCCGATTGCGAATCCGGGGCGGGCTGCAATTGCTGCGGCTGCGAATCCTGACAACACGCCATACCTGTTTTTTGTGGCAGATGGCACCGGTGGGCATGCGTTTGCAACCACCAATGCAGATCATAATGCAAATGTTGCACGGTGGCGTGCGATTGAAAATAGTAATTAAATCAATTGGTTGACGTGACGGTGGGTGCGAGCACCCACCCTACGAGCGCGCAACCTAGAATTTAGTTGTTGACTCTGCGAACGCTTGAGGGTATAACTTGTGCAAGCTGGAAGAAATGGGCAAGTGGTTTAGTCGAAAGGCGGACCACTTTTTTCGTTTTTGCCCCGATGCGGAGCACATGAAAGCTTACAATACATGACACACAAAAAACGCCCTGCTGGCTCGCCCAGCAAGGATGCTTTGCGTTCGGCGCGGTTCGTTTATCGCCGCCTGATGCGAGGTCTTGAGACGTTCATTGAAAGACTGGAGGCTGGGCTGGGGTCTGAGGACACCGCCGCCAAACAGAAAGACATGATCGCCTCGCATTTCAAAACATTGCAACAGATAATTGACCTAGAGGTGGCCCTTGGCAAACGCGATACGAGTGACGGAGCCGCAGGATTTACTGCGCTCGACCTTGACGCCGCCAGAGGCGAAATCCGTGATCGATTATCTAAGCGGGCTGGATCGTGACGCGCTAAGTGACGCGTTATCGGATCTAAGCCCTAATGCGCTGGTGTCCCTGCCTTGGCTGTTTGAGCTATGGGCGTTGGGGCACCAGCTGCCGCCCGAAGGGGAATGGACAACGTGGGTCATTCTGGGTGGACGAGGGGCCGGAAAAACCCGCGCTGGCGCTGAATGGGTGCGGGCGCAGGTTGAGGGGGCAGGGCCGCTGGATGCGGGGTTGTGTCGAAACGTAGCGCTG
>JAESRG010000155.1 GCA_016764785.1 Paracoccaceae bacterium
ACAAAATGCAGAGCGCTTTCCCTTAAGCACCCATACGGATGCCTTTCCGCCGCTAATCAAATTTTCCAGCCATTTTGGCATAATTGAGCGCCGTGCCGGGGCAGCTCTGCCGGTCACGGTACGCAATGTAGAGCCGGTTTTGCAGGCCAAAATGAAAACCCTGCCACAACAAAGCATTCCGGCGCGAGTGCACCGGGCCAAGGATGTCCACCAGGGCGATAATGGTATAAAAAATCAATCTTTGCCGACTAATCAAAATCTTCAGCCGAAGCACCAAAGCCAACGCGCTGCGCTTCAAGCAAGACCACATCAAAGCCGGCCTCAGCCAAATGCAACGCGGTGGACAGGCCAGTATAGCCAGCGCCAACCACGCAAACATCCGCCCTTGTATCACCCTTGAGCGCCGCAAAGGGGGCCAAAAAGTCGGACACGGCCGCGTAATATGACGCCGGATATTCTCCGGCTTTGTCATTCGCAAAAAGCAGGTCGATCATACGTTCAGCAACAGGTGTTCGCGCTCCCATGGGCTGATAACTTGCAAGAACGATTCAGCCTCGTGACGTTTCAGGGCAGTATAGACTTTGCAGAATTCCTCGCCCAATAGTTCCTTCAGCTCGGGGGCCTCATCGAATTTGTCCAAGCCTTCCAGCAAGCTGCGCGGCAGGGCGTAATCGGCGTCATATGCCTCACCTGTCACGGCTTTGCGGGGTTCAAGACCCAATGTCATGCCCAGATATCCACACGCCAGCGTTGCCGCGATGCCCAGATAGGGGTTGCAATCCATGCCCACCACGCGGTTTTCAATACGCCGTGCCTCGGGGTCAGAAATCGGAATGCGAATGCCGGTGGTGCGGTTATCTTCGCCCCATTCCAGATTGATCGGGGCCGAGCCACTGGCCACATAACGGCGATAAGAATTCACATATGGTGCAAACAGGCTGATGGCGTGTGGCACGTATTTTTGCAGCCCTGCCAGATAGTTATAGAACAGGCCAGTGGCCTTGCCGTCCGCATCACTAAAGATATTCTTGCCGTCGTCATCAAGAATACTTTGGTGGATATGCATGGCGCTGCCGGGTTCGTCCTGCATTGGCTTGGCCATAAATGTGGCGTAACAATCGTTGCGCAACGCGGCCTCGCGGATCATGCGTTTGAAGAAAAATACCTGATCGGCCAGCTTAATCGGGTCGCCGTGCACCAAGTTGATTTCAACCTGACCGGCACCGCCTTCTTGAATAATGGTGTCGATTTCATAGCCCTGTGCCTCAGCGAAATCATAAATGTCGTCGATAACCTTGCCATAATCATCAACCGCCACCATCGAATAGGCCTGCCGCGAGGCAACCCGACGGCCGGTGCGCCCCATCGGGGGTTCAATCGGGTGATTGGGATTGTGATTTGGCTGGGTCAGATAGAATTCAATTTCCGGTGCAATAACCGGCGTCCAGCCTTTGGCTGCATACAGGCCGATGATTTTTTTCAGCAGGTTGCGCGGCACGACCTCAACGGGGTTGCCCTCCATGTCTTCGACATCATGGATTACCTGAATGGTGACATCACCGGCCCACGGCGCGGCGGTCGCGGTGGAATAATCCGGAATCAACAACATGTCAGCCTCGGTCCACTGGTTTTTAATGTCCATATCGACATAATTGCCGTCAATCGTCTGGAAAAAGATCGACTGAGGCATGAACACCCGTTCATTGCGGCTGAATTTTTTGGAAGGCATAGCCTTGCCGCGCGAAATACCAGGAATGTCGCCGATAATACACTCGACCTCTTCGATCCGGCGACCATCCAGCCATTCTTGCAGGGCTTCTGGCATTTTACTGACATAGGCCATTGATGTTGGAATCTTCATATTAAAGTCTCCCGACTTTTTTGGGTGTAGCGCCCTTTTTCAAAGCCAGAAGGCACAAGAAGTCATGGGCAACAGTTGCCGCCGCAAGGGCAGTGATTTCGGCATGGTCATAGGGGGGCGAGACCTCCACAACGTCCATGCCCACAAGGTTAAGCCCGCCAAGCCCGCGGATAAGTTCAAGCGCTTGCCAACTTGCAAGACCGCCCATTACGGGCGTGCCTGTGCCGGGCGCAAAGGCCGGATCAAGCCCGTCAACGTCAAACGAGATGTAAACCGGCGCATCGCCAGCCCGCTGGGTGATGATTTCAAGCGCCGCGTCGATGCCGTTGCGATGCACCCACGGCGCGGTCAAGATTTCAAAACCATGATCGCTGTCATTGAATGTCCGCAGACCAATTTGGGTTGATTTGCTGACATCAATCACGCCCTCAGCCGCTGCGCGGGCAAACATTGTACCGTGATCCAGCGTTTTTCCGTCGTCTTCCCAAGTGTCGCAATGGGCATCAAATTGGATCAGCGCGATGGGGCCATGTTTGGCCGCATGGGCTTTGAGCAACGGATAAGCAATAAAATGGTCACCGCCAAAGGTCAGCATTTTTGTGCCGTTTTCAATGATTTTTGCCGCGTGGGCCTGAATCGCATCTGGGATGGTTTCGGGGTGATGCGGGTCAAGCATGCAATCGCCATAATCCACCACCGACAGCGTTCCAAACGGGTCAAACCCGAACGGAAAAGCATCAAGTTCAGCCAGTTGCGTTGATGCCGCCCGAATGGCGCGCGGCCCCAGCCGACAACCCGACCTATTGGTGACCGACGCATCATACGGCACGCCGCTGACCGCCACATCAACACCCGTCAAATCCCGCGTATAACGGCGACGCAAAAACGACAGCGCCCCACCGTAGGTCATCTCATGCCAACGTTCATTATTGTTGGTGGCGCGAAACGCCTGATCGCCAGTGCTCATGTTTTGGGCTTTCTTTGCAAGATCAACGCGGCGGCGACAATGCCGACCGAAACCACCAGAATAATCAGACTGGCCAGCGCGTTGATATCGGGGCTAACCCCTAGTTTAACCTTTGAAAATATTACCATCGGCAGGGTGCTTGCGCCTGGCCCTGACACAAAACTGGCAACCACCAGATCGTCAAGCGACAGGGTAAAGGCCAGCAGCCAGCCCGCAATCAATGCCGGCGCGATCATCGGCAAGGTAATGTCAAAAAATACCCGCAAAGGGCTGGCACCAAGGTCAAGCGCGGCTTCCTCAATCGAGTTATCCATGTCAACCAGTCGCGATTGCACCACCACCGTCACAAACGCCATGCAAAATGTGATATGAGCAATCAATATCGTGGTCAGCCCGCGCCCCGCAGGCCAGCCGAACATGGTTTCCATCGCCACGAAAAGCAGCAGCAACGATAGGCCAGTGATCACCTCAGGCATCACCAAAGGTGCGGTAATCATGCCCGACAGCAAACCGCGCGCCCGCACTTTTCCAAACCGAACCAGCACCATCGACATCATCGTGCCCAGCACCGTGGCCACCGTTGCACTGATCGCCGCGATTTTCAGGCTTAGCAGGGCCGCGCCCATAATCTGTTCGTTGCGAAACAGCTCACCATACCATTTGGTTGAAAATCCGCCCCAAACAGTGACCAGTTTGCTTTCATTAAAGCTATAGATAATCAGCGACAGAATTGGCCCATACAAAAAGATGAACCCCAGCAGTGCGGCAATGGGCAAAAACCTGATTTTCATGTCTTGGCCTCGCGGTTTTGCGCGTTTTGCAAGATCATAATCGGAATCACCATCACGATTAGCATCACCATAGCAACAGCCGAGGCCACCGGCCAATCACGGTTGCTGAAATACTCGTTCCACAAAACTTTGCCGATCATCAACGTGTCTGGCCCGCCCAGCAAGGTCGGGATCACAAATTCGCCAATCACCGGAATGAACACCAGCATTGACCCCGCCAGAACCCCCGGCCATGACAGTGGAAAAGTGATGCGGAAAAACGTAGAAACCCGCCCTGCGCCAAGGTCGGTTGAGGCTTCCAACAAACTGTTATCAAGCTTAACCAGATTAGCGTAAAGCGGCAGAATCATAAACGGCAGATAGGTGTAAACAATGCCGACATAGACGGCAAAATCAGTTTGCATCATAATGATCGGCTCGTCGATGATGCCCACAGATAACAGGAAATGGTTTATCACACCTTTGGTTTTCAAAATCCCGATCCACGCATAAACCCGCAGCAAAAACGAGGTCCAGAACGGCAGCACAATCAACAGCAGTAAGATTGAGCGGCGCGGTTCAGGGCTGCGGGCAATATAATAGGCCATCGGATAGCCAACTATCAGCGTCAAAATGGTGGAAATCGCCGCGATTTTAACCGAGCTGAGATAGGCGTTAACGTAAAGACTATCCTCCCACATATAGGCGTAATTTTCGAAATTAATGTTGAATTTAATCGCACCATTCACAGTTTCCCACAGCGGCGCATAAGGCGGAATCGCGATACGTGGTTCAGAAACTGATATCTTCAATACGACCAGAAACGGGATCAGAAAAAACGCCACCAACCACACGGTTGGCACAGCAATCACCAACCCACGGCCCGAAAATCCGAGTTTTGACAGGAACGATTTCATCGGGTTAACACGCGGTTTGCGGCGGCGCTCCAGCTGACAAATACGTTTTCGTCCCATGTGATCGGGTTGTCATCATGCAGCGAGTTGGCCGCCGAAACCTTGATCTGATGACCGTTCTCCAACACCACATGATAGACTGAAATATTACCCAGATAGGCGACTTCCTGAACGACACCAGCCATCGAGTTATCGGCCTCAACCTTGTCGCGTGACAGGTGAATCCGTTCAGGTCGCACAGCGACATGCACAGTTTGATTGGCAGTCAGCCCAGACATCGGTTCGGTCAGAATCGGGCCTATATCGGCATTAACGCGCATCATATCAGGCGCGGCGATCTCAACCTTGGCATCAAAAACATTTACGGATCCGATAAAATCGGCCACGTACTTTGAATTGGGTGTTTCGTAAATCTCGCGCGGTTCACCAACCTGTTCAATTTTCCCGGCATCCATCACACCGATCCGGGTCGACAAGGTCATTGCCTCTTCTTGATCGTGCGTTACAACGATAAAGGTCACGCCGAGATCTTCCTGAATTTTAATCAACTCGAACTGGGTTTCCTCACGCAGTTTTTTATCGAGCGCCCCCAATGGTTCGTCCAGCAACAGCAATTTAGGTTGTTTAATCAATGATCGCGCCAGTGCGACCCGTTGTTGTTGCCCCCCCGAAAGCTGATGTGGTTTGCGTTTGGCAAAACCGTCCAGCTTGACCAACCGCAGCATATCAGCGACCCGATCCTGCGCTTCGACCTTGGGCACGCCTTCGCGTAACAACCCGTAAATCACGTTTTTCTCAACCGTCATATGCGGGAATAACGCGTAGGACTGGAACATCATATTGGTGGGGCGTTGATTGGCAGCAACATTTGCCATGTCTTGTCCGTCGATCAGTATCTGACCCGATGTCGGCGTTTCAAACCCTGCCAGCATCCGCAGCAAAGTTGACTTGCCGCACCCTGATCCGCCCAGCAGGCAAAACAGCTCTCCCTTGTAAATATCCAGCGAAATGTCGTCCACCGCCGCCACTTCGCCAAATTTTTTGGTCAGGTTGGTAACACGCACAAACGGTGTTTCAGTTCTGGCACGCCAAGGTTTGGCGTCAGCTGCAATACTTGGTGTGATCATTTGGACCTCAGGCGTTGGGGGGCGCCAAAACGCCCCCGTTGCGATTTATTGACCGGTTTTGATCCGTGTCCACATGCGGGTTACGGTGCGATCAGTGCGCGCATCGTAAACCGTCGCGCCCCAAAGGCCCGCACTTGCAGCCTCGGTCGGGAAAATGCCCGGATCGCTGGTAATATCCGGATCAACCAACGGCATTGATGCCGCATTGGCGTTCGCATACCAAACATAGTTGGTGATATCCGCAGTGATCTGCGCATCCATCACAAAGTTAATGAAGGCGTGGGCATTTTCAGGGTGCGGCGCATCAGCAGGAATGGCCAACATGTCAAACCACTGCAACGCGCCCTCATTCGGAATCACATACCCAATTTCGACACCGTTTTCAGCCTCCTCAGCGCGGTAAAGCGCTTGAAAAACATCACCCGACCAACCCACGGCCACACAGGTGTCACCATTTGCCAAGTCATTGATATATTGCGATGAATGGAAATACCGGATGTATGGGCGAACCGCCTGTAACACCGCAGCACCGGCCTCAAAATCAGCCTTGTCGGTTGAACTTGGGTCGAGACCAGCATAATTCATCGCAGCTGGAATCATCTCAGACGGCGCATCAAGCATTGAAACGCCACAATCCGCCAGCTTGGCAACAATTTCAGGATCAAACACCAGCGCCCAGCTGTCGACTTCATAATCTTCGCCCAGACGTTCAGCAATCATCGCGGTGTTATAGCCGATACCAGTAGTGCCCCACATATAAATCACCGCATGCGCGTTGTCGGCGTCGTAATGCGCGGCAGCGGCCATCAGGTCTGCATCCATATTCACCAGATTTGGCAGCAGTGATTTATCCAGTTCCATATAAGCGCCGGCTGCAATTTGGCGTTGCAAGAAATCAGAGGTCGGCACCACAATATCATAGCCAGAACGACCAGCCAGAATTTTGGCCTCTAGCACTTCGTTGCTGTCATAGACATCGTACGTCACCTCAATGCCGGTGGCCTCGGTGAATTTTTCAATAGTGTCTTCAGCGATGTAATCCGACCAGTTGTAGATGTGCAAAACATTGTCCTGCGCAATCGCCGTTGTCCCCATAAGCATGGCCACAACCGCAAGTGAAATCCGGTTTCTCATTTTCTTCTCCCTGTTAGAACTTTGTATATAATCGTCACCGAAACCATTCGGAAAGCAAGTGAAAAGACGAAACCTAGATAGATTCAAGATAAGTTCCGATTTCAAAATTGCTCATCCGATCGGCAAAACCGTTCAGTTCCTGCCGCTTGATAGCGCTGAACATCTGGTGGAATTGTGCCGACATAAGCTGCGGAATAACCGCGTTGCCTTCAAACGCCACAATGCCCGATTGCCAATCGGCTGGCAGCTGCTCAAGATCAGCCTCATACGCGTTGCCTGTGATTGGATCGGCTGGCGCTGTCCCGCGATTTAGGCCATGCAAAGCACCCGCCAAAATTGCGGCCACCAGCAAATAGGGGTTGGCGTCAGCGCCAGACACGCGGTGCTCAATGCGCCGCGCGGCTGGCAGCCCCCCCGGAATTCGGATTGCAGTGGTCCGATTTTCATACCCCCAGCCGATGCCTGTCGGGGCATGCGCACCCGGGCAAAGTCGGCGGTATGAATTCAAATGTGGTGCGAAAATCAAGGTTGACCCGGCCATACAATCCAGCAACCCCGCCACCGCGTGGCGCATTGCCTCGCTTCCGGCGTCACTGCCATCGTTGAAAATATTGTCACCCGCAGTGTCGAGCATACTGAAATGCACATGCATACCGCTTCCGGCCCGATCAAGATAAGGTTTGGCCATAAAACTGGCGGCAAACCCATGTTTGCGCGCCACGCCCTTAACGATCCGCTTAAAGAACTGCGCGTTATCAGCGGCCCGTAACGAGTCGTCGATATGCAGCAGATTGATCTCAAACTGCCCTGCCCCGCCCTCAGAAATCGCGGCGTCTGCCGGAATGCCGTAATCAGCGCAGGCTGCATATACATCAGCAAAAAACCCATCGAAATGGTCGATATCTTCAAGCGACAAAATCCGGTCTCCGGTCAGTCGTTTGCCGGTAACCGGCGATTTGGGTGACAGAGGCTGCCCGTCGACGGGGTCAACCAGATAGAACTCCATTTCCAACGCCACCACAGGCGTCAGACCTTTTGCCTTTAGCATCGCCACAACCCGCGCCAAAACCTGCCGA